>CAXTSH010000039.1:4206-29900 GCA_964246925.1 uncultured Acetobacteraceae bacterium
ATCCAGGGGCAGCGCCCCTGGATCCCGCCGAAGGCTAGCCTTTGGAAACCCTTTGATAGGGCGGGTCTGGGGCCGCGGGCCCCAGCGGGTCCAGGGCAGAGCCCTGGTCATACAAACGCCTCACCACCGTGGCCATCGTCAGCCCCTGACCCACCGTGGTCGACAGCACGACCGCGAACGCGATCGCCAGCAACTCCTGCCGATAGATCGTCACCGGCGTCGCCAGCACCATCGCGATCGAGACGCCGCCGCGCATGCCGGCCCAGGTCAGCACCGCGATCAGCCGCCCTTTCTCCCCCAACGGGCCCCTGAGACAAAGGACCGGAACACCGGTGCTGACCAGGCGCGCGCACAACGCGAGCGGGATCGCCGCCAGCACCGGCAGCCAGATGATGTGCACGAGCGGGATTTCCACGATCTGCAGTCCGATCAGCAGGAACAGGACTGCCGTCAGCGTCTCGTCGAGCAGTGACCAGAACCCCTGCATCAAGGCTCGCCAGGCGGCGGCCGGCAGAGTCTGGCCCAGCACCAGACCCGCCGCCGCGACCGTGATCGGTCCCGACACCCCGAGCGCGTCCGCAGCCCGGAAGGTGAGCAGCACCAGCGCCAGCGTGACCATCAGGTTCAGACCGGCGTCGCCGATCCGCGTCATCAGCCTCCCCGCCAGCAGGCCGGCGGCACCCCCCAGCAGGCTGCCGCCCGCGACTTCGACGAGGATCGCGCCCAGCACCCGTCCGTGTCCGACCAGCCCGGTCTCGCCCGACGCGATCCTGAGTGCGATGAAATAGAGCACCACCCCGGCGCCGTCGTTGAGCAGGCTTTCCCCGGCGATTGCGGTCCGCAGCCCGGCCGGCATCCAGACCCGGCGCAGCAGGCCGTCGACCACCACCGCGTCGGTCGGCGCCAGGATCGCTCCGATCACCGCGCACCAGCCGAGCGGCAGTTCGTAGCCGAGCAGCCGGCAGACGCCGAAGAGTCCGAAGCAGAACACGACCGTCGAGACGATGACGCTGCCGATCGCGAGCAGCACGATCGTCAGTCCCCGCTCGCGCAGGTCGACGAGGCTGACATGCAGGCTGGCCGCGAAGAGCAGGAACCCGAGCACGCCATTGAGGAAAAGGTGCGACAGGTCGATCTGCTCGAAGGTCTCGCGCAACCAGGTCCCGACGGCGTAGTGCACGAACGGATCGACCGAGAGCGCGACCGCGCAGATCGCGACCGAACCGAGCAGCAATCCGATCGGCGCCGGCAGGCGAACGAACAGATGGTTGACGCTGCCGATTGCCGTCGTCGTCACCAGGATCAGGGTGATCAGATCGAAACCCGTCACGGCCTGCCGGGCGGATCGTCGCGCATCTCGGCCAGGGCGCGGGCGCCGCACCCATCGAACCAGAGGAACAGCACCGCGAAGAAACGAAGCACCGCCTGCGTCAAGGCCGGCAGCACGATCACCGATCGGTCGGTCGATCGCGTGAGCAGGCCACCCGTCTCGGCAAGCAGCAGCATGTGCCGCACGTGCGAGCGAGCGACTCCGAACCGGCGCGCGATCGCCGAGATTGACACCGGGATCGGCTCGCCTCGCCCGCCAGCGTTCATGTGGCGGTTCATCAGGCCTGCCATGATCAGCAACCCGGCATTGCTTTCGGCGAGTGGTGCCAAAGCCGGCACCTGATCCAGCATGCGAAACCCGGCGAGGTAATGCTGTCCCAACTGGCGCTGCATTGCGATGTAGAAGTTCCTGTCGCGAATGCGCGGCAGCACTTCTGCGGCTCGCGGCAGCACAGGCAGCATCGCCTCATAGTGATGCGTCCACTGACGGCACTGCTCGGCAAGCAATTTTTCGGACGGCATCAGACGCCGCTTGCGCCCATCGCCGGGGTCGGTCTCGGCGACGACATACCCGCCGAAACGCATGGCCGCCAGCATCGCCGCGGCCCGACCGGCGCTGCAGAGGCCGGTCAAGCGGCATATCGCCTGCACTGCTCCTAGAGTGACGCCGGCTGAACCCGATGTCGGGCTCACGGCGAGGTAGCAGACGACATACCCGAACACCACACGGCCGCGGTCGCACAGCAATTGATTGAGCAACCGATTGCCATCGTACGTCCTGATCAGCACGTCGATCAGACGGCTTACGGCGGCCGCAAGCTGCGGATCCCCGATCAGCACGGCAAGTTCGGCGTCGGACGCCGGGTCCGACAGGCGAGGCGCCGAGGAGCCAGCAGGCGACGGCGCTAGGCGGCAAGCCACTCTCGACAACGGCGTTCCCCCGTTACGTCATGCTATTCAATTTTTGCCAGTGCACCCAGGCCGTCATGAAGCGCATAGGTCGCGAGAATGGAGAGGATCTGCTCGATGCGCCATGCTCGCTTTCCGTTGCGCGCGGCGCCTCTGGTCTTCCTGCTCGCCTCCGCCTGCGCCACGCAGGTCACGTCGACGGGAAGTGCCGAGGCGCCCCCCGATCTCGCGCTGCCGCGTCCCGCCCGCGTGCTGGTTGCCGACTTCGCCGTCGATCCCGATGCCGTCCGTCAGGATCAGGGCATCGGGGCACGGCTCCAGCGCGAGGTTTCCGGCGGGGATCCGCTCGCCGCGCAATCAGCCATCGCGCACGACGTCCAGGTCGCGGTTGCCGATGCCCTGATCGAGCAGCTCGCCCGCGCAGGACTGCCGGCCGGACCGGCCGATGCCGCCCCACGGCCCGGTGACCTGCTCGTGCAAGGCCAGATCAACAGGATCGATGAGGGCAACCGCACCCGCCGCCTGGCGATCGGCTTCGGCGCGGGCAAGAGCATCGTCACCGCTCAAGCCGAGATGCTCTACGTCATGGCCGACGGACGACCGGTTCTCCTGCAGACCTATGACGGCAAGTCCGACAGCGGCCGCAAGCCCGGCATGGCCGCCGGCGCCGGCGGCGCGCTTGGCGACGCGGGTCCGGGCCTCCAAGCGGTTTCCGCCGCAACCGGTGTGGCGGGCGAGGCACGGCGCTCACCGGTCGCCCGCGAGGGCGCCCGCTTCGGCGAGCGTCTCGCCCACAATATCGGCGTCTTCGCGCAACGGCAGGGCTGGATCGCGGCGGCCTCCGTTCCGCCCTGGAGCCCGCTCTGACCACCGGCAAGGAAGACGTGTGATCCTAGTCCCGGGCCACGATGGGTGGCGGCGTGTAGGTGTTGTTGTCCACCGATCCGCCCGGCGTCGGTCCGTAGAAGCGCAGCATCAGGTTGAAGCCGCGCGGCGGGATCGGCAGGTAATTCGCCACGGGCACTCCGGCGGGCTGCGTGACACCGAAGTAAAGCGTCAGCGAGCCGTCGGCACTGAATTGAAGACCGGGCGTGTAGCTCGCGACATCGTATTTCGCCAGCGGATTGGGAACGAGTTCGATCGCCTGCGGCGTGTAGGCGGTTATCGACCAGAACCGTTTGACCGAGGGGATGCTGCCGGCGGGGAAAGTCATCGTGTACTGCCCGGTGACGCTGCCATCCAGCGGTCGGCCCGAACCGTCCCGGAAGACGTGGTAGTAGCCGGCAGCGCTGCGATCGTTGCCGTATTGCAGGAACTCCGTGATCGACGCCCGGTCGAGTATTTCCTCGGCGGTCCAGTGGCCGATATTGGTGAACGTGATCCAGTTGGCCGCGTCCGTATGGTCGAGATAGCTGTCAAGGATCAGTGTGTGGGCGGCCTGCGTTCCGGCGGCCAGAGCGGAGCGCGAGACACCGGAGGCGAGGAGAGCGTTCATGTGCGCGGCCAAGGCGGCGTCCGCCGCCGTTTTTGGAGGGGTCCGCCCACTTTGTACCGCGACCGCCAGCGTCTTGAGAAACGTGATCGGATCGAGCGCGACAAGACCATCAGCGATGCTCTTGAACGGAAACGCAAACAGCGGCTGACGGAACAGCTCCGTGCCACCGCCCGCCGGATCGGCCACGTAACCCGAGAGGTTCTGTATCTTCAGTGCGAGGCGGAAACTGTTCGCCTCCGACGTCTGATCGACTTGACTGGCCGAGTATTTGTCGGCGCGGAAGATGATCGTCGGGTGATCGACCGGCATGCTGATCGGGATTGCGCCAGGCGGCAGTGACCCGGAGTAACCCTGCGGTCCGATGAGGGCGTAGGTCCCGGCGGAAGCGGGTTGCGGCAGGGCTGCAAAGATGTCGCCGTAAGGATCGAGGGTGAGCGCCGAGTAGGTCACGTCCGTGGGCGGGATCGTCAGGATCGCCGGCTGCTCCGACAGGTCCAGAAACGAACTGGCATAGAGGGTATCCACGTTGATCGCGACGACCACCTGATAGGCCGGCGTCACCTTCAACGGTCCGATCAACTGGTCCGGTACCGCAAGGAGCGACTGATAGTAGGTGAACCATAGGGGATAGAACGTCGATACGTAGGCCAGTGCGGTCTCGTACGGATCGAGCGACGAGGTGCTGTCCAGCGCCGAGGCGAGTTCGGTCGAGGAAGGCGATTGGGCTCGGCTCCCGGGTGCGCCGCCGATCAGAAGCAGCGCCGTCAGTGCCGCGGCGGTCCGTTGTCCAAACGTCATGCTGAGCATGTCGAAGCTCCACGATATTTCGCTTCTTCTGCGGCAGAGCCCCGTTTGGCGGCAGTGGCGAAATTTGTCGGCAAACCGAATGGAGAGGCATCGACCGAGTGACGCCTCTCGCCGGCGAGGCAGTCCGATCAGGACTGCTCACTTGGCATGAGCGTCAGACGCTCGGGATCAGGCCGCCATCAACCCGGATCACGGAGCCGGTGACGTAGGACGCACGCGCGCTCGCGAGGAACGAAACGACGCTGGCATATTCTTCCACGGTGCCGTAACGGCCTGCGGGTATGCTCGCCGCGCTCGCCGCCGCAACGTCGGCCGGCGTCCTGCCCTCGCGTTGCGCCCGACCCGCGTCGAGGGTGTGGACACGATCGGTGTCGATGCGTCCCGGCACGACGACGTTGACCGTCACGCCGTCGCCCGCGACCTCGCGCGCCAGCGTCTTCGACCAGCCGTGCAGCGACGCACGCAGCGCATTGGAGATCGCGAGATCCGGCAGAGGCGAGATCGCGCCCGACGATGTCGACGTGATGACGCGGCCCCAGCCGCGCTGCCGCATGCCAGGCACGACCCGGTCGGTGATCGCGATCAGCGACAGCACCATCACTTCGAACTGCGACCGCCACAGGTCGGGCGACTGGCCGGCGGCCGGGCTCGCCGGCGGCCCGCCGGTGTTGTTGACCAGGATGTCGACCGGCCCGAGTGCCGCCTCGATCCGCCCGACATGGCCCTCGATCGCGTCATGCGCGGCCAGGTCCCAGTGCAGCGCGAGGGCGCTGCCGCCCTGGCGTTCGATCGTTGCGGCGACCGCGGCGAGCTGGTCGTCCCGCCGGGCGCCGAGCGCGACCCTGGCCCCTTCGGACGCGAGTGCGATGGCCACCGCCCGCCCGATGCCGCCGCTCGCACCGAGCACGAGCGCCACCCTTCCATCGATCCCCAGATCCATTGAACCCTCCTCAGCAGGCCGCGCGCGGGTCGCGGCGCGCCAGACGCGCGAGCAGGAAATCGATCTCGGCTCGCGCAGTCGCACTCAGCGACGCTCGCGGCAGCCGTTGCGTCTCGTGCGCGATGGCGCCGCGCCGCGCAAGCACGTGCTTGCGCACCGCCAGACCGATGCCCGGCTGCTGCTCATAGCGCAACAGCGGCAGGTGCGCGTCGAACAGGTCGTGCGCCGCCTCCCTGCTTCCCTGGGCCGTCAGCCTGACCAGCTCGACCAGCATGTCGGGGAACGCGTAGCCGGTCATCGCGCCGTCGGCGCCACGTTCGCATTCGAAGTCGAGGAACAGGCCTCCATTGCCGCACAGGATCGAGATCGGCCGCATCGCGCCCTCGCGCTGGTATCCGCGCAGCGCGGAAATCTTCTCGAGCCCCGGCCAGTCCTCATGCTTGAGCATCACCACCGACGGGTTCGCCGCCACGATCCGCCGGATGATGTCGGCCGTCATCACGACACCCGTCGCCAACGGATAGTCCTGCACCACGAACGGTGCGTCCGCACCGGCGGCCTCGACCGCCTGCGCGTAATAGGTGAGGATCTGCTCGTCGGTGCGCAGCGACGAGGGCGGTGCGACCATCACACCGGCGGCGCCCGCGTCGAGCACCGCCCGCGACAGCCCGCGCATGGCGGCAAACCCTCCCGACGAAACCCCGACCACGACCGGCAACGCCGTCCGCCGTAACACGCGCGTCGCCACCGCGATCGCCTCGCCGGCGTCGAGCTTCGGCGCCTCGCCCATCACGCCGAGCACCGTGATCCCGTCGCACCCGGCCTCGGCGTAGAACTCCGTCATCCGATCGATCGAGGCCTCGTCGATGCGTCCGTCGGGATCGAACGGCGTCGGCGCGATCGCGAACACGCCCGACGCCAAAGCGGTGAGCATCAGGACCTCCTCTCGCAGAAATCGAAATCGCACCCTCGATCGGCCTGCGTGACATGTGCGCGGAACAGACGCGCGTAGCCGCGTTCGGCGCCGGGCGGTGCGGCCGGCGGCCGCCAAGCGCCCCGCCGTGCAGCGAGCAGCTCGGGGTCGACCAGGTGCTCGATCCGGCGCGCGTCGACGTCGAGCCGGATCCGGTCGCCGGTCTCGACGAAGGCGAGCGGTCCGCCGATCGCCGCCTCCGGCGCCACATGGAGCACGACGGTCCCGAACGCGGTCCCGCTCATGCGCGCGTCCGAAACACGCACCATGTCCTTGACACCGGCGGCGGCGAGCTTGCGCGGAATCGGGATGTAGCCGGCTTCCGGCATGCCTGGACCCCCGACCGGACCGGCGTTTCGCAGCACCAGCACGTCGTCCGCCGTGACGTCCAGACCGGGATCGTCAAGCCGCGCCGCCATGTCCGCCAGACCGTCGAACACGATCGCCCGCCCCTCGTGGCGGAGCAGGGCCGGGGTGGCGGCGGACCGCTTGATCAACGCGCCGTCCGGTGCCAGGCCGCCCTGCAGCACCGCGAGGCCGCCGCCGCGCGCGATCGGCGCGTCCGCTTCGCGGATCACCTCCTGTCCAGGCACCAGTTCGGCCGCGTCCGCAATCGCCTGCAGCGTCGCCCCGCTCACGGTCGACGCCGTCATATCGAGCTCGCCCGCGAGTGCCCGCAGCAGGCGCGGCACACCGCCCGCATGGTGCAGATGCTCCATGTAATGCGCGCCCGTGGGCTTCAGATCGACCAGCACCGGCACCGCGCGGCCGATCGCGTCGAACGCGTCGCGGTCCACGCGCAACCCGAGCCGGCCAGCGATCGCGGTGAAGTGGATCAGCGCGTTGGTCGAACCGCCGATCGCCTGCAGCACCGTCAGCGCGTTGCGCAGCGCCGGAGCCGTGATGATGTCCGATGGGCGCGGACCGCCGTCGCGCGCCATCCGCGTTGCCAGTGCGCCGCTCGCCTCGGCGATCCGGATCCGGTCGGCATGGGTCGCCGGCGCCGTCGCCGCCCCCGGCAGCGCCATGCCCGCAGCCTCGACCATGCAGGCGACGGTGGACGCGGTGCCCATCACCATGCAGGTGCCGCGCGTCGGCGCCAGACGGGCGTTGACCTGGTCGATCCCGTCCTGGTCCAGCCGTCCGGCCCGGAACTCCGCCCAGAGCCGCCGGCAATCGGTGCACGCACCGAGCACGTCGCCCGCATGATGCCCGACCAGCATCGGCCCGGTCGGCAGCACCACCGCCGGCCGGTCGGCGGAGGCCGCCCCCATCAGCAGCGCCGGCAGCGTCTTGTCGCAGCCACCCACCAGGATCACCGCATCCATCGGCTGCGCGCGGACCATCTCCTCGACATCCATCGCCATCAGGTTGCGCAGGAACATGCTGGTCGGGCTCGCGAACGATTCTCCGATCGAGATCACCGGAAAGACCATCGGCAGGCCGCCCGCCAGCATCACGCCGCGCCTGGCCGCCTCGAGGAGGTCGGGCACGCCGCCGTGGCACGGGTTGAAGTCGCTGGCGGTGTTCGTGATGCCGACGATGGGCCGATCGAGCGCCGCATCGGTGTAGCCGGCCGCCTTGATGAACGCGCGGCGCAGGAACAGCGAGAAAGCCGCGTCCCCGTACGCCGTCAGACCGCCGCGAAGCCCGCTCACGGCGTCGATCGGCGGTAGCGCGCTTCGGTCTCTGCGTTCATCGGATAAAGACCCGGGAGCGCCGCACCGGCCTCGACTTCGCGCATCGTCCAGGCCTCCCGCCGCTCCTGTTCCCGACCCGCCTCAGCCACGCTTGCCACCAGCGCGGCGGGGATCACCACCGCACCGTCACCATCGGCGACGACCACGTCGTCCGGCATCACTGCGACACCGCCGCAGCCGACCGGCTGCTGCCAGCCGGCGAACGTCAGCCCGGCCACCGACGGCGGCGCCGCGACCCCGGCGCACCAGACCGGCAACCCGGTCGCCGACACGCCCTCGGCGTCGCGCACGGCGCCGTCCGTCACCAGCCCGCCGACGCCGCGCCTGCGCATCCGCGCGCACAGGATGTCGCCAAAAATGCCGGCGTCCGTGACACCCATCGCATCAACCACCGCGACGCAGCCCTCCGGCATCGCCTCGATCGCCGCCCGCGTCGACTGCGGCGACGCCCAGGATTCGGGCGTCGCCAGATCCTCGCGCGCCGGCACGAACCGCAGCGTGAACGCGGGTCCTACCACCCGCCGGGGGCCCGGCGATAACGGCCGCGTGCCACGCATCCAGACGCGTCGCAGCCCGTGCTTGAGCAACACCGTCGTGATCGTCGCCGTCGAGACCTCCGACAGGCTTTCGGCGTTCTGCCTGGACAGGACCATTGCGCGCCTCCATTCCGGCAACACCCGGCGCGCCACGAAGTTCAGGGAGACGTCACGATGCCTACCGCCACCACGCAGCCGCTGACCGCAAGGCGGCACACCCTGATGCCGCCCGCGCGCTGGCTGATGGTCGGTCTCTGCTTCGCGGCGCTGGCCATCAACTACACCGACCGCGCCAACCTCGCCGTCGCCGCGCCGAGCATCAAGGCGGCGCTGCACGTCGACAACACCACCATGGGCCTGCTGCTCGGATCCTTCTTCTGGACCTACGCGATCATGCAGCTCCCCGCGGGCTGGCTGGTCGACCGCTACGGTGCCAAATTCATGTTTCCGATCGCCGTCTGCTGGTGGTCGCTGTTCACCGCACTCACCGCGGTCGCCCATTCGGCCGCCGCCCTGTTCGGCTTCCGCCTGCTGCTCGGCGCCGGCGAGGCCGGCGGCTACCCGTCCTCGGCCCGCGTCGTCTCGCGCTGGTTCCCGCCGCACGAACGCGGCTTCGCCTCGTCGATCTTCGATTCCGGCTCGCGCGTCGGCAACCTCGTCGCAATCCCGCTCTGCGCCTGGCTGATCGGGAGCTTCGGCTGGCGCGCCTCGTTCGTGGTGACCGGGATGCTCGGCTTCGTCTGGGCGGGCGTCTGGCTCATCATCTACAGCAAGCCCGAAGACCACCCCGACGTGACCACCGAGGCGCTCCGCGAGATGGAGCAGAGCCGGGCCGCGCCGCGCACGGGCGAGCCTCCGATGCGCTGGTCGTCGCTGTTCCGCTACCGGACCATCTGGGGCATGATGATCGGCTTCTTCTGCCTGAACTTCACGATCTACTTCTTCATCACCTGGTTCCCGACCTACCTGATGTCGGCGCGGCATTTCTCGCTCAAACAGTTCGGCGTCCTCGGCCTGATCCCCGGCCTGATCGCGATCCCCGGCGGATGGCTGGGCGGCATCACGTCGGACTGGCTCTACCGGCGCGGCTGGAGCCTGACCGCGGCACGCAAGACCTGCCTGGTCGGCGGGATGCTGCTCTCCTCCTCCATCACGCTGGCCGCCATCGTGCCGGCGGCCTGGATGGCGCTCGGCCTGTTCGGACTGGCCTACGCGTCGCTCGCCTTCACGGCGGCGAGCATCTGGTCGCTGCCGGGCGACGTGGCGCCGACGAGCGCGCAGGTGGCGTCCATCGGCGGCATCCAGAATTTTGCCTCCAACATCGCCGGCGTCGTCACCACGAGCTTCACCGGCGTCATGCTGACCATCACCCACGGATCGTTCATCATCCCGCTCGCGACCGCCGGTGGGCTTTGCCTGGTGGGAGCGGCGATGTACCTCTTCGTGGTGGGACCGATCGAGCCGCTGCCGGTCATTCCGGCGCGGCGGTAGAAGGCGAGGGATTCCACCACTGGACCCCGCTGGAGCCGTCGTGCGTCAGCACGCCTTCGGCGTGAAGCCCCCAGATCCGCTCAAACGATTTCGAGGTAGTCCCGATCCGGCAGGTCCGCAAACCGCCTGGTGGGCAGGGTCTGATACCAGAACGCGACCGATGCGATATCGTCCTGCAGCGGAAGGTAGCGCCGGTTCTCGCGCTCCGTCCTCCAGCCGAGCGCCTGGATGGTCACGCGAAGGTCGCTGGTGAAACGTATCGGGTCGTTGATGTGCCAGCGATACATGCCGAACCGCTGTTGCGATTGGTAGGTCCCGTCGGGCCGGATGATCTGCGGCAACCCTGAATAGGGTGTGGTGAACGCGACATACGCTCGAGGCAGCTCGGCATCCGCCGTGCCGGAGTCGAAATTGTAGGCGCCGCAGAAGTAATCCTCAGTTCCGGTGCCGCAGATCGTCGGGAACTCCTCGTCGCCATCGAGAAAGAACTTGATCTCGCCCTCGCCCCACCAGCCGCCGTTGTTCACTCCCCACGCCATGTAGGTGCCGACGAACTGTCCCGCGCCCGCCACGCCGTCGACGATGGTGTAATCCTGCATGACCGGCAGCGGGTTGCTCCGGCGGAACTGTGCATGAAAGTAGGCGGCATCGGCCGGAACCTCGGTCAACACATAGTTGACCTGGTAGTAGACGATGGCATGGTCGTCGGGCGAGCGGTTCTCGAGCGTGATCCGAGCGCGTCGCCGGAACGGCATCTCCCAGTAGCAGTTGAACGCGCGGCCCGGGTTGACGCAGACCGCGATCGAGGAGACCTGCGCATACTTGTTCCAGCCGCACGCAAAGAAGTCTCCGATCGGCGCCTCCACGGAAGGATGCTCCTGCCCGTCCCAGTAAATCCGCAGGATCAGGTCGCGCCACTGCACGTTCGCGGTCGTGATCCAGATCTGCTGGATCGCACCTTCGCCCTCGATCTCGGCCAGGACGTGCGTCTCGCTCGATTCGATCCGTATCGACGGCGAGACCTTCCAGCCCCGTCCGAGATCGCGGGCGTGCACGGCGCCAGTACCCTCGGTCGCCATGCCGCCGGCGCCCTTCCTGCCGCTTGGATTCTCGGGCGAGATCGACCGTGTCACCGCGCTCGACATCCGGAACAGATTGCCAAGCCCGCACCCCAGGCCAGAGAACTCGCTGGTCAAGTCGACACCTCCTGCTCTCGACGGCTCACGCCTCCTATTTGAGGCCGCTCGTCTTGACCGATTCAATGATCTGCCTCTGGAAGATCAGGAACAGCACGGTCGTCGGCAGGGTCACCACCGACGAGGCCGCCAGAACGTAGTTCCACGATCCCGAATATTGCCCCTGAAGATTGACGATCGCGACTTGCACCACCCAGAGATCGGTGTCGCTCGTGATCGTCAGGGGCCACAGGAACGCGTTCCAGTTGGCAAGAAAGAACAGGATCGCCAGCGCGGCCAGGATCGGCCGGCTCAGCGGCAGGATCAGGCTGATATAGATCCGCCAGAAGCCGGCGCCGTCCATCAGCGCCGCCTCCTCAAGCTCACGCGGCACCGAAAGGTAATATTGCCGCAGCAAAAAGATCCCGAACGCGTTGAAGATCGAGGGGATGATCAGCCCGGCATAGCTGTTCAGCAGCCCGAGCGTCTTCACGACGATGAACAGCGGCACGATGATCACCGGCAGCGACACCAGGAAGGTCGAGAACATTCCAAGAAAGATCGTTTCCCGGCCAGGAAAGCGCAGTCGCGACAGCGCGTATCCGGCCATCGAATGCAGCAGCAACGCCACGACAGTCACCGTCGTCGCGACGAAGAAGGTGTTGAGCAGAAATCGCAGAAAGGCGACCTTTGTGAAGACGTAGAGGAAGTTACCCAGCGTCAGACGGGACGGGTCCACCGAGAGCGAGAACACGTCAGACGCGGGCTTGCACGCGGCGAGAAACATCCAGGCGATCGGCGCGACCGTGAGCACGCCGAGCAACAGGCCGACCATCGACCAGGCGTTGGCGACCGCCCTGCCGGACGCAGGCATCGCCCCTGCGTCAGCCATGCTCGAAGCGTCCGCCCTTCGTGAGCGCAAACAGGACGAACGTGAACAGCATCAGCACGACGACGAGCGCGGTCGCCATCGCACTCGCATAGCCGAACTCGTTGAACTGGAACGCCTGCTCGTAGATGTAGTAGATCACCAGAGACGTGGAGTTCGCCGGCCCGCCCTTGGTCATCACGTAGACGAGGTCGAAGGCCTGCGCGCCTGCGACCGCCGCCACCACCGACACCATCACCACGAACAGGCTCGTCGGCTTGAGCAGCGGCAGCGTGATGAAGAACAGCGTGCCGGTCCATCGGGCGCCGTCCATGCGCGCCGCCTCGTAGATGTCGCGCGGGATGTCCTGCAGGCCGCCCAGGAAGATCAGCATGTAGAACCCCATCAGGAACCACACGCTGACCAGGACCAGCGTCGCCAGCGCCACCCTCGGGTCGCCGAGCCAGGACACGCCGCCCACACCGGACAACGCCAGCAACCGGCTGACCACGCCGATCTTGTCGACCAGCAGCACCTGCCAGATGATCGCCACGACGACGAGGCTGACCATCTGCGGCATGAAGAACATCACCCGCAGCAGGCCGGCCATTCTCGATGGCCGCTGCACCAGCAACGCCAGCCCGAGGCCGCTCAAATAGAGGCTGGGCACCAGCAGCACGACATAGAGGCCGGTCGTTCGCAGGCTCTCGAGGAAGAGCCGGTCGTGCAGCATCCGCCTGTAGTTTGCCAAGCCCACGAAATGGTAGCCGCCGAAGCCGCTCACGGTGAACAGGCCGAGCACCAGCGAGACGATCATCGGCAAGCCGGCGAACAGCGAGAGACCCGCCAGATCGGGCAGCACGAACAGGAGACCGGCCACGCGCTCGCGACGCTTCAGCGTCCATCGAACGGACTCGCCCGTCAGCGCAAACGGCCGGTCGGCGGCGATGCCCGTCAAACGATACTTGCCCCTGTGTAGGTCGAGAGAAAGTCGTCGATCTGCTCGGACGCCTGCCTGGCCTGCGTGCCGGGATCCTGACCGTTCAGTTGGCAGGCCTGGATCGCATCCGAAATCGCCTTGTAGACCGGCGGCGGTACGCGCGGCTCGGCGCGCGTGCCGGGATAGATCTGGTCCTTGAACACCTTCAGGAGACCCTGCTCGTAGGCCTCGACGCCGAAGGCCGACAGCCGCGGCGGCATGTCGCTCTTGGCGACGGTACACCAATCGACGACGTGCTTGAGCGATTCCGGCTTGGCGGACGCGAGCGCCCAGGCACAGAAACGGCCCGCCGACTCCGGATCGCGGCCACGCGAGTTCGCCGCGAACGCCCAACCACCGCCGATCGTCGTATAGTGGCCGCCAGGAGGAACCGGCAGGCGGAATACGCCGTAGCGGAAATCCTTGGCACCGCTCCGCAGCGCGCTGATGCCCCAGCTGCCGCAGTTCTGTATCGCACAGAAGCCGGAGGCGAGATTGGGCACGATGTCCCACGCGCCGCCGCCGAGCGTCTTGCGCGGCGCCACCCCCGCTGCCACGCTGTCGCGCCAGAACTTCAGCCCTGCCGCGGCACCCGGCGTGTCGAAGCTGCTCTTGCCGTTCGGGCCCACGATGTTCCCGCCGCCCTGCCACATGAACGGATACCAGGTGAAGTTCTGGTAGTATCCCGGCGTGGTCTCGAACAGCACGCCGTAGCGTTTCGAGCTGGTGAGCTTCTTGGCCGTCTCCAGCAACTCGTCCCACGTCTTCGGGACGTCGTTCTCGTTCAGCTTGGCTTTGTCGAACGCGTCCACGCTGTAGTACATCGCCAGCGGCTCGACTTCCATCGGGACCGCGAACAGCTTCCCGTCCACAACGCGGGGCGCGGTCACGCTGGGCGGAAAGTCCTTCTGGCTTGCCTGGTCGATGAATCCACTCAGGTCGAGCAGCACGCCACCATTGTAGTAGCGCAGGAAGTCGCCAGCACTGATCAGGAACAGGTCGGGTCCGCTGCCCGACGCGAACGAAGTCAGCAGCTTGGACCCGTTCATGTACTGATCCGTCGGCACGTATTGCAGCGTGATCTTCGGGTCGTTGGCGGCGTTCCAGTCCCGAACAAGATCCTCGAACCAGGCAGCCTGCGCCGCGACGGGTCCGCCAGGGGCGTAGAACTGCCAGAACTGCAGCGGACCGCTTGCCTTCGCGCGTGCGACCGACGGTGCCGCGAGCAGGCCTGCGGACACCGCCAGAAGACCCCGCCGGGTGACCGTCGCGGTGGCGGGTCGCGCGGCTGCCTGTTGGTCCATCCCTATCCTCCGGCCGGCTCTCTGGCGAAGCCTTCAGCGCCCGTTTGTCGCTCTGAAACGTTTCATATAACCTCCCGATGGTCGAGACCGACAGGGGTCCGCTGCTTGCCAACTCTTCGTGATGTTGCCGCCCGCGCCCGCGTATCGGTCGGTCTCGTCTCGTCCGTCATCAACGACTCGGCCCCGGTCAGCGATGAGCTTCGCCGCCGTGTGCTCAGCGCGATTGACGATCTGGGCTACGTGCCGCATGCGGTCGCCCGCAGCCTCAAACTCGGACGCACCGGCGTGATCGGCCTGGTCGTTCCCGATATCACCAACCCGCACTTCTCCGGCCTGGCCCACGCGATTGAAGACGCGAGCGACCGCGCCGGCTTCCTGCTCACGCTCTGCATCACGTCGGACGATCCGGACAAGGAGCTACGGCAGCTCGAACTGCTCAAGCGTCAGCGGATCGACGGCCTGATCTTCGTTCCGCGGGCTCAGTCGGCCGTCCAGGCCGATCGCCTGCGACGCGCGATCTCGACCCCGGCCGTGCTTCTCGACCGGCGCATCTCCGGGTTCGACTGCGATGCGGTTCTCCTCGACAACCGGTCTGCCGTCGAGGTGCTCACGGAACATCTTCTGGCACTCGGCCATCGGCGGATCGGCATCGTCTGCGGACCGTTGGATATAGAGTTGGCCCGTGAACGGACGGACGGCTACCGATCGGCCTTCATGCGTCGGCAGCAGCAGATCGACGAGGCCCTCGTCGTCACGGGCGCATTCCAACCCGGCCCCGCCTGTCAGGCGACGCTCGCGCTGCTCGATCACCACACCCCACCAACGGCGCTGGTATCGACCAGCAACCACACAACGATCGGCATCATGAAGGCTTTGTCGCAGCGACACCTCTGCTGCCCCGACGACGTGTCGCTCGCCGCAATCGATGATTTCGCCTGGTCGGACGTCTTCTCCCCGCGCCTGACGGTCGCGGCACAACCGGTCGACGCCATGGGTCTGAACGCCGCGACGTGGCTGTTCGATCGGCTTGCCGGCCGCGAGCAAGGTCAGTCCAGGACCGTCACGCACCCCGCGAGGTTCATCGAGCGCGGGTCGACACGGCCGCTTTGAACATCCCACTCTCAAGGCCGTTGTCCGTGCTGCTGTCGCCCCGAAGCGGAACGCGAGGCCCTCTACCGGCGCCCGAACAGCCGCTCCAGATCCTGGCGCGCGAGCCTGAGAACGGTGGGGCGGCCGTGGCTGCAGGTCGCAGCCCGCGGTGTCGCCTCCATCGCGCGCAGCAGCGCCGACATCTCGGCCTCGTTCAGGCGGCGGCCGGCCCGTATGCTGCCATGACAGGCCAAGCGGGCGAGTGCGGCGTCCAGCCGGTCATCGAGCGCGGTCATCTCCCCGCAGTCGGCGAACTCGTCGGCCATGTCGCGCAGCAATGGTCCGGCCTGCGTCTGCCCGAGGGCGGCGGGCAGCGCACGGACCAGAACCGCACCTGGGCCGAACGGCTCGATCGCGATGCCAAGGCGGGCGAGCACGCCCGACCGGTCGAGAAGCACCTGCACGAGAGCGGGTGCCAGTTCGACCACTTCGGGCAGCAGCAGGCTCTGGGCGCGTATCCCGCCGGCCTCCGCCTGGGCGCGGAGCGCTTCGTGGGTGAGGCGCTCGTGCGCGGCGTGCTGGTCGATCAGCACCAGGCTGCCGCCGGCGTCGACGGCGAGGATGTAGGTGTCGAAGATCTGCGCCACCGGCGCGCCGAGCGGGTGCGGCGGCGGCGAAGCGGGCACGGGCAGCACCCTGGCCGAAGGTTGCCCGAGCGGCAGCGGCGCGTCGGCAAAACCGGTGGCGCGCTGCGGCGCGAGCGACAGCGGCGGCCGGCGCGGAAACGAGAGAATCCGGCCGCCGGCACCGGCGCCGGTGCCGAGCGCGCGGCCAAGACCGCCGATCACCAGGGCGCGCACCGCGTCGGCGTCGCGGAAGCGCAGCTCGGTCTTCGCCGGATGGACGTTGACGTCGAGCTGGTCGGGCGGCACCGACAGGAACAGGGCAACGGCGGGGAAACGTCCGTGCTCGATCACCGCGCGATAGGCGACCCGCACCGCGGTGCGCAGCACCGGGTCGGTGACCGGGCGGCCGTTGACGACCAGGAACTGGGCGGCGGCGGTCGAGCGGCTCGCGCCCGCACCGAGCGCGAAGCCCTCGATCGCCAGCGCGTCGCGCGTATGCGAAACCGCGAGCAGGCCGCTCTCCGCCTGCGATCCGAGCAAGGCCCGCACGCGGCTCTCGCGATGTTCGGCCGGCTGGTCGAGTGCCGCTCGACCGTCGATCGTCAGGCAGAATGCGATGTGCGGGTGCGCCATCGCCAGGCGACGGATCGCCGCCTCCGCATGGTCGGCTTCCACGCGCGGACCCTTGAGGAACTTCCGCCGCGCCGGGGGGGCGAAGAACAGATCCGCGCCCCCCACCTGGGTGCCTGGCGGGCCGGCGCTGGGCGCCGGGCCGTCGGGGAGGCCGCCATCGACCGTCAGCCGCCACGCCTGTCCGGAGGCGCGTGCGCGGGAGGTCACGGCCAGCCGGGCACAGGCGCCGATCGAGGGTAGCGCCTCGCCGCGAAACCCGAGTGTCGCGATCCGGCCAAGATCGCAGGACGCCAGCTTGGACGTGCAGTGCCGCTCGACGGCGAGGCATAGATCGTCCGGTGCCATGCCGCTGCCGTCGTCGGTCACCACGATCCGCTCGATCCCGCCGCCGGTGAGCTCGATCGCGATCCGTCGCGCGCCGGCGTCGATCGCGTTCTCGACCAGTTCCTTGACCGCTGCGGCCGGCCGCTCGATCACCTCGCCGGCGGCGATCTGGTCGACCAGCAGCGCCGGCAGCCGGGTGATCGGCGGCGCGGCGGCGAGCGGCGCGCCCTGCATGCCAGGCTCAGCGCGCGACGATGGGTGTGGCACCTGCCGTCGGCGCACTGCCCTGGGCCGCCGCCTCGGCGAGGCGGCGGCTTTCGGCCTCTGCGTCGACCACCGCGCCGGCCGGATGGCTCTGCCAGAACAACAGGCCGTCGACGATGCTGCCGCTCCGATCGCGCAGCTCGCCGCCTCTCGGCCGGGGAGCGGACGCCGCCCGCGCAGCCTCGGCGAGCAGCGCGTCCTGTCCCGGCGTCGGGGCCCCACCCTCGCCGCGGAGTGCGACATCAGGCGCGATCGTCTCGAGCGCCTCCGTGCGCGCACTCTGCTCCTGCGGCCGTGCCGCACCCGGCTCGGGCAACGGCAGGGCGTCGTTGGGCGGCAACACCAGGGGCGCGCGCGTGGTGACGGTGAACTCGTTGGGTGTGCTGCGGGTGAAGCCGAACGACTTGGCGAGATAGTCGCCGCAACCGGCGAGCGGCAGCAATCCTGCCACCAGGAGCAGGCGCGCGTGAGCCCGGTTTGCCGCCATCGTGGTCCCCTCGGTCGTCAGCTTCGTCGCGCGAAGGCGCCGTCGATCAGCAGGACGCCGATCCCGCAGACAATGCAGGAATCGGCAAGATTGAAGACATACCACGAGTATCCCAACGCGTGGGCACGGATGAAGTCGACGACGTACCCGTAGCGGAGCCGATCGACGATGTTGCCCGTCGCCCCGCCGACGATCAGGCCGAGCGAGGCGGCCACCAGCCGGCGGTCGGCACGATGCATCCAGCCGACCAGCAGCAGCGTGATCGCGAGTTGCAGAAGGCCGAGCGTGAGATGACCGGCGCCCGACGCGGTCTGCAGCAGGCCGAACGTCACCCCATGATTGTTGACCCAGGTGAAATCGAGCCCCGGCGCCAGCGGGACGTCGCCCAGCAGCGGCAGGCCGAGCCGCGCGATCACCCACCATTTCGAGAGCTGGTCGGCGACGAGCACCAGCACCGCGACCGCCAGGCCGAAGGGTGCCAGCGACGCGACCGGAGAGGCCAGTCGCAGGCTAGGCACGCGCGACCGCATCGACGCAGCGCAGGCAGAGCGCCGGGTGGCGGACGTCCGTGCCCACCTCGGCGAGCACCCGCCAGCAGCGGGCGCACTTGCTGCCGGACGCCAGCGACACCGACGGCCCAGGATGGCCACCGACGGCGCTGCTCTGCGCGCCGAACAGCGACGCGATCCCCGGCTCCAGCACGATGGCGGCCTCCGAGACGATCGCGAGCTCGGCCCAGTCGACGTCGCCGAACTCCGCCGCCTCGTCGGCCGACAGCGGCAGTGCCACGCTGGCGGCCAGCGACGAGCCGAACCGGCCCGACTGGCGCGCCGCCTCGAGCGCCGTGGTGATGATGCGGCGCACGGCCCGCAGACGCCCCCATCGTTCGGCCAGCGCCTCGTCGCGCCAGTCCGGCGGAACCGGCGGGAAGCGGGTGCGATGGACGCTGTCCGCCTCGCCGAAACGCGCCGTCCAGGCATCCTCGGCGGTGAAGCACAGGATCGGCGCCAGCCAGGCGGTCAGGCAGCGGTGCAGGTGGTCGAGCACGGTGCGCGCGGCGCGACGGGTCGGGCTCGAGACGGCGTCGCAGTAGATCGAATCCTTGCGGATGTCGAAATAGAAGGCCGAGAGGTCGGCGGCACAGAAGGCGTGGATCGCCGGCAGCACGCCGACCCAGTCGTGCGTCTCGATCGCGCGCGCCACCGCCTCGCCGACCTGGCTCAGCCGGTGCAGCACGAAGCGCTCGAGCTCCGGCATCTCGTGGCACTCGACACGCTCCGCCTCGTCGAACCCGTCCAGCGCGCCGAGCAGCCAGCGCAGCGTGTTGCGCAGCCTGCGGTAGAGCTCGGCCTGCTGACGGAGGATCTCGGGCCCGATGCGAAGGTCCTCGCGGAGGTCGCCCGCCATCGCCCACAGCCGCAGGATGTCGGCGCCGTACTGGTCGCTCACCTGCTGCGGCGCGACGCCGTTGCCGAGCGACTTGCTCATCTTGCGGCCCTGCTCGTCGAGCGCGAAGCCGTCGGTCACCAGGTTTCGGAACGGCGCCGCCCCGCGTGTGCCGACCGCTTCGAGCAGGCTCGACTGGAACCAGCCGCGATGCTGGTCGGACCCCTCCAGATAGACGTCCGCCGGCCAGGGCAGGCCGCGCGCCTCCAGCACGAAGGCATGCGTGCAGCCGCTCTCGAACCAGACGTCGACGATGTCGCGCACCATGTCGTAATCGTCGGGGTCGCGCCCGTCGCCGAGGAAGCGCCGCGGCGGCGACGCGAACCAGGCATCCGCCCCCTCGTCGCGGAAGATGTCGACGATGCGCGCCATCACGGCCGCGTCGCGCAGCACCTCGCCGGTGCGGCGCTCGACGAACACCGGGATCGGCACGCCCCAGGAGCGTTGCCGGGAGATGCACCAGTCGGGCCGGCCGGCGAGCATGCTCTCCAGACGGTGGCGGCTCTGCGGCGGCACGAAGTCGACCGCCCGCAACGCGTCGAGCGCGCGCGTGCGCAACGCCGCTGGTCCGTCAAGGCGGATGAACCATTGCGGCGTCGCCCGGTAGATCAGCGGCGCGCGCGAACGCCAGGAATGCGGGTAGGCGTGGGTGATCGTCCCGCGCGCAAGCAGGGTGCCAGCCGCTCCGAGCAGGTCGCAAATCGGTTCGGCCGCCTTGAACACGTGCAGACCCCCCCAGTTCGGCACCCAGTCGGCGTAGCGCCCGTCCGGTCCCACCGTCTCGGGCACTTCGAGCCCGTTGGCGATGCCGAGCGCGAAATCCTCCTCGCCATGGCTGGGCGCGATGTGGACGAACCCGGTGCCCTGATCGGCGGTGACGAAATCGCCCTCCAGCAACGGCGCATCGTGGTCGTAGCCGCGCCCGCGCAGCGGGTGCGCGGCGACACTGCCAGCCAGAGCCCTGCCGGGCAGCACGCGCTCGACGACATACGAGGCGATGCCGGCATCCGCCGCGACCCGCTCGGCCAGGGCTGCCGCCACCAGCAGCCGTTCGCCCACCCTGGCTGCGGAACCTTCATGCACGGCGTCCACCCGCAGCAGCGCGTAATCGAGGCCGCCGGCATAGGCGACGGCCCGGTTGCCGGGGATCGTCCACGGGGTGGTGGTCCAGATCACCACCGACGCGCCGGTGGCGGCCAGCGGTCCGCCGAGCAGCGGAAAGCGCACCCAGATCGTGGTGCTGAGATGGTCGTGGTACTCGATCTCGGCTTCCGCGAGCGCGGTCTTCTCGACCGTGCTCCACATCACCGGCCGCAGGCCCCGATACAGCTTGCCGTCGAGCAGGAAGCGCCCGATCTCGGCGGCAATCGCCGCCTCGGCGGCGAAATCCATCGTCGCGTAGCGCGCCCCCCATTCGCCCTCGATGCCGAGCCGGCGGAACTCGGCGTCCTGCACCGCCAGCCACTTCTCGGCATACGCCCGGCATTCGGCGCGGAACTGCAGCACCGGCACCGCATCCTTGTCGCGGCCGGCGGCGCGGTATTCCTCCTCGACCTTCCACTCGATCGGCAGCCCATGGCAGTCCCAGCCGGGGACATAACGCACCCCGCGGCCCGCCATCCGCTGGGCGCGGTTGATGACGTCCTTGTGCACCTTGTTCAGGGCGTGCCCGATATGGAGATGACCGTTGGCGTAGGGCGGCCCGTCATGCAGCACGAACGGTGGACGACCCTCGGCGTCGGCGACCAGCCGCGCGGACAACTCCATCTCGGCCCAGCGCGCCAGGATCGCCGGTTCACGCCTCGGCAGGTCGCCGCGCATCGGGAACGACGTCTTCGGCAGGAACACCGTGTCGCGGTAGTCCTTGCCGCTCGGCGAGGCTAGCTCGTTCATGGGGATCACTCCGGTCGCGGCTCTTATGCGAAGCGACCACTCCGGGGGTCAAGAATGGCGAGGGGTTCCGTCGACGAGCCGCCCGTGGCAAACCGGCCCGAGGCGGGGCGGGCGAGAGCGGTGCTGAAGGCATTGACGCAACGTTGGACCGCGCAGCCGCCCCGGTTGGACCGGCACGCGGACAGCCGCCTGACGCTCCCGCAGACGTCCATCGATCAGCGCTTCCGGATGCCCTATCGAAAAACCTACCGGTTCAGCGGCGACTACATCGACAACCGCCATCGTCACCTCGCTCGATGCGAGCGCGGCGACGGCATGATCGACCTCGGCATCCCGGGCTGGCTGCTGCCCGCCGACGCGCTGAAGCTGTACGAGCTGGTCTATTTCTGCGGCGGCGACGTGCTGGAGCTCGGCACCTATCGGGGGCTGTCGACAGTGATCTCGCTGGAGGCCTCGGTGTCGGCGGGGCTGTCGAACACCATCGTCTCGATCGACCTTGACCCGGCGTCGACCCGCGCCGGACAGGCGACCCTCGCCGGCCGCCAGGGCGCCGGGCGTGCACATTTCTTCACCGTCGCCGCCGACCAGGCGCTCGATACGTTCATCGGCGCCGCACGAACCTTCCGCTTCTGCTTCATCGACCATTCGCATCGTTACGAGCACGTGCTCAGCACCTGCCGGCGCCTGCCGGCGATCGTGGAGCCGGGCTCGTTCTGCCTGTTCCATGACTACAACGATCCTCGCAATCCCTGCCCCGACGATGACGACTACGGGGTCTTTCAGGGCGTCTCGGACGGGCTCGATCCGGCGCTGTTCGAGTTCTGGGGGATTTACGGCTGCACAGGCCTGTTCCGGAAGCTGTGACGTCGCGAGGCCCAGGTGTGGCACTTCCTCACCGCCCGGCACGGGACCGCTCACGGGCGGGCGAGCACGCCGCGCGCCGCCTCCGCGTCGTGTACGATCTGCTCGCGCAGCGCGCCCACGCTCTCGAACCGGCGCTCCTCGCGCAGAAACGTCAGCAGGCTGACCGACAGCTCGACGCCGTAAAGGTCCTCCTCGAAGTCGAACAGATGGGCCTCGAGCCGGCTCTGCAGCCCTTCCGCCACCGTCGGTCGTCGCCCGACATTGGCGACGCCGTCGATCGCACGCCCGTCCGGCAGCCTCACGCGCACGACATACACCCCGCGCGCGGGCTCGAGATGCCTGCCGAGCGGCAGGTTGGCGGTCGGGAAGCCGATCGTCCGGCCGCGCTCGTCCCCATGTGCCACGATACCGCGCACCGACCACGGCCGGCCCAGTTCGCGCGCGGCCCGCTCCGGATAGCCGTCGAGCAGCAGCCGCCTGATCCGCGTCGAGGAGAGCGGCCCGGCGGCGTCCGCCAGCGGTGGCACCACCGTCAGGCCGATGCCGCGCCGCTCGGCTTCGGCGGCGAGGAACGCCACGTCGCCGCCGCGCCGGTGCCCGAAGGCGAAGTCGGGCCCGCACGCGACATGCCGCGCGCCGAGCGCGTCGTCGAGCACGAACGCCACGAACTCGGCGGCGGTGAGTTCGGAAAACGCGCGGTCGAACCCGATCTGGTGGATGCGGCGCACGCCGAGCGCCGACAGCGCGTCGGCCCGCTCCGCTTCCAGCGACAGCCGGAATGGAGCGTCGTCGGGCCGGAACAGCTCGCGCGGATGCGGCTCGAAGGTGAGCACGCCAAGCGGGATGTCCGGCCGCGCCCCATGCGCGGCGGCGATCAGATGCGCATGGCCGAGATGCACGCCGTCGAAATTGCCCAGTGCCAGAACCGACCCGCGCCTGGTCCCGTCGATCTCGCGCCAGCCGTGGATCAGTTCCGTCAAGCCAGCATCCGCTGGACCTGATCGAAGTCGGCGGCGTGCGGATGCGACGCCGAGGCGACCGCGCCGTCGTCCGGACGCAGCAATTGGCAGGTGCGCAGCCCCGACACCGCCGCCGCGTCGAGCTCGGCGGCGACGTCCGACAGGAACAGGATTTCCGCCGGCGCCAACTCCAGGGCAGAGGCGATCGCGGCGTAGCTCGCCGGCTCCCGCTTGGCGCCGACCCTGGTGTCGAAGAACGCCTCGAACAGGCCGGTCAGATCGCCCGCCGGAGAATGCCCGAATATCAGGCGCTGCGCCCCGACCGAGCCCGAGGAGTAGACCGCGAGACGCAGCCCCGCCTGCCGCCAGCGGCGAAGCGCCGGGGCCACGTCGGGGTAGAGCTCGGACCGCAACTGGCCCGACCCGTAGCCGTCGCGCCAGACCAGACCCTGCAGGGTTTTGAGCGGCTCCGCCTTGCTGTCCCGATCCATCCAGTCGAGCAGGGTGTCGAGCGGCTCGCGGCCTGGATGAGCCCGCCGCACGCGATCGAGTGCCGAGGCGATCTCCGGCTCGCCGCCACGCGATCGCACGAACGCGGGCAGTGCGGCGCGCGCGTAGGGGAACAGCACGTCGTGCACGAATCTTACCGGAGTCGTGGTGCCCTCCACGTCGGTCAGCACCGCCCCGGCCACTGGCGGCTCAGGCGACGGGAAAGCGTTCGCTGATCGCGTCGCCCGTGTAGTGCGGCACCCAGCCTGACCTGTCGGTGAACACCCGGAGTGCCGTGAAGTCCGGCCGCTCGCCCGCGTCGAACCAGTGCGGGATGTTGGCAGGCACCGCGATCAGGTCGCCGGCCGTGCAATGCGCGTCGTAGACGCGGCCGCCGACATGCAGCACGAAGCTGCCTTCGCCGTGGACGAAGAAGCGGACCTCGTCCTCCGTATGCGTGTGTTCGGCCAGGAACTTCGCCCGCAGCGGCGAGTAGTCGGGCGCGCCCGGACGCAACCGGATCACGTCGGCCGAGCCCGCACCGGACGTTCCCATCAGCCTGTCCAGATGAGGCCGGTAGGCGTCCAGCACGGTCTGCGCCTCGGCGTCCGGATCGAGCGCCACCGGGCTCTGCCACCGCTCGAAGGCGACACCGATCGTGGAGAGTTCGGCGGCAATCCGCTCCGGATCGTCGGCGCGCATCACCACCCTCTCCGGCGACGCCTCGTCATAGACCGTCAGCCTGCTCATCGGCTGCCTCAGCCGTTATGCGGCACGCTCTCGCGCGCCGGCGCCGTGCTCGACGTCACCGTCGGCGCCGCGATCGAGCCGGCCGGCCGGGTCTCGTGCGCCTCCATCGATTCGTCGTCGGCCATGTTCTTCTTGAACGACTTGATGCCCTTGGCAAAGTCGCCCATCAGCCCGGAAATCTTGCTGCTGCCACCGAACAGCAGAAGCACGACGGCGAGCACGACAAGCCAGTGCCAGATGCTCAGGCCACCCATGGCGGTTCTCCCTCCCGCACGCTCTGCGCGTGCACTACGCGACACATGGCGCGCTGGACCGGAGGACGCAAGAAGATCGGGGGCTCCGCCCCCGAACCCCTGGCTGGGGCTGGCCCCAGACCCCTCCTTTTGGGCGTCTGCCGGCGTTCGGCGAGCGGTGACAGACTCTTGGCACAACCGAGGGCGCGATCATGACGATCAGCACCAGTCGCCTGTTGTCGGTCGTCGTAATCCTCGCCGTGGCCACATCGCGTGGCGACGCTGTCCGCGCGAGCGGACAGACGCCACCTTCTGCCGCCCGCGTCGACAACGTCACCGACACCTATTTCGGCACGCGCGTGACCGATCCTTACCGATGGATGGAAACGCCCGGCCCGGACCTCGCGACCTGGGCGCGCGCGCAGAACGACTACGCCCGCAGCGTCCTGGCTCGCATCCCTGGCCGTCTCGAACTGAAGCGCGACATGGACCAGGTCGCGGCCACGACGACGCTGGTCACCGACGCGACGCCGGTCGGCAGCAAGGTGTTCTTCGAGCGGCGCGGCGCCGGCAGCGATTTCCCGGCACTGGTCGTGCGTGACGCCGAAACCGGCAGCGAGCGCGTGCTCGTCGATCCGAACCGGATAACCGACAGCGGCCATCACGTCTCCATCGACCAGTTCGCGCCCTCGTCGAATGGACGTTTTGTCGCCGTCGGCATCTCGGCCTCCGGATCGGAAGAGGACACCCTGCACGTCGTCGACGCCGAGACTGGCCGCATGTTGCCCGACGCCATCGACCGCGCGCGGTTCGCGAGCCCATCCTGGCTGCCCGATGGACGCAGCTTCTTCTACAACCGCCTGCGACGGCCCGGACCGCACGACAGGCCGGCCGACCGCTTCAGCGACCAGAAGGTTTTCATCCATCATCTCGGCAGCGACCCCGACCGCGACGCGCCCGTCTTCGGCGCCGGCGTCGGTGGCATGACGACCATCGATCCGGCTCATTTCGTCGCCGTCGAGTGGCTCACCGGCACACACTATGCGCTCGGCTTCGACAATGACGGCGTGGAATTGGCGTCCACGATCTATCTCGCGAGATTGCCGACCCCCGGGGAGGCGTTCGCCTGGA
>CAXTSH010000040.1:0-29154 GCA_964246925.1 uncultured Acetobacteraceae bacterium
CCCCCGCCGTGACCGCCGCCACCGCCATGGCCCCGTGCTCCCGACGGGATCGACGGCCCACCCCGGGCACCGCGGTTGAAGCCTCCGCCGCCACCCCGGTAGCCGTAAGGTCCGACATTGTAGCCACGCCCGAAGCCGCTGTAGAACCCGCCGCCATCGTAGTAATCGGCGCCGATTCCGTACCCATAGTCGCCACCGCCATACCCGTAGCCACCGCCGTCGTAAGCGCAACCGGCGCTGACGATCGCCAGCAAGCCGAACAGCAGGGCGCCAACCGACGATCGCCGGGCAGACATCCTCATTTCGCGCCCTCTTCCGGCTGTGCGCCCGACCATTGCATCAGCCCGAATACCGCTCCTTGCGGGTCGGCAACGATCGCGATCGGGTCACCGTCGCGGTCCGCGTGCGCCGGAACCAGCACCTGCCCACCCAAAGCAGACACCCTGCTTGCCGCAGAACTCGCATCTTCGACCCGCACAAAGTTCAACCAGCGAGGCCGGTAAGTTGGCAGATTGGCCGGATACGAATTCACGCTCGCCCGCGCGAAGTTCTCCGACGCGAGGACCAGATGCTTCCCGCTTGTCGAGTCGGTCGCGTTATAGATCTGGTAGTCGAACAGAGCGTTGTAGAAGGAGGCAGCACTCCCGGGATCGCTGGTGATCAGCGAGCTCCAGATCCAGGCTCCGTCGTCAGCCAGGTAGTCGCCGGGGTCGCCGCTGCTGGAGGTCAGCGCCGCGAACACCCCGCCTTGCGGGTCGGCAATCACCGCCTCCCGGCCAAGGTCCGGGACATCGTGCGGCGCAAACAACACCTTCGCCCCGTGCTGCAGCGCGAGCCCGACCGTCGCATCGACATTCCTTGTCGACAGAAATGTGAGCCAAGCTGGACGCCGTCTTCCGCCCGCAGGCATCGCTTTCTCGACCAGCCCGGCAACTTGCTCTCCGTCGACCGTCGCTGCTGCGTAGCGCGTGCTCTGCACCGGCACGTCCTGAAACTTCCAGCCCAGCAGTCCACCATAGAACCGCTCGGCGTCAGCCACGCTCGGCGTCACCAGTTCGGCAAAGATCATTTTGCCGGGGTGACGCTCCGAGGTGGCCGGCTCTACCAGAGCTGGCAGGCCGGACGCCAGAGCCCCGCCCAATGGCAGGGCTGCAGCAAAGGCGATCAGTGAAAGGATCCGCCCGATGCCGGGCAACCGACGGGCTGGACGCGGTTTCAAAGCTCGTGAGTGCAACCTGATCTCCGATGACGGTCATGCCGCCTACGTTCGAGACGCCTTCGCGTTCCTCAAATCACAAAGTCGAGGCGTCAGACGCGGCTGCCATCCCCGCCGGCCCGTCGATCAAGCTCGTCCCGGCCGCGCCGCTGCAGAGCTCCATCGATCGCGAGATTAAGAGCCTGCAGACGGTAAGGCTTGCTCAGATATCCGATCGTGTCGTCAAGCCGGTGCCTGTCCTTGAGGGCCTCGCGCGGATAGCCTGACGTCAGGACGACTTCCAGGTTTGGATATTGGCTGCGCGCCTGCTCCGCCAGCTCGATGCCGTCGAGCTGACCCGGCATGACGATGTCAGTGAACAGCACATCGATCGGCGCCTCCCGCTCCAGCGTCTCCAGCGCCCGGTCGGCGTCCTCGGCCGCGAAGATGTCGAGCTCGCGAAGGCGAAGCATACTCACCGCGACCGTCAGCACCTCAGGGTCGTCTTCCACCACCAGCACGCGAGGGCGTGGCGGCGACGTCGCTCTCGATGCTCCTATGACGGCCGGCAGCATCAGCGTGACCAGAGTGCCTTCTCCTGGAGCGCTCCTGATCGACATCTCGCCGCCTGACTGGGCGGCAAACCCGTGCGCCTGACTCAGACCCAGGCCAGAGCCTTTGCCGATCTCTTTGGTGGTGAAGAACGGCTCGATCGCGCGCGCGAAAACTTCCGCGTCCATTCCCGCACCGTTGTCCTCGATGTCGATCGCGACCGCTTCGGTCGCCCGGGTGGCCTCCTCTGCAGCCAACCGTCGAGTTCTGATCGTGAGCTGCCCGGCTGCGCGCATCGCGTCCCGTGCGTTCAGCACCAGGTTGAGGATGGCGGATTGGAACTGCGACTGGTCGACGTCGACATTTGCGATCGTCGCATCCAGTTCCAATGTCAGCAGGATGCCTTCGCCCAGTGCCTTTTCCACCAAAGGTCCCAGCGTCGCGATCAGCGCGTTGACGTTCGTTCGTTCCGGTCGCAGCACCTGCTTGCGTGCGAACGAGAGCAGTTGCGAGACCAGTCGTTGACCTCGCCCCGCCGCCACCGCCCCATTCTCGGCGATTTGCCTGATGCGCTCGTCGGGCGAAGATTGCCCGACCAGATCCAGGCACCCGAGCACGGCGGTCAGGATGTTATTGAAGTCGTGTGCGATCCCCCCGGTCAGTTCGGCCACGATCTCTAGCCGCTGCGCCTTTGCGAGCTGCTCGCGCGCTCGTTCCAGCTCGTGCTGCGATGTCGCGTCGCGGGTGATCTTGGCGAACCCGCTGAGCTGCCCCGCCTGGTCGTGGATCGCATCGATGATCACATGCGCCCAGAACCGAGCGCCGTCCTGGCGCACCCGCCAGCCTTCGCTCTCAAACCGGCCGGTTTGCGCCGCCTCCCGCAGCGTATGTTCCGGCAACCCGGCCGCCTTGTCCTCCTCGGTATAGAACAGTCCAAAATACTGGCCGGTCGCTTCCGCCGGCGAGTAGCCGTGAATGCGCTCGGCACCTCCATTCCAGGTCTCGATCTGGCCCGTCGAAGATAGACGGATAATGGCATAGGCGACGACCGCCTCGATGAGCCCTCGATAGGTCTCATCATAGGCGCCGAACTCCGACGATTCCTCTCCACCCACTGCTCGACCTCCGTTGCGGGGAGAACCTGCGCTCATCCGATGCGTGTTAGACCGTCTACCATCGTTCGAACCAGCACCGCCATTCCCTTGCCTTACGGCAATGACGGCTCCACCCTCGTTCGGCCCACCAAAAGGAGCGACAATCATGCTTGAGGCGATCGTCGAAGGCGGCGGCGTCCTTGTCGGTCTGGGCCTCCTCCTTTATTTCCAGGTTCTTCGTCCTCAGCCGGAGGCCGTAACGCGCCGCGGGGCCTTGCAGACACCAGGCACCGATCAGGTCCCGCCCGGGGATGACCGAACGGACCCGGAAGCATGACCGATGGGAAGGCTGTTGGAACGGTTCTGCCAAGCGTCGAGATCTGGACCGACGGCGGCTGCAAGCCCAATCCCGGTCCGGGCGGCTGGGGTGCCCTGCTCCGTTTCGGCGACGTCGAGAAGGAACTTTCGGGCGGCCATCCGGCCACCACCAACAACCGCATGGAACTCACCGCCGCCGCCGAGGCGCTCGAGGCCCTGACTCGCCCGTGCCGGGTCAGGCTCTACACCGACAGCGAATATCTCAGAAATGGCATTACCCGCTGGTCTACCGGGTGGGTGCGCAAGAATTGGCGTAGTTCGACTGGCGATCCGGTTAAGAATATGGACCTTTGGCGCCGCGTGCTCGACGCCGCGAAGCCACACGATATCCAATGGTTCTGGGTCCGCGGCCACGCGGGCATTGGCAGTAACGACAAGGTCGACCGTCTCGCCACCGCTGCACGCACGGACGCCTCAAGCCGTTCCTAAAAAGATTGTGCGATCCCGACCAGGATCGTTGGCCGTAGCGAATCGCGGCTCGCCGGCCTCAACACCGGTGCTGTCGCATCCCATATTCTCAGGCGAGCCGGTCGATCCGCACCTGCCTTCACCAGTGCCACACTGCCGCGGGATGGAGGCGTGATAAGCCGGCCTTGTCTCGCGGCTCGGGATTGTAAAGCTGGCGCCCAAACCGCGGCCGACAATCAGGTCAGACGACAGGCGGAGTCGGAAACTAGCGTGAGAGAGCCGACGCGACAGCGCGACATTACCCAATAGTGACCATTGACCACTCACCCAACGTGGGCCGCGCTCAGTCCGAAGCCGCAGTCTTCGTGAGGCGCGTCGGCTGAACCGTTGACATGAAGGATGGTTTCTCCCACCGCTCCGGGCTTACCGACGAGACGATATCAGGCAACATCATCCAACTCCGCATCCGCAGTTGAGCTTCCGCTCAACACGGCATCTTCGTGACGGACGATTCGTCGCGCCAGCTTCAGCCCGACATAGTAACGGTCATTGTCGACTGCCTCGATGGCACGCTCCAGGATCAGTCGGGCCGCGGCCGACGTCGTCGTGTCGCGGAACATCCCAACGAGTTCCCGCGCGGCCGTGAGAGCCGGCTCGCGCTCACCGTCGTTGCCGACGTAGGCCGTTTGCAAGGCGTAGTAAATCCGGCGCGCTGGGGTCGTCGCGTCGTTGAGTGACATCAACTGTTTGCCGAAGAGAAAGCGCGCGCGCGATGTCAGCTCGATGCGCGTCTTGGTCCGGAACCGGATGGCGGCTCCGTTGACGATCATCATCTCGCCTTGCTTGATTTCAAGAACTAGGTTTGACATTGGCCCTCGCCAGACATCGAACTGGCCGGGACGCCCCGACCGACTGCAGAAGTCTGACATGCCGCATTTAAGCGTTCGTGAATGCGCTACAGATATGCGGCCAACGTCAGCCCCTTCAGGTCGTTGACGATCTCATAGGAAGCCATCAACTGGTTTTGCGTCTCATTCAGCTGAGTTGCCACAGTCGGTAGATCGACCGACGTCAAACTTCCGATCTGTGTGGACAGGGCGTCCGACATCGCCGCGTTCGTGGTCGTTGCGGCAGTGACCTGTTGCTGCGAAACGGCCAGAGTTGACGTCATCTCGCTCAGCCCGGTCTGCGCGCCGCTCAAGGTCGTCTGGAGACCAGCGATGAGCCCAGCGAACTGAGGATCGCTCCCTTCGGCCGAGGTCAGATTGGCTGCCGCAGACAAGACAGCGACTAGATCACCGATGCTGGAGCCTGTCGATGTCGTGCCGGCTCCGTCCATTCCGATCGTCGAAGTCGCCGGCAAGCCCACGACCGCATTTTCACCCTCACCGACCTCAATCGACGAAGACCCGGTCGCAGACGTAAGGCTTGGCGCGAAGATGGGGTTTGCCGAGACGGCTGCGATCACGGAGGCCAGAGTGGCTGTTGCGCCGTTTGCCGCGAGCCCGCCAAGGGCGGCTGCGACGCTCGTCGATAAAGAGCCTGTGCCAATGGAACCAGGATCCTCAACTGGAGGCGTGGTCTCGTCAGTGCCCCCGAACACGTAGGCATCTCCGGCTTTTGTATTGAGAAGCGCCGTCAGCGTGCCGAGATCCTCCGCTGCTGTCCCGGCAAGGCTGCTTATTCCGGCCGTGAGGCTGGAACCCTCCTCGGTTGACAATTGTGTCAGATTTGTCGAGAGCGTCTGGGAAAGCGACGTTATCGACGTCAAAGCGGTTTGGATCGTCTGTAAACGCGAGCTCGCGACGGAACCGTTCGTCGTAAACGCGGCCAGTTGCGCCAATTGCGGCTGCAGGTCCAGAACCCTGCCAGTCCCCTCTCCGAGTCCAGTGACGCTGCCCGAGATCAGCCCACTGGTCGACTCGGCAGTCAACGTAGCCTCGGCACCACTTAATGCGGTCGCATAGTTGCCAACTTGGCCGATCAGACCATAGTTCAGGAGAGAACTGCTGACGATGTTCATCAAGAAGTCGCATCAACTGCGGCAAGGATATCCGCATACATCGACTGGACGGCGGTGACCACCTTGGCGTTCGCCTCATAGCTGTTCTGCAGGGCCACCATCTTAGACATTTCAGAGTCAATCGAGACCGATGAGACGTTGCTGATCTGACTGTTCAGAGCCGTCTGCATCGCCGTGTCGTTGGTGAGGTTCGTCGCCGCGTTCTGGGCATCCGCCCCTTGAGATGAGGTCAACGCCGACGCAAAGTCCGCCAGTTCCCCGGTTCCACTGTAAGGCAAGGACAGCGAGCCGTTCGTGCCCAGACCCGTGGTCTGCACTGGCGGCCAAGAGGTTCCCGCCGCACTCTCTGAGCCGAAGGCATAAGTGTTGATGTTGCTGATCAGCGTCGATAATGCCCCGAGTCCGCCGGCTCCGCTTGCGGACAGCAGGGCGGAAGCAGAGGGATTGACCTCGATGTCACTCGAGAAGCCGGTCGGTGGCGGTGCTGCGGATGACGGAACCGTTCCCCCACCGTCGGTAAACAGAGGCAGGCCACTTGAATTCAGGCGCTGCGACATCGTCGCCGCAAAGGAGTCGAGCTGTGCCGTGTAGGTGGGCAGAATCTGATCACGCAACGAGATGTTTGCACCCAACGCCCCACCTGTCATGGAGGCCGTGATGTCCTGGCCACCGAGTGTAATGTTCGGGACGCTCGCCCCGGTGCCATCGTAAGTGTCGGTCGGGGTAAGCGGAACGCTGGTGTAGGACAAAGGTCCTGTCGTTGCGTTCGTCGGCAGCATGATACCGCTCGTTGTCGTGACGAGCTCCGAACCGTTGGGCTGCTCGGAGAACTTGACGCTGATTTGGTTCGACAAGTCGGCCATTGCTGCAGCCCGCTGATCCTCCAGGCCAGCCGTGCTTTGGTTCGTCGCGCGCGCTGACACGATCTGGTTGGATAGCGATCCGATCGTTGCGAGATCCTGATTGATCGAACTCACGCCGCTTTCGATGGCGTCGCTGGCGGCTTGGCGTTGCGTTTGATATGTTTGTGCCAGACTGTTGATCCCGGAGACGAGGGACTGGGCGCTTTGCAGCACCACCTGCTGCTGCGCACTGCTTGACGGGTCGGCTTCGAGCGTTGTGAACCCGGACTGCAGGTTGCTCAGCAGGTCGGTCAATGAGCCTGTTGACCCGCTCGTTGTGTCGGTTGAACCCTCGACAGCAGTAATCGCGCTCAGTGCGCTGCTGAGAACCGTTTGCGAGGACACGGACGCGTTCTGGGCATACAGGCTGGTCTGCAGAACTGGCGCCGTCACCCGAGTTGCGGCGTCAAGCTGGACGCCGTCTGCCTGCCCACCATCGGCCAGTGCCGTTGTTGAGGCCACCTCCTCCGTGTAGCCTGGGGAGTTCGCGTTGGCCACGTTCTGCGATACGACGGCAATCTGACCTTGAATCGCGTATAACCCGCTCGACGCGATCGACAGAACGCTCCCGAGGCTCATCGACGGCTCCGAACAAGCTTTCGCAAGGAGTTTTGCATGGCCCGATTAAGGGATGGTCAACGCTACTGCTTCATCTGGATTGTGGTCTGCACCATCTGGTCGCCCGTGGTGACCATCTTGGCGTTCGCGCCGTAGGCTTCCTGTGCTGCAATCAGCTTGGTCAGCTCCGTCGCGATATCGACGTTCGAACTTTCGACAGAGCCGGTGATCAATTGCCCGGCTCCTCCCTGGTTCGCATTGCTCAGCTGTGCCGCGCCGGACCCGGCTGTTGCGGTGAAGGCCTGGCCATTCTGCCTTTGAAGGGCGTCAGGGGCCGTGAACGTCGCGATCGGGATATGCGCAATGACCTGCGTGCCCCCGTTGTCGTAGGACGCTACGACATCGCCACCGCTGGTCATCGAGATGCCGGTGTAGCTTCCCGCCGTCTGCCCGTCGGCGGTCAGGGTTTGTTCATTGTAGCTTGAACTGCCCGACGCGTAGGTCATACCGCTCGATGTCCCGATCGTGCCGAGATTGAGCGTGATTGGCTGTGCTGACCCGCCAAAATTGGTGTTCAATGTCACGGCGGCGTTCCCGGTCGTGAAGTTGCCGACGATGCCGCTGCCGTCTCCCGTCACGGCTGTCATGTCGCCGTTCGAGCCGAAAGTTACGTCTGCGGTCCCGATCGTCGATGGATTGCTGTCAGCGGAGCTCGCGGTCAGCGTCCAACTGCTCGGGTTGCTTGTTGATTGCGACCAGGCCAGCGTGATGTCGTGCGAGGCACCTGATTTGTCGACGACTTGCACCTCCGAGGTGGGAGTAGCGACAGTCGAGGTTGTGGTATTCGGAAGCTGCGCCGAGTAGGAGATGTTAGCGGTTGGCGTCGCCGGCAGACTTGCCGTGTCCACCTGAATCGGTTGCAGGTTGCCACTGTTGATCTGTCCTGTCGTCGGATCGATATTATAGCCATCCAGATAATCACCCGATCCGTTCACGAGATAGCCGGCGTCGTTGAGCTGGAAATCTCCGGTTTGTGTGTAATATTGCGTCGGGCTGAAGGAGTTTGCTCCAGCCCCGGTCGTCTCGCTAACGTTGAAGAAGCCCTGGCCCGATATGGCAAGCGCGAGCGGATCGCTGCTCTGCGTTATGGTGCCGGCGACCGTGTTCTGATACTGGGGCGTCGTGCCGACAGCTCCAGACAGATTTTGCGAGGCGGTGCTGCTCGTGAGGTAGTCGGCGAACGATGTGTCGACTCCCTTGTAACCAACCGTCTGACTGTTTGCGATGTTGTCACTGATGTTTGTAAAGGCGGCCGACTGGGCGGTCAGGCCGCTCACGGCCGTACTGATGGCACCAAACAACGACATTGGTCTTCTCCCCTGAGGCACCCGGCTGGAACGTGATCTGCATCGGCATCAGCACGCATCGTGCCAACGCCGATCCTCTCTCAGGAGCGTTCTCTTTATGACCCGATCGTGCGTCGCGGGCTGTGACCCGGCACGAACTGCCGGGCACCCGTTGCCGACCTAGACGATCATGGCACCTTTGTGCCGAGCCGCCAGGCCTCTCGCTATCGTCTCTTATAAGTAACATGCTTTGGTCCAGCGCTTGCACAACCTTCGCGCGCCATCCGCCTCAGGAGCAAGAGCACCAGTGACGGCCATCGAAACGACGTCTCCAAAGCACGGCTCGACTGGTCAGCCGGCTGCGCTGAGAGACCGGCACGCTGGGCAGCGAGTCGACTTCTCTGCCGTCCTGAGTAGCAAGCAGGCCTCATTGTCGAAAGATCACGTCGCGAGCGTTCCCGGGCGGCCAGGCATAGCCGCATCTCGGGTTGGCGATGAGGCGGCACTTACGCCGCAGACGCCGACGCCGCGGGGATCTTCCGGCGTGATGATGACGACGGACAAAGAGGAGACCTCCGCCGCCGAGGGCCTGACTTCTCAGCGCAAGGGCTTCCGGGCTGGCCAGATCACGGCTGCGGCCGGGAAGTCTGCCCGATCTCTCACGTCGTCGAGAGCAGGTCTTGATGATCAAGCGCAAGCCGCAGTCGCTGAGACCAACTTAGTCGAACGACCCGCTGTCTGTGTTGATCATGCCGTCATTCTCACCGATCACAGTGCTTGTTCCACATGTGCAGCTACTTCGTCTTCGGTGACGTCCGGCCCTGATGATGCGCCGCCAACGGCCAAACCGACCTCTATCACGTCCGCCGGCGCGATCGGGCAACCCAGGTCCAGGTTTCAGGCATCCGATTCTGTTGATTTGAGAACCGACGACACGGGTATGGACGTGGCACCGGCCGAAAGCGGGTCCGGCGACCTCGTCACCCTGGCACACGGACTCCCGGACGGCCTGGATCCGTCTTCTGCGGTGACAATCGTCAACCTTGCGGGTTGCCGAGAGACCGCGAGTGTCTCCTCGTCGGCCGTCTTGCAAGCACCCGACGGAGAGACAGCCGCGTCTGCAGCGCCGCACCTGGAGGCCGGCCCTGTCGACGAAATCGCTCGCATACCGGTCGAGCGACTTGAGATCGGCGACGTTAGCCTTCGGACCGCCGAACGATCCGGAGATATGTCAATACGATTATCGCTACCGAACCTTGGCACCGTGGAGGTTCGGGTCGGGAAAGGTGATCATGGTGCTTCGACAATGACCATCTCGGCAGATCGCCCTGATACGCTTCGTACGATGGAGACCGATCAGGCGCAGCTGCGGGCCGTCCTCAATCAGAGCGGCTTGGAGAAAGGCGACAGGATCATAGACTATGAATTGTTGGCAACACCTCGAGGAGCAGACGGCGGCTCATTCGCCTCGCCGGAGGGCAGCGATGACCGACCGGATCGGTCGACCGACCTGGGCGATCACCGAAACGGGTCAGCTCGGCAGGACGGTGAAGGTATTCACACGATGGCGCTCGATGTCACGATATCATCTCTGCCCCAAATGACAGCCGGTGCTGTCAACATCACCGCCTGATGAACCATATCAAGGAACTTCAGTCATGAGTGTCGCATTGACCGCGGCCCAATTGGCCACGCTTTCAACCGCTGCACAGCAAGCGGCGCAAACGGCCGCAACATCATCGAGCAGCGCGGCCTCTGCCGTGACGACGAGCGGTGCGACGACGTCGTCGAGCGGTTCCTCTTCTTCTACGGACACCAGTGGAGCCGCCCTCGCATCCCTATCGTCGAACTACAGCGATTTCCTGACTCTATTGACCGCCCAGCTCCAAAACCAGGACCCGAGCAGTCCGATGGACAGCAGTCAATTCACGACGGAACTGGTCCAGTTTACCGGTGTCGAACAACAGGTCCAGACCAATACAAATCTGACGCAACTGCTGCAATTGTCGCAGGATCAGGAGCTCACACAGAGCTCGGCGATGGTTGGCAAGCAGGTGACGCTGACGGGAACCACCGTCCCGCTGCAATCGGCTGGCAACGTCATCTCGTTCAATACGCCAATCGCCGAGCCAATCGCCATCTCGATCACGAACAGTGCTGGCCAGGATGTCAAAGACGTTCAGTTGACATCCAGTGCCGGTCAGAACAGCTGGACTTGGGACGGAACCGACAACAGCGGCAATGCCCTTCCGCAGGGACCATATAACATTGCGGTTGAGAGTGCCGATCCAACCGGCACGCCCGCCGCGGTGCCGTTCACCTCGGTCGGAACGCCGACCAGCGTACAGAGGACAAGCACTGGTTTGAGCGTGTCGTTCGGCGCTACGACCCTTGATTACAGCGATGTGCAATCGGTCGCACAGTGAGCAGGTCGGCAAAGAATGCCGCCCGCTTAACGATTGGGTAAGCCGCCCCGCTCATGATCCGGTCCGGCAGAACGCCGGGGCAGGGTGGCCATACGATGACGACAGCGCTTTCAAGCGAAAGCACGGCCGGTGGTCTCAAATCGCTTGTTGAGGGACTGCGGGCGCTGGGGCCGGCTAAACTCGCGGCGATGGGCTTGGTCAGCCTTGGCATGCTCTGCATGTTGGCCGTTCTCGTGCTTCGGGGCAGCGGTGACAACGATGCCAGGATGGCGCTCCTCTACGGGGATTTGGACCTTCGAGAGGCCGCTCAGATGGCTGACCTTCTCGACAAAGCCCACATCAGCCACGAATTGAATGGTCAGAGTGACCAGATCATGGTGCCCGAGTCGGAAGTGGCGGCCGCGCGACTGCTTCTTGCCAAGTCAAGCCTACCCTCCGGCGGATCAGTCGGTTACGAAATCTTCGATCGAGCAGACAGTCTCACTGCGACGCAATTTCAGCAGGAAATCAGTCAGACGCGAGCGCTCGAAGGCGAACTCGTCCGCAGTATAACTCTTATACAGGGTGTGCATGGCGCACGCGTCCATCTCGTTCTGCCCCATCGCGATCTCTTCGCGCAGGAAGGGCAGCCGGCACAGGCGAGTGTCCTCCTGACCATGCGAGGCACGGAACGCCTTGATCCCGAGGCTATCCAAGCTGTCCTGAACCTTGTGTCGGCGGCCGTTCCCGGCCTCAAGCCACAGGGGGTCGCCATCATCGACAACCATGGAAATGTCCTTGCGCGAAACGGGACAGCCGTCGGCGACGCAGGCGGTGCCGCGACCTTCGACGAGGTGCGCCAAGCCATGGAGCTTCGCCTATCCCACCAGGTTGAGGAGATGCTGGATGCTTCGCTCGGACCGGACAAGGTCCGCGCTGAAGCGTCCGTGACGCTCGACAACTCAGAAGTCAACGAGACGCAGGAAAGCTATGATCCCAACCAGCAAATCCTGAGGAGTCAGCAGACCAGCTCCGACAAAAGCAAAAACACCGACGCCCAGGCGCCGACAACCGTCGCAAACAATCTGCCGAATGCTGATGCCGGTCGTGCCCAGAGCGGGAGCCAGGACGAGCGCAGGGAAGAGACCAGCAATTACGAAATCGGCAAGACTGTCCGAACCTCGACAGAAGTTGCTCCCCGCGTGCAGAGGATCAGCATAGCTGTTCTCGTGGACGGCCAGACAACCGTCGCTGCCGATGGGAAGCCGGTCTGGGCACCTCGGAGGCCAGAAGAGCTTGCTCGCATGGCAACTCTGGTGAAAGGAGCCGTCGGCTACGATCAAAAACGTGGCGACTCTGTCACAGTCGACTCGATGCGGTTTGACGATGCTGAGGCAATGTCGACCGAACCCGCGCCAAGGACACCCTTTGGCCTTGGAATTGCTCAGTCCGACTTGCTTCGACTGGTCCAGACGGGCTTCATCGGTTTGGTCATGCTGATAGTAGGCTTGTTTGTCTTTCGACCGATCATCTCGCAACTGTCGAATGGTTCCGTCCGACAGCTGGCAAGCTCCAGCGTCGTCGGGTCCAACGGAATCGAAGGCCGGGCAGCCCATCTACCTCCCCCAAATGGCCGCCTGTTGCTGGAAGCCCCGAACTCGGAGCGAGCCACCCAAGCACGAAATTCCGATACGCACATGCTTACGCAACATGAGATTGGCCAAACCCGGAACACCTCCACTCGTCGGCTGGCCGAGCTCGTTGAGCAGTTTCCGGAGGAAAGCCTCACGCTTGTTAGAGCGTGGCTTGCAGAGGGAGTAAGCTGACGTGACCAGTTCAGCGTCTGAGATCACGCTGTCGGGTGCCCAAAAGGCGGCCGTGCTCATGCTGACACTTGGTGAAGATCGCTGCGCACGATTGTTCGAACACATGCACGAGGACGAAATAAGGGAAGTCTCGCTCGCTATGACCCGCCTCGGGTCCGTGCCGGCTGACGTCGTTGACCGGCTCTGCGAGGAGTTCAGCGATCATCTTGGAAACGCCGGTTCAGTGCGAGGTAGCCTTGACACGACCGAGCGTCTGTTGATGAGCACCCTTCCGAAGGAGCGGGCGCAACAGATTATGGACGAGATTCGCGGACCCGCCGGGCGGACGATGTGGGACAAGCTTGGTAACGTCAACGAGACCTTGCTGGCAAACTATCTCAAGAATGAGTATCCCCAGACGGTCGCAGTCGTTTTGAGTAAGATCAGACCAGAGCATTCCGCTCGCGTCATGGCTTTACTGCCTGAGCCCTTGGCGGTCGACGTCATCTTTCGGATGCTACAGATGGAAAGCGTGCAGCGCGAGGTGCTTGATGGTGTTGAGAACACTCTCCGAACGGAGTTCATGTCGAACCTGGTTCGAAGCACTCATCGCGACTCTCATGAGCTGCTGGCCGAGATTTTCAACAACCTGGAACGTCAAGTGGAAACGCGTCTGATATCGGCGGTTCAGCAGGTCGACCTTGAGGCGGCCGAGAAGATAAAATCACTGATGTTTACGTTCCTTGACCTTTCGCGCTTGGCCATCCCTGCCATTCAGTCGATCCTGCGAGTAGCCGAACGAGAGAAGCTCCCCATTGCCCTGAAGGGTGCCCCGCCTGCTCTGTTGAACATGTTCCTCAGTGCGATGTCGGAACGGGCAGCAAAGATGCTTCGGGACGATATCGCGTCGCTTGGCCCTGTCCGCCTGAGGGATGTCGACGAAGCACAGGCCTCGGTCGTGGCGGTTGCGAAAGAACTGGCTGAAGCCGGAGAGATCGACATATCGCCCTCAGCTTCAGAACAGATGGTCGTCTAGATGTCCAACCTGTCAAGACGAAGCTCCATCCCAAACGTTTTGTTTGTGGAGGATTTCGATGACCTTCCTTCTGAGCAGCCTCGCGCTGCGTCTCCATCCTCTGTTGGAACGGTGTCCATCGATGCTGCCAAGGACACCGAGGCCGGACCACCAATGGTCCCAGAGATCGATCTTGAGCGACTGAAGGCCGAGGCTCGCGACGAGGGCTTTGCGGCCGGCCTGAAGGCGGCCGAGAACAGCTTGGCGGCTCAGCGCATCGCGATGCTAAGTCGGATCGAAGACAGACTTAAGGAGGGATCCGGAGCGATCTCAGTGGCGATCGAACAAGACCTTAGAGCAGTCGCTCACGTGGCGTTCTCCATGATAAGCGAGTGTCTCCCGGCGTTCTGCCAGCGGCACGGCACTTCGGAAATGACGGCATTGCTCCGCTCGACGCTTCCGACACTCGCGAGCGAGCCGAACCTGTTGATCACGGTCGCGCAGGACTCCGTTGAGCTGGCGCAAAATGAAGTGTCGCTGCTCGCCGAACGTGTCGCAGGCCAGGTAACAGTCACGGCCGCTCGGGACATGCTTGCGGGAGACGTGCGCCTCACTTGGCAGGACGGAATGGCGTGTCGCGACGTGCGTCGCCTGCGTGCCCACATGCTCGAGCGCCTAGCCGAGATCGGCCTGCTCGAACCCAGCGGAAAGGACCTTGTCACATGAGCTCAGACGTCGAGCTGAACGAGTTGGCCGGCTCCTCGGTATCGTTTGCCGAGGCGACGACATCCCGCCCATCATATAATCTTGATGCGGTCTATGACGTGCCCGTCACTGTGAGCGTCGTGCTGGGAAAGGCGACGATGCAGGTCAATCAACTCTTGAAGCTTGGTCGGGGAGCTGTTGTGGAGCTCGACCGTCGTCTCGGCGAAGCCATCGACATCTACGTCAACAATCGTCTGGTTGCGAGGGGAGAGGTCGTCATGATCGACGACAACCGCCTCGGCGTCACAATGACCGAGATCGTCAAAGCCGATCGGATGGCATAGCCATGCGTCTCTTGATTATTGGCAGTCTATCCGGCGAACTTGGGCGGGCCGCCTCGCTGGCGGCCGGGCGTGGCGCATCCGTCGATCAGGCTGACGATATCAGAGCCGCCGTTGAACGCCTGCGCTCCGACGCGAGCTTTGATCTGGTCTTCTGCGACATAGCCAACGACATCTCCGGCTTGATCAGGATGCTTCTTGCCGAGCGGATGGGGGTTGCAGTCGTAGCTTGCGGCTACGATACGCATCCCGATGCTGCAGCGGCTGCAATTCGATCGGGCGCTCGCGAATTCCTGCCTCTGCCGCCGGACGCTGACTTGATTGCCGCACTGCTTGAAGATGCCGCCGGAGCGGCGCCGTCGATTGTCGCACGCGACCCCACAATGGTTGCCCTCATTAAGCGAGCCGAGCAGGTGGCGTCTTCCAATGCCTCTATCCTGATTGCAGGAGAGTCCGGAACTGGCAAGGAGGTTCTCGCGAGACACATCCACCGTAGGTCCCGCCGGGCGAAGGGACCCTTTGTCGCCATCAATTGCGCCGCGATCCCCGATAACCTTCTCGAGTCTGAGCTCTTCGGTCATGAGAAGGGTGCCTTCAGCGGGGCAGTTGCCCGCAGACTTGGGAAGTTCGAGTCGGCGTCCGGGGGCACTTTGCTCCTCGATGAGGTCAGCGAGATGGACGTGCGTCTGCAGGCCAAGCTCCTGCGAGCTCTGCAGGAACGGGAGATCGATCGTCTGGGAGGTGCCGCACCGGTCAAGATCGACGTGCGCGTCCTTGCCACGAGCAATCGGGCCATGCAGGCGGAAGTTGATGCGGGTCGCTTCCGCGCCGATCTTTACTTCAGACTGAATGTTGTGACTTTAGACGTGCCTCCGCTGCGTCATCGGCGGGGAGATATCGCCGAGCTCGCACGGCACTACGCCGAGCATTATGCCAAGATCAACGGCGTTCCGATCCGATCGCTCTCCAGAGCAGCGCTTGCTCTACTGGAAGATCACTCCTGGCCCGGCAATGTGAGAGAACTTGAGAATGCCATGCATCGAGCCGTTCTGCTTTCGATTGGACCCGAGTTGGGTGGAGATGGTCTCGATGAACTGAGTCGGTCTGAGGGCTCAGACGTGTCAGCCAGACCGGTCAGCGGTCATCCCGCAATCGGGGACGGTAGTCAAAGTCCCGATCTCCCAGTGTCCGGACTGGTTGGCCGTTCCGTCGAAGAAGTGGAGCGCGCACTGATCATTGAGACGCTCGGTCACACATCCGGTAACAGAACCCATGCGGCCTCCATTCTCGGAATCTCAATCAGGGCTTTGAGAAACAAGCTTCGCGACTACACCAGCCTGGGATTTGACGTGCCAGCGCCAAGCGGTGGCGTGGCCACGTAATGGACGCAGCATCCGTCAGCAACAGTGGCTCCGGCTTCGGGCCCATGCTGCTCCTGGAGCAGGTACGTCGGCGGGCGCCGGGCTCGGACGTCGTGCTCGCGGTGGGCGTTGTCGCACTCCTCTCCATCCTGATCTTGCCGCTACCGCCGATAGTCCTTGATTTCGGTCTGGCGTCCTCGGTCACCTCATCCGTTCTCGTCCTGATGGTCGCACTGTTTCTCGAGCGGCCACTGGATTTTACGAGCTTCCCGACACTTCTGCTGCTGACAACTCTATTGCGCCTATCTCTTGAGGTTGCGACGACACGGCTGATCCTCAGCCATGGTCACGAGGGTCCGCTCGCCGCCGGCCACGTCGTCGCGGCATTCGGGGGCTTTCTCATGGGTGGCGATGTCGTGATCGGCGTCATCCTTTTCACCATCCTGCTCGTCGTCAATTTCATGGTGATAACCAAGGGCTCGGGCAGGATCGCCGAGGTTGCTGCGCGTTTCAGCCTCGATGCAATGCCTGGCAAACAGATGGCGATCGACGCCGAGCTGTCCTCCGGCGCTATTACGGAAAAGGTTGCGCGCGTCCGGCGTCGCGAGCTCGAAGAGGAGAGCGGCTTCTACGGAGCCATGGACGGAGCAGCAAAGTTCGTCCGTGGCGACGCGATCGCGAGTCTTTTGATCACGGTGATCAATATACTCGGTGGGTTGGCGGTTGGTCTGATTCGGCACGGGATGGCGCTCAGTGATGCGGCGGCGACATTCAGCACGTTGACGATTGGCGACGGTCTGGTGTCCCAGATACCGGCTCTCCTCGTCTCCACCGCCGCTGGCATCGTTGTCACCAAGGGTGGAGTCGACGGTCGAGCTGACGCCGCCCTCGTTCGTCAGCTCGGCGGCAGCGCGAAGCCGCTTGCACTCGCGTCAGGTGCAGCAATCATGCTCGCCGCGATGCCTGGTCTGCCGGCGTTCCCGTTCGTTGCTCTGGGGGCTCTGGCCGGGGGGGCTTCGTGGCTTCGTTTCAGGTCTCCCAAGCCGGTGGCTGAGGAGGATGCGTCGACGGTCATTCCCACCTCGACATCCGCTCCTGTCGCAGAAGCCATGCGCATTGATTTGATCCGGCTTGAGCTCGGATATGCGCTCCTTCCTCTCGCGAGTGGAGAGCAGCCGCGCCTTCCGGAGCAGATAAGATCGCTTCGCCGTTCGATCGCGGCGGACATGGGACTCGTGCTGCCTTCGATCCGAATTCAAGACAATATGCAGCTCGAGCCGGAGACGTACGTCATCCGCATCAAGGAGGTCGAGGCGGCTCGAGGCAAGATCCGACCCGACCGTCTTCTCGTGATGGACCCGAACGGAAGTCTGCCCAACCTTGCCGGCGAGCGCACGCAGGAGCCAGCCTTCGGTCTACCCGCGCTTTGGATCGACATGTCACTGCGCGACGAGGCCTTGTTCAAGGGCTGCACTGTCGTCGATGCATCGAGCGTGCTGACCACGCACCTGACCGAGACTGCGCGCGAGAACATGGCTGAACTTCTGACCTACGCGGAAACACAGAAGCTTCTCGACGAACTGCCGCGTGAGCAGCAGCGGCTTGTGGCCGATCTGATACCATCGGTTGCGAGCACAGCAGCCGTTCAGAGGATTCTGCAGGGATTGCTGTCCGAGCGCGTGTCCATCCGCGACTTGCCCACCATCCTCGAAGGCATCCAGGATGCCGCCGGCAGCGGGATGCGGGGCATCCCAACGATCCTGGCCCATGTCCGCACACGCCTCGCGCGCCAACTCAGCGAGATGCACACGGGTCCGCAGGGCTATATCCCTCTTGTGACGCTTTCGCCCGAGTGGGAACTGGCGTTCGCAGAGAGCCTGACCGGCCCACCTGACGATCGGCAGTTGGCCATGGCGCCAAGTCGCCTGAGCGAATTTGTCGAGAAGTTGCGGGCAGCACTCGATCGCGCCATCCGCGCTGGTGAAACTCCGGTTTTGCTGGTCAGCCAGCATCTTCGCGGTCACGTCCAGGCAATCGTCAACAGGGTGCGCCCCACCACGCCCGTGCTCGCACAGACGGAGATCTCGTTGCGTAGCCGGATACGAACGCTCGAGACGATCTAGTCGTGCGCGGACACATCGCGACATGAAGGTCAGGCTGTTCGACGGACCCGATCTGGCCTCGGCAGTCGGCGCAGTGCGCCGTTCGCTCGGAGCCGACGCGTTGATCATCGAAACCAGGCATGTCGAACGAGGTGTCGAGATCCTGGCCGCGGTCGAACCCGAGGAGCTCGATGTCGAGCCGTTGGACATACCCGTCATTGCAGATGCCTACCTTGATGAACGGCGCCACAACCTGAGCTGGCACGGCATGAGCGAGGAGCTGACAGCGCGGCTGACCGAGGCAGACCTGGCGCATGCACTGGCGAGGCGGATCGGCTTCGGCCGATTGGAAGCAAGCAGGAACGCACAACCCTGGTTCTTTGCAGGTGAGCCAGGTGCCGGCAAAAGCCTCACACTGGTCAAGCTGGCGACACGCCTTGTCATGGCCGGCACGACTCCCCTGGTCATATCGACCGACGGACGCAAGGCCGGCGCAACTGAACAGCTTGCGGCTATGACGCGTATACTTGGCCTAACCCTGATCGTTGCGGATCAACCGCCAACCTTGAAGCGCGCGCTTGGGATGCGTCTCGATGGCGCGCCGGTCCTGGTCGATGGACCAGGGACGGCCGGCCAGGATCCGAACGAGGATGCTGCGTTTCGGGCTCTGGTGGATGCCATCGAGGCGGAGATCATCCTCGTGGTCCCGGCAGGTCTCGACGTGTGCGAAACGGTAGACATTGCATCCTACCACGCGGCGCTCGGCGCCAAGCGGATGATCGCGACGCGGTTGGACGTCGCGCGCCGGATCGGCGGCATCGTCGAGGCCGCCTGGCGGTCGCGGCTTCTGCTCACCGAGGCTGGCATCAGCGCCGGCGCCGTCGACGGACTTCAGCCTCTCACCGCTCACATGCTTGCGAGCCGCCTCGAACAGCGAGTCTCGCGCGCCACTCAACCGACGCGACATCGCCGAAGCAGAACTGACGGAGTAGACCATGGGGCCGGATGACGTTCAGCAAGAGAAGGCCTCATCCGTCAAACCGGACGATCTGCGCGCGGGCGGCAGCGGTCGTGCGCACAGTTTCGCCATCGCGTCCGGAAAGGGCGGCGTCGGCAAGACCTGGCTGGCGATCTCGTTGGCGACGAGCCTTGCACAGGCGGGCAAGAGAACGCTTCTGATTGATGGCGATTTGGGTCTCGCGAATGTTGATGTGCAACTTGGGCTTGTACCCGACCGGGATCTGGGATCGCTTTTCGAGGAGGGAATGAGCCTCGCGGACATCCTGATCCACTGCGAACCGGGCGGTTTCGACGTTCTGGCCGGTCGCGCCGGATCAGGGGCGCTGTCCACCCTGCCGGCGGCGTCTCTGGAAAGACTTCTGCTCACACTGTCGGACTGTTCCGATTACGACGTGATCCTGTTTGACCTTGGAGCCGGCATCGATCGGCATGTGAGGCGGATGGCATGCTGGGCGAATACGTTGCTCGTCGTCGCGACCGACGAGCCGACCTCGCTGACCGACGCGTATGTCGTGCTGAAAGTGCACGCGGGTGACAAACGGCGTCTCGCCTTGGCGTCGGGCGCTCCGGCCGCCGCCGATGTTCGTGTCGTCGTCAATCAGGCGTCCAACCACCTGGCAGGACGGCAAACCTATGAGACGCTTGCCCGCGTTTGCCTCAACTACCTGCATTTCACCCCCTCGCTGGCGGGCATTGTTCGACGGGATGACAGGGTTCGCGACGCGATCAGGGGGCAGGTCTCCTTCCCGCTCCGCTATCCGATCTCGCCGGCAGCGGTTGACATCGAGCGGATTGCGCTGGAGTTGGACCGGCGCGAGGGCGCCTCGACGATGCTCGGACCCTAGCGGGCGTGCCCTCCTTGCTCGAGAGGACCGGGAGGGCCGCCCGTTGTAATAAGGCGTGATTGTCCTGCCCTGCGGAGGGAGCCTCCATTCATGCGAGTCAGTGTCATCCAGATGTCACCCACTCACGTTGTCGGGGACAACATTGCTGCCGTTCGCGAACTTGTCGCCGGAGCGTGTGCCGCCGAGCAACCCGACATCGTCGTTCTGCCGGAAGTTTGGAGCTGTCTCGGCGGTGATGCAAACACAAAGCGGCAGGCAGCCGAGAAGCTGCCGGGCCACGGCCACCATCAGGAAGGCCCCCTCTACAGTTTCTTGAGGGAGATAGCGCGGAGCCATCAGGTCGCGGTCCACGGAGGGTCGATAGGGGAACTGGTGGGTGATCGGCTCTATAATACCACGCTGGTCTTCGACAGAGACGGGGTCGAACTCGCTCGATACAGAAAGATCCATCTGTTCGACATCGTGACTCCCGGTGGTGAGCGGTATTGCGAAAGCGACCTCTATCGGCCCGGGCGGGAGATCACGACGTTCTCGCTGGCCGGCACCGTCGTCGGGTGCGTGATCTGTTACGACCTTCGCTTCGGATACCTGTTCGACGCGCTGCGGGACGCGGGCGCCGAACTCATTCTCCTGCCGGCCGCTTTCACGGAGGAGACGGGGAAGGCTCATTGGGAGATCATGGTGCGCGCGCGGGCGATCGAGACGCAGAGCTGGATCGCGGCGTCCGCGACGACCGGACAGTTCGTCGACGGCGAGGGAAAGCGGCGATCGACCTACGGCCACTCCATGATCTGTGATCCCTGGGGCCGAGTGGTGGCGCAGGCCTCGCGCGAACCGGGTTGGGCGACAGCGACGATCGATCACGCGATGACGGAGCGGGTGCGGCGCATGATGCCGGTGTGGCAGCATCGGACGGTCTTGCGCCATGCCGACCGTGTCGTATCGCGCGCGTGATCACGCGCATCGCCTTCCGCGCGGGATTGGGCGAGGTTGCGCAGGGGAGTGCCGCTCGTCTGGTTGATCGCTATGGCGACAGCTCGATCAGCGAGGCCGAGGCTGTCGTCTGTCTCGGCGGCGATGGTTTCATGCTCGAGACGCTGCACTCGGTGATGAACCGGCCGATACCGGTCTACGGGATGAATTGTGGCTCGGTCGGCTTCCTGATGAACCCGTTCGTCGAGGATGCCTTGCCCGAGCGCCTGGCGAATGCACAGGCGGCGGTGCTGCATCCGTTGCGCATGCATGCGGTGACACAGTCCGGAGTGGTCGAAGAAGCCACTGCGCTGAATGACGTTTTCCTCTTCCGCCAAAGCCGGCAGGCAGGGAAGATCAGGATCACCGTCGACGGCAAGGTGAGGCTGAGCGAGCTGGTCTGTGATGGCGTGCTACTCTCGACGCCGGCGGGCTCGACCGCCTACAACCTGTCAGCCCACGGACCTATTGTTCCGCTTTCGGCAAACCTGCTGCCGCTGACCCCGATCAGCGCGTTCCGTCCGCGCCGTTGGCGAGGCGCGTTGCTGCCGAGCAACGTCGATGTTCATTTCGAGGTTCTGGAGCCTGACAAGCGACCCGTGGCGGCGGTGGCGGACTTCACCGAGGTGCGCGATGTGGTTTCCGTGGGGGTCAGCGAGGACAGGAGCGTCTGCATCACGCTCCTGTTCGATCCCGCGCTGAATTTATCCGAGAGGATCATCGTCGAGCAGTTCACCGCCTAGCCTCAGGCGAGCGTCATAGCCGGCTCGAGCAAGCCGAGCGGTGAGAGCATCCGGCTCAGACCGCTCTCCTGCTGGCCCGGTTCGCGGAGCATGTAGCCACGGCCCCAGACCGTCCCGATCAGTCCGCCGGCGCCGGCGAGCCCGAGCTTCTTGCGGAGCTTGCAGATGAAGACGTCGATGATCTTGGCTTCGGGCTCGTCCATCCCGCCATACAGATGATTGAGGAATGCGTCCTTGGTCAGGACCATGCCCTTGCGGAGCACCAGAAGCTCCAGGATGGCGTATTCCTTGCCAGTCAGTCTCACCTCGCGGCCGGCGACCGTCACCTCGCGACTGTCCTGCTTGAGGACAAGCGAGCCGACGCATAGCGAGGCTCCGCTGAAGCCTTTCGAACGGCGCGTGATCGCCTGCAGGCGGGCGACGAGTTCGGCGCGGTCGAACGGCTTGCTCATCACGTCGTCGGCGCCTGCGCCGAACGCCTTGACGCGCGCCTCCGGCCGCCAAGCGCTCGACAGGATCATGACAGGTGTTTCGATGCGGGCCACGCGGATGCGCCGGACCAACTCGATACCGTCCATGTCGGGCAACGAGGCTTCGACCAGGATGAGATCGTAATCGTAATGACGAGCGAGCTCCATGGCCTCCTCTGCCGACTCGGCGGGATCGGAGATGATGCCGTTCGAGCGAAAGGTCTGAGCGAGGTTGAGAGCCAGAGCCTGGTCTTGATCGACGAAGAGGATACGCATGGTGCCTACCTTTTGGTTTGCATACAGAATGTATACAACCTTAAAGCGTATGTGTCGACACCATATTCATCTTTTACGGGTAATTTCTCCGGTGAACCGTCTCGTGAGCATCATAACGTCATGGACACAACTCTGCAGGGCAGGCTGGCAACCTTTCAGCAATCCGTGCTCGACGCGCCGGCGCTGGAAATCAACGGCCGGGTCGTGGGGGCGTCCGGGTTGACGGTCGAGGTGGCGGGGATCGCCCGGCACGTCAGCCTGGGTGATCGGATCGAACTGATCGGGCGCGGCAACGTGCAGGTACCGGCCGAAATCGTTGCCTTCCAGGGCGGGTTGGCCCGCGCGATGCCGTTCACCGAGGTGCACGGCATCGGTCCGGGCTGCCGGGCGCGAGTGCAGGCGGGAAGTTCAGCTTCCATGCACGTCGACTCATCCTGGCTCGGTCGCATCGTCGATCCGTTGGGGCGGCCACTGGATGGTCGCGGGCCGATGGCGCGCGGACCGGCGCGTCCGGTGCGCGCCTCTCCGCCGGAAGCCACCAAGCGGGCTCGCCTCGGCGCTCCGCTCGAACTCGGCGTTCGTGCGCTTGATCTGTTCACCACGATGCGCCGGGGCCAACGTCTCGGCCTGTTCGCGGGATCCGGCGTCGGCAAATCGTCCTTGCTGTCGATGCTGGCGCGCGGCGCCGACTGCGACGTCGCCGTCATCGCGCTTGTTGGTGAGCGGGGGCGCGAGGTGCGCGAGTTCGTCGAGGACGATCTCGGTCCGGAGGGCTTGGCCCGATCGATCGTGGTGGTGGCGACGTCGGATATGCAGCCGATCATGCGGCGGCAAGCGGCGTTCGCAGCGATGACGATCGCCGAGACGTTCCGCGACCAGGGCAAATCCGTCCTGTTCATGATGGACAGCGTGACGCGCTTCTGTCTGGCATCGCGCGAGATCGGTTTGTCCTCGGGCGAGCCGCCGGCGACCCGTGGGTATCCGCCCAGCGTGTTCGCGGAGTTGCCCAAGCTTCTCGAGCGCGCAGGCCCCGGTCTGGCCGGCGACGGACGCAACTGCGGTTCGATCACAGGGTTGTTCACCGTCCTGGTCGAGGGGGACGACCACAACGAGCCGATCGCCGACGCGGTGCGTGGCATCCTCGACGGGCACGTCGTCATGGATCGTGCCATTGGCGAGGCGGGCCGCTACCCGGCGGTCGATGTCGTTCGTTCGCTGTCTCGTGCTTCGAGCGGCTTCTCGACGGAGGACGCCGACCTGGTGAAGCGGGCGCGCGCGCTGCTCTCACGCTGGCTCGAAGTCGCCGAACTGGTGCGACTGGGCGCCTACCGCGCGGGCTCCGATCCGCAAACCGATCAGGCAGTGGATCTCGGGCCTCGGATCGAGATGTGCCTTCGACAAGGCCGGGAGGAACGGAGTTCGCTGCTCGACAGCGTAGCCACCCTCAGGCAGGTGGTGGAGGGACCGCATGCGCGTTGATTCACTCCGTAGCCTGTTGAAAATCCGCAAGACCAGCACCGAGGCGGCGAAGATAGCCCTGTCCGAAGCCATCAGCGCGGAAACCAAGGCAGGTGCGAAAGCCGCCGAGGCGGATCGCCGCATCCTCGACGAAGCCGAGGCGGCGCTCTCGCTGTGCGCGGACGATGGCGCGGTAGAGGTTTACGCCCGCTGGTTGCCGAGGGGGCGTCGCGAGGCAAGCCAGGCGCGCGTCGCACTGGGCCTTGCGACACAGGAGGTGACCCTCGCACGGACGGCCCTTTCGATGGCCAGAGCAGCGGAACACGCGATTGCGGTCGAACTGGAGAAGGCCGAAAGCGACATAGCGCTGATGCGAGCCAGGAAGGCGCAGGCGGAACTCGACGAGATTGGTGCGCGACAGGCGATCAGCCGATCGGCGTCAGGCAAGTTTTGAGCGCCGGCGGCGGCGCGTCACCAGGTTGCGCACGGCACCGATGACGCCGCGACCGGCGAGGCGGCCGGCAGGTCCGGACAGAGTGGCGATGGCAAAGCTGTTTCGCAGATCGGTCAGCGCGCGGTCGCGAACCAGCCTGGCCTCGATCGCCTGTGCGTCCGGACCGCCGGCGCGCGCGAGGATCAGAAGGATCAGGCACAGGAGGACGTCGGCGCCCACGACGATCAAGGCCGACCATATGGGGGCGACGTGGCCGACCTGCTCGAGGGCGAGATAGCCCGTGACGTGCAGGTAGCCGAGGGCAAACAGGCCGAACAGGGCAGCCATGCCGAAGAGCACCGCCTGACGGGCCATACGCCGCCCGGTCGACTTGACGAGGACGATTTCCGCGTCGACAGCGGTGCGCAACGACTTGGTCAACTTCATGACGATTACGTCTCCAGGCCGGAAGCCTTTGTCAGCGCGCGATCCGGCCGAGGAGATAGCCGACGGCGGCAGATACGGCGATGGCGACCAGTGGCTGCCCTCGCACTCTCTTCGACACGTCGTCAGCCTTCGTCGAGGTGTAGTCCCTTGCCGTGTTGACGGCCGTTTCCGCGCGGCCGGCCGCTTCGGCGATGGCAGGCGTCACTCTCTCGGTGAGCAACTGCTCCACCTGGTCGCGCAAGCTGAGCAGTTGATCGCGGGTGTCATCGGCCATTGCTTGGACCTTCTTGGTACTTCCCATCATGCTCGCCCTCCGATGACCAACCAGGCCAACAGAACGTCAAATCGCCAGTTCCGGTTGCAACACCGACATGATTGCCCGGATGCCGATGGCTGACATCGGCGAGTTGCCACAGGCGGCCGGTGGCGAATGCATTGCCCTGCTCGGACCTGGCGGCGCTGCACGACGGGCTTTGCTCGTCAGTATCGCGGCCGAGCGGCGGGAACGCTGCCTGCTTGTGAGCGGCGGCGATCCGCTGTTCGCACGGCTCGACGTGGAGGCAAACGTCGGCTTTCCGCTTCTGGCGCGGCGAATGAAAAGGCAGGAGCGTTCGCGCGGCGCACGCGACCTCCTTGCCCTCGCGGGCCTTGATGGTGCGGCCAGGCGAGCGGTTGGTCAGCTCGACCCGGAGTTGCGCGCGCGCGTCCTGCGCGCGCGCGCCTTCGCCGCCTCGCAGGCACTCGTGCTCGACGATCCGTTCGGGGGTGTGTCAGCCGACGAACGGCCCTCCCTGCATCTGATGTTGCGCCGGCTGATCCGGCATACGGGCACTGCCGTGGTGCTCGCGACCGCCGACCGCTCGGAGTTGTTCGCCTGCGGCGACCGCATCGGGGTATGGGAGCCCGGCCACCTGCCACGCATCGGGGACGTTGCGTCCATGCTGGCCGCTCCCGGCTCGGCAGTCGCCGCACGGAGACTGCTCGATGCGGAACTGTTTGCGGGGCGTGTATCGATCGACCCGGACGTGGACGAGGCGGAGGTGCATCTGGCATGCGGTGCCATCATGCCGGCGCGTCTGTCGGAGGGTGTCGGACCGGGCGATCTCTGCCTGGTAGCCGTTCGGCCCGACCAGATCGCATTCGCGGCGGTGAGGAGTGCGGATATGGGCGGGCGCGCGATGCCGGCGACCCTGATCGAGACTCGTCATCTCGGCGACTACACCCGACTGCGTCTGCGGCTGGAGGACGGGAGTCAGACCTCCATCAGACGCCCGGCTTGGAGCCTGACCGCGCTGGACATCAATCGTGCGTCGCAGCCTCTGGGCGCGTCGCTGGCCTGGCGTTCCTCGCAGGCGACGGCGTATCCGCATCCGCAAGCGTGACCGGAGCCATCCCCCATGCCTCTGCGCCTCTCGCTGGCCCTGGTGTTCGCCTTCGGTCTGTTCCTCCGCCCTGCCGACGCCATGTCAGCCGACAAGGTGGTTCCGCCGATCAGTGTTGCGGTGCCAGGCGGGGCACTGACAGAGGCATTGCGGCTGTCGCTGGCCAAGTATCTCGCGGCCGCCGATCTGCCGGCAAACTTCGCGCCGTGGGATGGCGAGCTCTCGACGCTGCAGCAACGGGAGGCGTCGAGCGGGGGCGAGCCCGACATCCTGCTGGCTCCGACCGCGGTCGTGCTCGCGGCCTGCCGGGAGGGTCTGCTGATCCCGCTCGACTGGAGCGCGCTCGGCGTGCGGAGCGATCACCCGGACGCCTCAACATGCGGTCTGCCTGGCTTCAAGACCTCTCTGGTCCTGGCGTGGGACAAGACGCGCGACCAGACGGCTCCCGGCTGGGGGGATTTCTGGGACGTCGCCCGCTACCCCGGCAAGCGCGGACTGCCGCTGCGGGCGCGCGGCACGCTGGAGATCGCGCTGATGGCGGACGGTGTGGCGACCGCTGACGTCTATCGCGTGCTCGCATCCGGCGACGGGGTGGCCCGGGCATTCCGCAAGCTCGATCAGCTCCGGCCTTACGTCGTGTGGTGGACCGATGGCGACGTCGCGACACGCGCGCTGCGTTCGGGCCGGGTCCTGATGACGGCGGCGCCGGCCACCTACGGCGGGGTCACCGGAGGACAGACGGGGTCGGCGTCGGTCGGGCAGCAGTGGGCTCAGGCGCTGGGCGACACGCTCAGCTGGGCGGTCCCGAGACGGGCAACACACCTGGCGGCAGCCTGGCAGTTCCTGCGGCAGCAGCAGCAGCCGGAGTGGCAGGCGGGAGTGACGTCCTTCGTGCCGGTGATCGGGGCTGCGCGCGGCGTCGAGAGCGCGATAGGCGACGATCTCCTGGCCCGAACGGCTGCTGCACCACACCGGGCCGAGCAGATGTTGGCCATCGACGATGCGTTCTGGGGCGACCATCCCGAGCTGTCGAGCCGCTTCGAGACCTGGCTTGCGGCCGCACGATGATCGAACATGGATCGTCCATCGCCGCTCTCGGCCTGGAGCTTCTGCTGGCGCTGGCGACGGCCACTCTGCTGTCCTGGGTGGTCGCCGGTTGGGCGTGGCCTCTGTTCCTGGCCGTGGTCATGGTGGCAGTCGCGCTGGTGCTGCCGGCATCGGCGGCCTGCCTGATATTGGGGCGCGTGGCGGGGACGGCGGCTCTGGGACTGGTCCTGCTGCCGGTCATGGCGTGGGGATGGCGCCGGTTGCCGGCGCGGCAGTGGCGGACGGCCCGCGCGCTCGGCGGATCGCCTCTCCTGATCGCGCGGGTTCTCGTGATGCCCTCGCTGGCGCCGTTCCTCCTCGTCGCGATCCTGCTCGGGGTCGCGATCCTGAGTGTCCGTTGGCGGCTGGACAGTCATCCGGCGCCGTTGATGCTGCCTGATCCCACGACCGCGACCGGCTGACGCTTTCACGGACCTGCCTGCCGCCGTAAAGTCGCGCGATGGCGCAAGAGGCCCGATTCTGGGAAGCCAAGACGCTCGCCGAGATGACACGCGCCGAGTGGGAGCGGCTGTGCGACGGCTGCGGCCGGTGCTGCCTGCACAAGCTGCGCGACGGAGATGGAGCGATCCACTTCACCAACGTGGCTTGCCGGTTGCTCGACGGAGCGACTTGCGGCTGTCGCCAGTATGCAGAGCGCGCTCGCCATGTTCCTGACTGCGTTCGCCTGACGCCGGACAATCTGGCAGGCATCGACTGGCTGCCGCCGACGTGCGCCTATCGGCTGTTGTCGGAAGGCAAGGCATTGCCGAGCTGGCACAAGCTGGTGTCGGAGGATCCGGATCGTGTCCACGCCGTCGGGATTTCGGTTCGTGGCCGGACGGTCGACGAACGGCACGCCGGCCCGCTCGAGCATCACGTGGTGGACTGGCCGGACCGGCCGGCGGCGGTGGCGCGCGTGCCCCGGCAGCGCCGGTGATGGCGGCCCCGCGAACGGCGGTTCGAGAGACTGTCGCATTGGCCGGCCTCGACGTGGACGTGCTCTGGCGACGCAGCCCGCGGGCGCGCCGCGTCTCGCTTCGCGTCGATCTGCGGACCGGCGCAGTGGTGGTGACGTTGCCGCCGAGGGCCGGCCGTCTCGCGGGTGTGAACCTGATCCGCGAGCATTCGGAGTGGCTGACCGAGCGGATCGGGGCGTTGCCGCTGGCGATACGCTTTGCGGCGGGGGCCAGCGTTCCCATCGGGGACATACCGCACCGTGTGGAGCATGTTCCCGAAGGAAGAGGGGGTGTCTGGCTCGCGGGCGACAGGATCATGGTGAGCGGCGGGATCGAGTTCCTGCCCCGGCGTGTCGGCGACTTCCTCCGCGCGGAGGCCAAGCGGCGATTGGCGGCGCTGGCCGGCGGTATCGCGACCCCGTCGCTACGGCCGCGGCGGATCTGTATCAAGGACACCCGGACACGCTGGGGGAGCTGCACGTCGAGCGGAACGCTGATGTTCAACTGGCGCCTGGTGATGGCGCCGGTCGAGGTGCAGCACTACGTCGTGGCACACGAGATGGCCCACCTGCGGCATATGGATCACGGGCCGGCTTTCTGGATGCTGGTCGGCAGCCTGACGCAGCACGGGGCTCACGCGGAGACCTGGCTGCGCCGTCATGGTGCCGGCCTGTTGCGCGTGGGTTAGAGGACGATCGAATAAGGTTGACTCAACCTGACCCAATAAACGTGCTCGCACACACGGAAAGCTGAGGCTTGGCCGGTTCGACTTGAACCGATCAGCTTTAGACGCCCGCCTGGCGGAACGGTAGACGCAGCGGACTTAAAATCCGCGGCCGGATGGCGTGGGGGTTCGAGTCCCCCGGTGGGCACCAT
>CAXTSH010000041.1:0-28835 GCA_964246925.1 uncultured Acetobacteraceae bacterium
CTAGAATCACAGGTTCTCGCGTCGCTCCAAGCAGTTTATGGGTCCTGAGCCTAGTAGGCGTTGACGAGATTGGCGACGTTGACACTGCCCAGCCCGCTGGTGAGATCGAAGCCCACAGCGGCCGAGTAGGCATCGGCTTCGGTCGTGCGCGACGTCGAGAGCACGCCGTAGGCGTTGCCGGCGGAGTAGCAGCCGGACGAACCGCTCTGGCAGGCCTGGTCGTTGCCGCCGTTGGCGACGTCGTGAAAGACGCAACCGGCGGGCTGGCCGGTGCCATAGGCCGCGTTACAGGCGCCGCCGAAGGTCCGGCCCTGATTGACCGACAGGGCGTAGAGGCGGGCATCGGGATTGCCCTGCGAGGCCTTCTTGTGCTGATCGATGAGTGCCTGAATGCCGGCAAACGCCGGGGCGGCGAACGAGGTGCCACCGGCGCTGCTGGCGGTCACGGCGTTGCCGTTGGTGTAGGTGCAGGGCGAGCCGCCCTCGCTCGTGTCGGACATGCAGTAGAGCAGGGCATGACCGAAGAGGCCGTTGGACGCGAAGAGCACGACGTCGGGCAGGTCACGCGCATGGTCGTTGGGAATGCCATAGACGCCCGACTGGAAGGCGGGCTTGGGGAAGAGGAAGCTGGCGCCGCCGCCGCCGCCGCCGGTGGCGAGGAAGTTGCGGCCGAAGCTGGTGTTGCAGAACGCGAGCGTGCTGGAGCTGCCCTCGTAGGCGGCGAGGACCGGGTTGGCACAGGTGTCGTTCCAGGGGATCTCGGGGATGTAGGATTTGGCCGAGCCGCCGGCGGCGGTGTTGGTGGTGTTCCAGTAGGTGGCGACCGTGTTGGTGGCGAAGTCGTCGAAATCGGTGCCGCCTACGCCCACGTCGTAGGGGCTGGAGGCGAGACCGTTCACGGCGATGCCGCTGGTGGCGATGGCGGCGTCCTGATCGCAGCCGGCCGAACCGGAGTCGCCGGTGGAGACGAAGATCGAGACGCCTTCGGCGGCGCCCTGTTCGAGCAGGGCGGCCCAGGACTGGGCCGCGGCGGCGCCGAGCTCGGATTCGCACTCGCCGAAGGAGACGCTGATGACGCGCGGTGGGGTTGCGGCGTCGACCAGGCCTTGCAGCGAAGCCTGGATGCCGCCCGAGGCGTCCGAGCAGCTCGCCAGCATGATGGCGGCGTCGGGGGCGACGGCGGTCGCCCACTCGGCGTCGAGGGCTGCCTCGATCTCGTCGGCGTTGCGGCCGGGGTCGGTGCAGCCGGGATGGGTCACGGTCAGGGTGGCTGTGTAGCCCGACAGACCGAATGCGTTGCGGAAGGTGCTCCAGTCGGTGGTCTTGATGTCGGAATCTTCGACGACCGCGATCGTCTGGCCGGCGCCGAGGATGGGGGACGCGGCGGTGCGCAGCGGGTTGACGCCGTAGATGGTGGCGAAGTCGGCGGGGGCGACGTCCTCCTGCTCTGCACCTTCGTAGGTGGTGGTCAAGCCCGGGGCGGCGTGCCAGGTGCCGTTACCGGAACGGACCACGGGGCCTGCGGGTTTGACCTGTGGCTCGGGACTGTCGCCACTCAGGCCGGTGACGCCGGCGACGATGCCGGCGAGGTCGGACGGGGTCTGGGGGTCGTCGCTGAAGGCGGCGAGCTGGCGGCCGTTGCGTCGGTAGGCGTGGATGGCGGCGTGGAAAGTGGCGCCGACGGAGGCGGCGGTGCCGCTGAAGGCGATGGACATCCGGGTGGGTGAGACGGAGAGGACGGTGAGGCCCTGGCTGCGGAGCCAGTCGGACGCGCGGGTGACGGCGGCGAGCGAGGGTCCGAATTGGGCACCGAGATCGGAGGCGGTCAGCCAGCGGTGGAAGAGCGGCGAGGATGCGTCCTGCTGGGCCTCGGTGAGCTGGTCGAGCTGGGCCTGCAGGGCGGCGGGGCGACTGAGCAGGAGGCGGGTGCCGGTGATGTCAGTAGTGCCGGAGATCGCGCCCAGGTCGGTGGCGGTGGAAAGAGCGGCTGATCGGCTTCCCGGGAGGGGAGTAGCGGACGCGGCGGCCGGAAGGCCGCCGATCGCGGCGAGCAGGGCAAGGCTGGTCCAGCACCGGGCGATCTTGTGCGTCATCTGCGAACCTTTCTGGTCGGCGCGGACACTCGCACGGGCGGGTGGTCGAAGAAAATCCCTTTCGTTATCAGCAGCTTGTTATATTTCAGGCGGCTCTGGCCATGCCGCGAAGCACGTAGGGCAGGATGCCGCCGTGACGGTAGTAGTCGACCTCGTCGAGCGTATCGACGCGGCAATGGACCGGGACGCGGTCAGTGGTGCCATCGGCGCGATGGATGTGCAGATGCAGCATCATGCGCGGGGTCAGCGCGTCGAGGCCAGGGATGTCGATAGTCTCTTCGCCGGTCAGGGCGAGCGTGTGGCGGTCGGTGCCGGCTTCGAACAGGAGCGGCAGAACGCCCATGCCGACGAGGTTGGAGCGGTGGATGCGCTCGAAACTCTCGGCGACGACGGCGCGGATGCCGAGCAGCCTGGTGCCCTTGGCGGCCCAGTCGCGCGACGAGCCCATGCCATATTCCTTGCCGCCGAAGACGATCAGCGGGACGCCCTCGGCCCGGTAGCGCTCGGCGGCGTCATAGATCGGCATCTGATCGCCCGATGGCATGTGGCGGGTGATGCCGCCCTCGATGCCGGGAACCATCTCGTTCCTGATGCGGATGTTGGCGAAGGTGCCTCGGACCATGACCTGGTGGTTGCCGCGTCGCGAACCGTAGGAGTTGAAGTCGGGCTGGCGGACCTGGTGTTGGAGCAGATATTCGCCGGCGGGAGCGGACTTCTTGATCGAGCCGGCCGGCGAGATGTGGTCGGTGGTGATGTTGTCGCCCAGCAAGGCCAGGATGCGCGCACCCTCTATGTCGTTGGGCGGCGTGGGCTCCATGGTGATGCCCTCGAAGTAGGGCGGGTTCTGGACGTAGGTCGATCCGTCGTCCCAGCGGTAGGTTTCGCTTCCGGTCTCGACCTGGAGCGAACGCCACTCGCTGGTGCCCAGGGTCGCCTGGCCGTAGCGCTCGATGAACTGGTCGCGCGAGATGGCGGAGGCCATGATGGCGGCGATCTCGGCGTTTGAAGGCCAGAGGTCGCGCAGGAACACATCGGCACCGTCCTGGTCCTGGCCGAGGGGCTCCGTGGTGATGTCCTGACGGATGGTGCCGAGCAGGGCATAGGCGACGACCAGGGGCGGGCTCGCGAGATAGTTGGCGCGGACGTTCGGACTGATGCGGCCTTCGAAGTTGCGATTGCCGGAGAGAACGGAGACGGCGACGAGCTTGTTGTCCTCGATGGCGTCGACGATCGCGTCGGGCAGCGGGCCGGAATTGCCGATGCAGGTGGTGCAGCCGTAGCCCACGGTGTTGAAGCCGAGCGCGTCGAGGTCGGCCGACAGGTTGGCGGCGTCGAGATATCGGGTGACCACCTGGGAGCCGGGGGCGAGCGAGGTTTTGACCCAGGGCTTGGGGGTGAGGCCGCGGGCACGGGCGCGGCGGGCGAGGAGGCCGGCGGCGATCAGGACGGCCGGGTTGGAGGTGTTGGTGCAGGAGGTGATGGCGGCGATGACCACGTCGCCGTGACCGATCGAGTAGTTCGAGCCGGCGACGTGGGCGCGGCGGGCGGCGTCATTGGCGGGGACGCCGAGGGACCTGGTGAGCTCCGCGTCGAAGGCGGTGCTGGCGTCGCGGAGTGCGACGCGGTCCTGGGGGCGTTTGGGGCCGGCAAGGCAGGGCTCGACCGTGCCGAGATCGAGCTCGAGCGTGTCGGTGAAGACCGGCTCGGGGGAGCCCGCGTCGCGGAACATGGTCTGGGCGCGCAGGTAGGCCTCGGTGAGTGCCACGCGGTGCTCGTCGCGGCCGGTCTGGCGGAGGTAGTCGAGCGTGAGCGCATCGACGGGGAAAAAGCCGCAGGTGGCGCCATACTCGGGCGCCATGTTGCCGATGGTGGCGCGGTCGGCGACCGGGAGATGATCGAGCGCCGGGCCGAAGAACTCGACGAACTTGCCGACCACGCCGCGCCGGCGGAGCATCTGGGTGACGGTGAGCACGAGGTCGGTGGCGGTCGCGCCTTCGGGGAGACGGCCGGTGAGCTTGAAGCCGATCACGTCGGGGATGAGCATGGCGATCGGCTGGCCGAGCATGGCGGCCTCCGCCTCGATGCCGCCGACGCCCCAGCCGAGGACGCCCATGCCGTTGACCATGGTGGTGTGGCTGTCGGTGCCGTAGAGGGTGTCGGGGTAGGCGAAATCCTCACCCTTCACGTGGGCGGTCCAGACGGCCTGGGCGATGTATTCGAGGTTGACCTGGTGGCAGATGCCGGCGCCGGGCGGCACGACGCGGAAGTTCTCGAAGGCTTCCTGGCCCCAGCGCAGGAAGGCGTAACGCTCGCCGTTGCGCTCGAACTCGACGGTGACGTTCTGCTGCAGGCTCTCAGGCGTGCCGGAATGGTCAACCATGACGGAGTGGTCGATGACGAGGTCGACGGGAACGAGCGGGTTGACCTTCTGGGGGTCGCCGTTCAGCGCCGCGATGCCGTCGCGCATGGCGGCGAGATCCACCACCGCGGGGACGCCGGTGAAGTCCTGCATGAGGATGCGGGCCGGCTTGAACGGGACTTCGTGGTCGGAGGTGGCGCGTTCGAGCCAGGCGGCGATGCTCTCGGCGTCGGCGACCTTGTAGGAGCGGCCGTCCTCGAAGCGGAGGATGTTTTCGAGCAGGACTTTGAGGCTGACGGGGAGGCGGGAGAGGTCGCCCAACTTTGCTTCGGCCCTTGGGAGGGAGAAGTAGTGGTAGACGCGGCCGTCGACGGTGAGGGTGGCGCGCGTCCCGAGCTGATCGTTGCCGACGGATTTCATGGACGGGCTCCCTCTTGCCTGATTTTCAGGGGTGGGACTTACATACGGCTCCCCTCCCCGACAGCCAAGCCGACCGGATCACGCCATGCAGCTCGAGGCCGTGGATCTGGTGGTGGTTCGTGGGGAGCAGCTCGTTCTGGACGGGGTGTCGGTTCGGCTCGGCGATGGCGGTGCGGTGCTGTTGCGCGGGCCGAACGGGTCGGGGAAATCGACGCTGCTGCGGGTGCTGGCGGGGCTGCTGCGGCCGGTGGCCGGGCGGTTGACGTGGGACGGGGTGGATTTGTTCTCCGATGTTTCGGGGCACGCGCGTCGGGTGGCGTTCCTGGGCCACCAGGATGCGGTGAAGCCCGGGCTGAGTTGTCTGGAAAATCTGGGCTTTGCCTCGCGTCTGTCGGGCGGCGACGCGCGACGGGCGTTGGAGCGGGTGGCGCTGGAGGCGTTGGGGGCGCTGCCGGCACGGCTGCTGTCCTCGGGGCAGAAGCGGCGGTTGGCGATCGCCAGGCTGCTGCTGGCGGGTGGTCCGCTGTGGCTGATGGACGAGCCGACGACGGGGCTGGATGACGCTTCGGTGGCGTTGCTGGGCCGCCTTGTGGGGGAGCATCGCGAGGCTGGTGGCGCGGTGGTCGCTTCCACGCACCTGGATTTCCCGATCGAGGGCGCCGTCGTGCTGGGTCTGGGGGCGCCACCCCCAGCGGGGTCAAGGGCCTACGCCGGAGGCGTGCCGAGGCACGACGCCCCTTGATCTTCCTTGCCGTCGTCTGGCGCGATCTCGGGTTGGCGGTGCGGCATGGGGCGGACACGCTGGCGGCGGTGCTGTTCTTTCTGCTGGCGGGCGCGCTGTTTCCGTTGGCGCTCGGACCGTCGCCCGATCTGCTGCGCCGGATGGCACCGGGCGTGGTGTGGGTGTGCGCGCTGCTGGCCGCACTGCTGCCGCTCGACCGCATGTTCGGCTCCGAGCTCGATGATGGCTCGCTTGACCAGTTGATGCTGTCGGGGCTGCCGGCGTCCGGGGTGGCGCTGGCCAAGGCGCTGGCGCATTGGCTGACCACCGGGCTTCCGCTGATGGCGGCGTCGTTGCCGCTTGCGGTGACCTACGGGCTGGCCGGGCGGGCGATGCCGGTCATGCTGGTCTCGCTGGCGTTGGGCACGGCGACGCTGTCGCTGCTCGGGACGATGGCGGCGGCAATCGTGGTCGGGGCACGACGCGGTGGCGTTCTGTTGCCGCTGCTGGTGCTGCCGCTGGCCACACCGGTGCTGATATTCGGGGCGGCGGCGACGGATGCGGCCGCCGCCGGGCTTGCGGTCGGGCCGGAGCTGCTCCTGCTCGGAGCGCTGCTGGCACTCGGGTTGCCGCTGTGCCCGATCGCCGGCGGGGCTGCGTTGCGGGTCGCAGTCGAGTAGGAGGTTGGCGGAAATAGCCGAGGAGTTGGTTTTGGCTCAGTCGACCGTCGTCGTGGCCGGTGCGACCGGCGATCTTGGCAGACGTATCGTCCAGGCACTGCGGGCGCGGGACGCGGTGACGAGAGCGGTGGTGCGGATCGGGACCGCTCCGGAGAAGGTCAGAACACTGCGGGACCTTGGCGTGGAGGTCGTCGAGGCGGACCTGGCCAGTGTTTCGGGAACGGCGGAGGCATGCGCCGGCGGTTCGTGCGTGGTGTCGGCGCTCTCGGGTCTGCGCCCCGTGATGGTCGATACGCAGACGGTTCTGCTTGACGGGGCGGTCAAGGCGGGCGTGCCACGCTTCATACCGTCGGACTTTTCGGCTGACTTCCTCAGGCTTCCCGTCGGCAGGAACCGCAATTTCGATCTGCGCCGGGAGTTCCACTCACGCCTGCAAGGGGCGCCGATCGCAGCGACAACCATCTTCAACGGCGGGTTCGCCGACCTGCTGCTCGGTCAGGCACCCATCATCCTGTCCAGGCTGAAGCGGGTGCTGTACTGGTCGAACGCGGATCAGCCGATGGATTTCACGACCAGGGACAACACGGCCGAGTTTACCGCGGCGGCGGCGCTGGATCAGTCCACGCCGAGGGTGTTGCGCATTGCCGGGGACCAGGTCAGCGCACGCGACCTGGCGGCGATCATGAGCCGCGTCACCGGGCAGGAGTTCCGCCTGCTGCGAGCGGGCAGTCTGGCCACGTTGCAGAACCTGACGACGGTCACCCGCGCGGTGTTTCCCCGCAGCCACGAGACCTTTCCGGCATGGCAGGGGATGCAATACCTGGAAAACCTGTTCAGCGGCCTGGTCAAGCTCGAGCCGCTCGACAATGCGCGCTATCCCGGGATCAGATGGAAGCCTGCTCGCGATGTGCTCGGGTCATCGCGCGCCTAGACGCTGGAGACCCGCCAGCAGTTTGGCGGCGTCGAGCGCGCCGACACCCGTTGCCTGGTCGTAGCCGCGGACGGCGTCGTAGCCCCAGTTGTTGCCGAGAGCGATGTCGCGCGAGGCCTGGCTGCCGAGGAGGTAGAGCGCAGGATTGATCTGTCCAACGCGGCCGCCGAGCGCCTGGCTGAGCAGCGCGTCGACGCCGTTGAGCTGTGGTGCGACGAAGCTGGTGCCGCCGTAGCCGTTCTGCACCACGCCTTCCTCGAGAAACTGGTAGCCGGAGAACGGGTCGGCGTCCGTCGAGATGTCCGGCGAATTCCGGCCGGGGAAATAGGGCAGCAGAACGTTCTGCAGGACCGGGCCCTGGCCGCTGTTCTCGGTGAAAATCTGGTTGGGCTCCGTGAGCTGCAGACCGGGGGTGCCGGCCTGATACCAGGGCACCGTCCAGTAGGAGCTGACGCCGCCGCCGCCGCCGGTCGAGAACACGTCCGGAATCGAGAAGACGCTGGAAAGTCCCTGGGCGGCGGCTTCGGTCGCCAGGTATTTCCAGCCCCAGGCCTGTTCGTGCGCAATCGATAGATTTACGCCCATGAAGGTGGTGGTGAAGGCCAGCGTAGTGCCGCCCGACGCGGTGACCAGCGGATCGTCCGAGGGTTGATCGAGGGCGTAGGGCGCGTTGCAGGTCGGTGCCGCCGCGGTCGGCGTGCCGTAGAACGGGCAGGGATCCTCGACGGTGTCGAACGAGCCGCTGTCGCCGGCGGCGATGAACACGGTCTGCCCCTGCAGCGCCATCTCGAGGAACACCAGGTGGAAGGCCTGCAGCTGGTAGAGGTTGGCGCCGGTATTGGTCCCGGCGAGATTGGGGAAGAATTCGAGCTCGGGCTCGCCCCAGCTCGACGAGACGGTGTCGGCGACGTTTTCCGACGCCGCCGCCTCGAAACCGTCGATGAAGTTGGCGGTGGTGACGTTCGGCGCGATGTAGACCCGCTCGTTGGCGTCCGGCGCGATCGAGCCCGACTCCTGGACGTCGATGTCGGTCTCGCCCTCGCCGTCTGCATTGTTGGTCGAAGCGGTGAGGCCGCCATCGACATTGACCAGGGTGACACGGCTCTGGTTCACCGTCAGGCCGATCTGCTGCCAGAACGAGTAGGCGTCCGACGGGTTGAAGTTGTTCAGCGTGACGATGCCGATCGTCCGGCCGCGTCCGGTCAGGCCCTGCGCATAGAGCGGGTTGACGTCGTAGTCGGCCTCGAAGGTGGCCGGCAGGTAGTTTCCGGGGAGATTGCCGGGGAGGAGCTGACGGGCGCCGGTGGCCGGCGTCGCCGTGGCGACGGCACTGCGCAGATGGTGCGGGCGCGCGTGGTGGACGGTGTCGAGACCGCCGACGCCCAGGATCAGGCCCTGGAGGGACGCGGGAATCGTGATCGGCGTCGCCGGCATGATGCCGGTGCGACCATGGACGGTCACGGTGCGGAGCGTGGTGCCGAGTGCTTTTTCCACCAGCGACGCGCTGCCGGTCACCTGGATGCCGAGATGGTTGGGAAAGACGTAGGCGACGCCGAAGCCCAGGGCCTTCAGCGCGGTCTCGACGGTGGCGATGTCGGCGTCGCTGAAGGCGTAGCGGTCGACGAACTGGGCGACGCTGAGGAACTTGCGGTAGCTCGGACCGCCTGGCGTCTGCAGCGCGATCGAGGCGGCGTCAGCCGCCGCCTGGTTCTTGAGCGGGAGATAGACCGTCATCGCGACCGGATCGCCGATGCTGACCGTCGCGGATGCGCGAGCGGCACCGCCGGACGCGAGGGCGAACGCGAGCGAAGCCGCGGACAGGCCGAGGCGGGATCGAACAGACATCAGAAACCCTTCGTTGTTCGACCGGCGCCCAGTCGGCGGCTCGCGCGTGTGCCCGCAGTTCATAATTATCTGCCGCTGGGCGTCAAGCTGCCCGGATGGAGACCGGAGCGCGGTTAACCGGGCGGAAACCCGCCGGCGGCAGGATCGGGCTGCGACGCAATGACTGCGTTGGCAGGAGGCGATGGTGATACTCCGCCGGTCCGCGTTCGTTCACCTGATCAGGGCCGGCGAGACCGTGACGCTGGCGATCCATGCGGTGACCCAATGGCGGGTGCCGCTCGCGCCCGACATGGTGGCGCTGATTGGCTGGTTCGACGCGCCGGTCGAGCTGGAGGACGTGCTGCCGGGGCTGGCGGCCGCGTTGGGGCATCCCGAGGCGACTCTGCGCGCCTGTGTCCTGATGCTTCTCGACCGAGGCATCCTGAGCGACCGGACGGCGGAAGAAGAGTATGCGGACGTCGCCGGGCCGTTGCGGTCGAGGAGCGCGGAGGATGCGGTGGCGCTGCTGGATCGGACGCGCCGCGCGCATGCCGAAGGATCCCATCCGTATTGGGCGGTCGAGGCGCCGCGTGCGATCGGGGAGGTGGGCTGCCTGCGGCGTCGCCTCGACGTGCTGCTGTTCGGCGACTGCGACGTCCAGATGGAGACCGACTTCCTGCGTCGCGAGGCAGCCGGCCGGGGCATCGACCTGCGCGTGGCGGCGTCCTTCGCCGACGATACGGCGTTGGCGGCGGAGCGCCGGCACGACGCGATCATTGTCGGTGCGCTGCAGGCCAGGCATGCCGTGGCGCTCGGGAGTTTGGCGCAACATGGCGGCGATCCCGCGCGGGTCTATGTCTCGGCGGTGCGGGCGATGCTGGAACGTCTCCGCTCGGTGACGGCGGCGCCGATCCTGGTCAACGGACTGCCGGAGCCCAGTGTGCAGCCGCTCGGCGCCGCCGATCGCGGCGCGCACCGCCATCGCAATCGTTTTCGCCGGGTCAACCTTGCCCTGGAGGAACTCGCGGAGGGCTACGACGACGTGCACCTGGTCGATCTGGCGGCGGCATTCGGAGCGGCTGGAGCCGCAGGCATGCTCGATGACGGGCTGACGTCGTTCACGCATTTCGGCTCGGTGGGCTGGATGCTGCAGCGGCCGGCGAGCGAGCTCGCGGCCGTGCACCACCGGTTTCCCGACATGGAGCCGCTCGCGGCGGCCGTCGGCGGCGATCCCTACGGGCGCGAGCGGATCGCCGCCCGGGTGCACATGGACGCGCTGACGGTGGTCCTCGCACTCGACCAGAAGAAGTGCGTCATCGTCGACCTCGATGGCGTGCTGTGGCCGGGAGTGCTGGCGGAGACCGATGCGCCGTTCGCCTGGACGCCGGAGGTGAGCGGCCCGCACTCCTATGTCGGTCTTTACTTCGGCATTCACGAGGCGCTGCGCGCGCTGCAGCAACGCGGGATCGTGCTGGCCTGCGTAAGCAAGAACGACGAGGCGACGGTGCGGCGGCTCTGGCACTATCCGGAGCACTACCCGCGTCATCGTCTGCTGACGCCTGAGAGCTTCGCGACCTGGCGGGTCAACTGGGACGACAAGGCGGCCAACATCCGCTCGATCGCCGCCGAGCTCGGCTTCGCGACCGGCAGCCTGGTGTTCGTCGACGACAGCGGGCGCGAGCGCGAGCGGGTGCGGCAGAGCATCCCGGAGATCACCGTGCTCGGGGAGGATCTGTTCGGATTGCGGCGGGCGCTGCTGACCGACCCGCGGCTGCAGCCGGTCCGGCTGACGCGGGAGTCGGCCCATCGCGGCGATCTGGTCCGGGCGAAGCTCGAGCGTTCGCGGCTGTGCGAGACGCTGGCCGATGAAGGGGCATTTCTCGACCAGTTGCGGGTGGTGAGCGAGGTCGAGCGGCTGGCGGTGCCGGCCGACGAGACGCTCGCGCGGGTCAGCGAGTTGTTTGCGCGCACGACGCAGTTCAACGCGACCGGACGTACGTTCCCGGTTGCCGCGCTGAAGCGGGTCATCAAGGCGCCTGAGGGACGGGTATTCACGTTGACGATGCGGGACCGCCTCGCCGATCACGGGCTGGTGGGGGCAGCGGTGATCGTGGACGGGGAGATCCTCAACCTGGCGATGAGCTGCCGGGTGATCGGATTGAAGGGCGAGAGGGCGCTGCTCGCCGTCATCGTCGCCGACGCAGGTCGGGTGGGCGTTCGGGGGCGGATCGTCGAGACGGACCGGAATGTTCCGGTCAGAAATGTTTATGCGGAGAGTGGGTTCGTTCGTGGCGAAGAAGATTGGGGCTCTGCCCCAAACCCCGCCAAAGGCTTGCCTTTGGAAACTTTTACTTGAAGTCGTGGGGTCTGGGGTCGACTGGCCCCAGCGTCGGGCCCCTTTGCGCTTGCGCAAAGGAAACCCGGTCCAGGGCAGAGCCCTGGGCATTCATCTGGGACGGATGGAGCGTGCCTTCGAAACCTCTGTCGAGGAGCGTGCTCCAGCGTTTCATCCAGGCCTCGGTCCGGTCCGGACGTGCAGGCAGGTCGATCTGGACGGTCATGAACTCGCCGCCGGCGGTGCGAAACCAGACCGCGCGCGTCATCGCCGACGGGATGATGACGCCGAGCCGGGCAAGGCGGTCGCGGGCGGCATCCAGGATGGTGCTCGGCGGACCAGGCGGCGACGGCGGCGTGTCGCGTATGAGCCAGCACCGGTCGGGATGGCCCGGCGGGACGTGGGCGGCGTAATTGGTTGGGTCCAAGCAGGCCTGCGGCAGGCCGAGCCCTGTCTTTGACGGTCCGGTAGTGCCGGAGGCGTCGATCAGGCCGGTCAGCCGGCCGCGCTGCAGGCGGGCAAGCACGATCTCGTTGACTTCGGTCTGCGGCTCGAAGCGGCCGGCGAGAACCTCGTGCCAGTCGCCCGGCGGCAGCGGCAGGGAGCGGCCGGCGAACGCGGTCAGCGTGTTGCGGGCCGGCGCCAGGGGTGGCACGGACACGCCGGTCGCAGCACCCGGTCGCGGGTCGCGCGCGAGGAGCGAGGACAGGGCGCGCTCGAGCGGCGGCTGCGGATAGAGGGCGGTCAGCGCGGCGAACGTCAGGGTGGCCCCTAGCGAGAGGCGCCAGAGCGGCGCGCGTCGCCATAGGCGACCGGCGGCCGACATCAGGCGGCGACCTCGGCGCGCGCTCCCTCGGGTGAGCTCACGATGCGGATGCGCTTGCCGCCTGCCTGCCTGGCCTCGATCAGGCTGTCGCTGATCATGTCCTCGATGGAGCGGGTCAGGTCGCGGGCGCTGGCGACCGCGCCGAGCCGGTCCTGGCGCTGCATGACGGCGAACAGGAGGGCGGGATCGATGCCGCCGACTTCGACGCCCAGGCCGTAGCCGGCGATCATGGCTTCGATCTCGAGTGCCGCAACGCGGGCGATATCGAGGCCGCGAAGGGCGCGGAAGACGAAGATGCGGTCGAGGCGGTTGAGCACCTCGGGGGCGAAACCGGCCTGGCGCAGCGCCTCGACGGATTCGGCGCGCATGCGGTCGGGGTCGCCCTCGCGGTCGTCGGCGATCTGGGTGAGCGCGTCGGTGGCGATGTTCGAGGTGAGCACGAAGATCGCGCGCATCGTCGAGACGAGCTGGCCGTTCGAGGCCTCGGTGACGTGGCCGTCGTTCCAGGCCGTCAGGAACTTCTTGAAGACGTCCGGGTGAGCCTTTTCGATCTCGTCGAGGAGAACGACGGCGTCGGGCTTCTCCTTCAGGCCGCCGGTGAGCTTGCCGTAGGTGTCGGAGCCGACATAGCCGCGCGGCGAGCCGAACAGCCCCGTCGCGGCGTGCGGGGAGGACATCTGGGTCATGTCGAAATGCAGCAGCGGCCGGGCGAGCGCGCGGGCGAGCACCTGGGCGAGGTAGGTCTTGCCGGTGCCCGGGGGGCCGGCAAGCAGAAAGATGCCGACGGGCTTGCGACGGCTGGCGAGAGCGAGGCGCCGGCGAAGCTGGACGGCAACGTCCTCGCACACCTGGTCCTGGCCGATGACCCGGGCGCGCAGGTCGGCGGCGAGCTTGCCAGCGTCGATGAAGGTCTCGCGCTGCTGGGCCTCGAGCATGTCCTCGAGCGCTTTGCGGTTGGTCAGGCGGCCCAGGACATCCATCATCCATCCCCGTCGGCGCCTCAGGCCGCGTCTTTCGCGGCGGCGGGCGTTCGCTTCGTAGCCCAGACCCGATAGCACAAGCAGGGCGCCGGACGCGGCGAGGATCGGGTAGGCGGGGGCGCAGAAGGCGAGCGCGCGGGCCAGCCAGCCGAACGAGAGGTGCAGCTGCGACGCCATCTGCACCGACGCGAGCGTCAGGAAGACGAGCATCATCAGCGGCATCAGCCGGCTCAGCGCGGGGAGCATCCGGCGCCCCTCCTACTGCACGATGACGTCGAGGACGAGCGAGCGCCACGGTCCCGGCGGCGGCAGCATGACGGGCGCCACCTGGGTCAGCAGGCCGATGCGGGCATCGGCGTCGATGGGTGCCGACGCGCTGACGACAATTCGGCCGAGGCGCTCGATGGGAAGCAGGATGCCGACAGGCGCGGCGGCGAGGACGATTGGGCGGCTGACGGTGCCGCAGGTGACGGTGACCGCCGCTCCGATCGCGCCGCCGACGCCGAAGAACGGCGCGCGCACGAGGTGGAGTTCGCGGCGGCGGACGGCGGCGAGCATCGCTGCGCGCGACGCGGAATCGAACGGCGAGGTGGCGAGGGCGACAGCGGCCTCGTCGGGAGGAAGGGAGACGAGCTCGACCGCCTGGCGTGTGTCGCCCGTCCCAACGGGTGCGGTCGTGCCGGCCAGGCGGGTGGCGGCGGCGCCGGCGAGGAGGAGGCCGAGCCCGCTCCAGGCCAGCGCACGGCGGGTGACCGCGGCGGGCGAGGGGTCCGGCAGCATCTGCTCGGGTGCGGGGGTGGCCGGCATGAGGCGAGCAGGATCGATTCCGGTCGCGATTGCAAGTCACCGAGCGTGACGTGGCGGCGGGCCGGCATGCGATCGATCGTGCGCGCGATGTCCGTCGACGCGATCACGTTACGGCGATGTTGTTTCCGGCGGATGGTCTGCCACTGGAGCCAGGAGCCCGCGCCCTCGCGGCACGCGCCGATGTGTGGAGCGGGCAGGTCAGAGCACGCAAAAAGTCTCGGCTTGGATATCTCAAGTATATGGCATGAAAAAGGGATCGCAAATCACGCGATTTTCAGTATAGAATCGATCAGAACAAATATAGAACGGGACAAAATTTTATGTTGTTACGATGAAAACTCCCTCGTTTCGTATTGTCCACTCATCCTTTCGGCGCTTATATTCTTGTGTCTGCCGGACACGAGGTTCGGCGCAGCGAAAAGGATGAAAGATGTTTACCAGGATCTCCACGCTGTTCGCGCGAGCCGGTTCCGGGTTGGCTGTCGCTTCTTTGTTGGCTGCATTTCCTGCGATGTCGCATGCGTCTCCTGGCCAGGGCGCCGCATCACCGCAGGCGAGCGTCCTGCAGAACCACGCTATGACGTCCGCCATCGGCATTCACGCACTCCGACTGGCCGACGCCGTGCCTGATGCCGAGCATCGCCCGTCCCGTTCGATTGCCGACGCGGCTGGCCTTCAAGCGGCCTACGCCGTGGCAGATGCCGAGCCCGATGCCGAACATCGTCCATCGCGGGCCACCGCTTCGGCCACTGGCGTGCAGGCAAACACCCTGCTCGCCGATGCCGAGCCCGACGCGGAGCATCGCCCTTCGTGACATTCCCCGCCGTCGCGGAGAGCGCGAGGCTTGCATCCGCACTTCGCTGCGTTTCGTTGAAGCGTAGTGAAGTGCGGTCTTTGGATGATGCCTGGCCGTCGATGTAACGATTCGTTTGTTGGCGCGGGCGTAAGACGCTTGTTATGGGCGCTGACTGTCGTATGCTGTTCAAGCGGCCGGCTGACCTGGTGAGGGGCCGAGGAACCTGGAATCTTTCGGGGGCTTCATGGCTCGCGTCCTCGGCATCGGCCCACGATGTATGCTCCGACCATCATGGGTCTGGTTTTGTCTTACTATTCTCGGTTTTGTCGCGTCTTTTGACGCTGACAAGGCATGGTCCGAGCGTCTCTTTTTTCGGTCGTACGGTGCTGCCGAAGGGCTGACCGACTTGGCCGGTGTCTGCATGGCTCAAGTCGGTTCAGGATATCTGCTCGTCTGCTCGGAGCATGGAGTTTTCGCTTACGACGGCCGCGTGTTCCGGAACCTGGGTGTGGCCCAGGGTCTGAGAGACGGCGGGATAGTGGACGACCTCGCCCTGACATCAGATGGACGGCTGGCGGTGCGCTATCCGGACCAGCTCTACGTGTCGGAACAGGCGGCGACATTGGAGCGACCACCGTCCTCGTTAACGTTTCGGGCGGTCGATCCGCACGGCATGCTCTTCTTCAATGACCATGTGCGGCAGCTTGCTTCGACGAGTGAAGGCCTGGTGCTGATTGCCGGCCGTCGGGCGGTGCGGGTCGAAGCTGCCATCGGCGCTCGGCCCTTCCTTGCGCCATTTGCGTACGACGCGCGGGAGCGGACCGAGCTGGAGGGACCGACGGCACTGTTCTCCGTGCGCGGGAAGCTTTGGGAAACGTTCGGCGATGGTCGGGTGTGCTCGGCCGACCCTGGCTATGTGCGTTGCTTCGGCCCCAGGCAGGGTTTGCTCAGTGGACCCTGGAACGATATCGTCGAAGGCGCGGGCGGAACGATCCTTGCCCGTTCATCCGGCTTTCTGGCGACCGTGGACCCGATGTCGGGGTCGGTCACGGAGGAAGCCCTGCCCGATCAGGGCGGCCCCTATCGCAGTTGGGACATGATGCTGGGGCTTTTCCACACGCCGGCCGGCGAGTTGGTGACGCAGTCGGCCGACGGTCTGATCGTCCGCAAGCGTTCCGGGGGTTGGGTCGCTCTGAACGCTCAGGATGGCGTGCCGGCCGGGATCGTTGCGTCCGTTGTGAACGACAGCAGCGGGCAGCTTTGGGTTCAGGTTTACGGACGCGGTTTGTTCCGGGGCTTGGGCTACGGTCATTGGGAGGGCCTGCAGGAGAACGATGGCCTCTCGGCGGGCATTCCCTGGCAGGCGGTCCGCACGGCCGGCGGGTCATTGTGGGTCTCTACCGATTCGGGGATTGACGAGGTCAGGCAGGTTGGCGACGCGATGCGAGTGGTCAGGGTCATACCCGGTCCATCGTTCGGTCTTGCGCTTAGTCCCAACGGCAATCTTTGGGGCACGGCTGGACCTGTCGGAGGTCGTGTCATTGACCCGGACACCGGCGTGGCGGTCGCCATCCCGATGCCTGAAGCAGATGCAGTCGGTCTCGGCGTTCATGGTCGCGTCTGGTTCGGCACGGAACGCGGCCTCTACTCCGTCGACGATCGCACGGGACGCGCACCGGTTGCCGTTCGAGACGGCACGTGGGGGCACCCGGTCATCGGCGTGCTGTCGGATGGCTCGGACGGTGTCTGGCTTCTCACCGACGGGAAGCTCTGGCATCGGCATGCCGATGGCCGTTGGGTCATGGTGGGCGGCCAGTGGCCTTCGCCGGATTTCCAGCCAAGGGTGATGGCGACCGCGCCTGACGGACGCCTCTGGATCGGCGGCGCCGGCGGCCTCTACAACCTGCTTCTGTCCGGAGACAGGATCGTCGCGGCGGAGAGCTTCCCGCAGTCCGGCATCGGAACGAGCGCGGTGCTGGCCGTGACTGTCGATCGTCGCGGCTGGGTTTGGGTCGGAACGGGTCAGGGTGTTTTCGTGTTCGACGGGCGACGCTGGATTGCAGTGAACTCCGACATCGGCATGGTCTGGAACGACGTGAGCCAGGGCGGCATCTACGACGATCCGGACGGGTCGGTCTGGATCGCGACGAGCCAGGGCCTGTCGCACCTGCTCGACCCGAGCGTCCTGTTTGCCGAGCATCCCGTGCGGATCGTCATCTCCGAGGCGACGCTCGGCGGGACCGTGCTTCCGGCGCGGATGCTCGGCTATAACACCGGTCCGCTGTCGCTTCAGTTCGGGACATTCAGTTATGCCTCTGAGCGGTCGATCGTGTTCCGTTACCGCATGTCGGGGGTCGACGCCGCGTGGGCGGAATCATCGACGGGCTCGGTCCGGTATGCCTCCGTGCCGCCGGGCCGTCACGTGCTGACCGTGATCGGCTACGACGCGCTGAGCCATGCCGTATCGGATCCGGTGACGCTGACTGTCGACATGGCATTTCCGTGGTGGCGGAGCCCTGCCGCCGAAGTGTTGTACGTCCTGGCCTTTGCCGGCATGCTCTTCGGGTTCGTCAAGCTGCGGGAACGGGCGTCGGTGCTCAAGCAGCACCAGCTCGAGCGGCTGGTGGAAGAGCGCACGCGCGAGATGCGCCTGGCGCAGGCCGAGCTGCGCCGCCAGGTCACGCTCGACGGGCTGACGGGACTGCTCAATCGCACCGAAGTGCAGCGGCGTCTGGCCGAGCGGCTGACGATCGGCACCGCGGTCGACATGCTCGTGGCCATGATCGATATCGATTATTTCAAGCAGATCAATGACAGGCATGGGCATCTGGTCGGGGACGACGTTCTGCGCGCGATGGGCGTCCGGGTCTCGGCGGCGCTGCGCGATGGCGAGTATGCCGGCCGTTACGGCGGCGAGGAGATGCTGGTTGTTCTTGACGACCGCGATGGCCTGAGTGCCGACCGCATCCTCGGTCTGCATCAGTCGGTCCGCGGTGCGCCGTTCCATTGCGGCCGCACCTCGATCACGGTGACGTGCTCGATCGGCGTCGCATGGGCCGGCCCGGGCGACGATTGGCAGTCGCTGGTCGGGCGGGCGGATGCGGCCCTCTATGAAGCAAAGACCTCGGGTCGCGACAGGGTCGTCGAGAGCGGTGACGACCAGGCGCTCAGCCCGTCCGCGTGGCCGAGCGTGGCTGCGTTGCGGCGGGGCCAGGCGGACTGACATCGGGCGGATCGGCACGGCCTGGGTTCTCGCCTGCCTGCTCGGCGGGTTCGGACCGGAAACCAGGGCGGCGGTGCTGCGCGATCCGGTGGACGCCGCCTGCGTGAGTTCGCCGTTCGGCTGGCGGCATCGGGTGGGGCCGATGGCGCCGGCAGGGTTTCACAACGGGATCGATCTGCCGGCGCCGGCAGGTGCGCTGGTGCGCGCGGCGGCGGCCGGACGGGTCGAGCGTATCGAGCGCAAGGGCATCGGCGGCCTGCAGGTGTTCGTTCTCCATCCGGGCGGCCTGGTCACGCTCTATTCGCATCTGGGCAGCGTGGTGCCGCGGCTCGCCGAAGGAGCGACATCGCTGGACGCTGGCGCGCCGATCGGCCGGATCGGGCGCACCGGAGTGACATACGGGACGCACCTGTTCTTCGCGGTGTTCGCCGCGGGCCGGCCGGTCGATCCCGACCTGCTGCTCGCGTTGCCGCGCTGCGAGCCGCGTTGACAGGTGACGGTTTCCAAAGGCAAGCCTTTGGCGGGGCTTGGGGCAGAGCCCCATGCTTCGGGACCAGCACGCCGATCATCGGCGGGAGAGGCATTGATTGGCTGACTACATCGTGCCGGCGGAGGTGGTGTCGGCGATGGCGGAGGCAGGTGTCGTCAAGGCGCGCCTGTCGGTCTGGGATTTGTTGGTGCGCGGAGCGCTCGCCGGAGCCTATCTGGGGTTCGTCACCACGATGGCGTTCCTCGTCGCCGCCCAGACCGGTCAGTTCATCACCGGCGCGCTGCTGTTTCCAGCCGGCTTCGCCCTGATCGTCATTCTCGGGATGGAACTGCTGACCGGCAATTTCGGCATCATGCCGGTCTCCCTGTTCGCAGGCCGGATCGGGGGCCGCGACGTGATCCGGAACTGGGTCGTGGTTTTCGTGGGCAACCTCGCCGGCAGCCTGATCTATGCCGGGCTGTTCTGGATCGTGGCGACCGAGTTTGGCCACACGACGGGAGCGGTGCTTGGCGACAAGCTGCGCGCGCTCGCGTTGGCGAAGACCACGGCCTATGAGGCGTTCGGTACTGCGGGCATGGTCACCGTCTTCACCAAGGCGGTGTTGTGCAACTGGATGGTGAGCCTGGCCACCGTCATGGGTCTCGCCTCGACCTCGACGGTCGGCAAGATACTTGGTGCCTGGCTGCCGATCTTCATCTTTGTCAGCCAGGGCTTCGAGCACTGCGTGGTCAACATGTTCGCGATCCCCATGGGCATGATGCTGGGGGCGAAGGTGACGGTGTATGACTGGCTGGTCTGGAACCAAATCCCGGTCACGCTCGGCAACATGGTCGGCGCTGGCGTGTTCACCTCTGCTGCACTGTTCGTGACTTTCAGGCGGGCGCCGATGTCCTCGTCGGACGTTGCCGCTCCTGTCGCTCCGCGTGGAGGTCGTTAGGCGCCGCCGGGTTCGGCGGCGTTGACGATGTCGGGCGTGGGCGCGAGCGCCAGCGTCCTGGCCTGCTCGGGCGTCGGATAGCGGGCGCGATGACGTTCGGGAACATATTGTGGCTGACCGGTGGTCAGCGCGCGCTCGATCGCTTCGAGGACAATCACGTCGAGGAGCCCTTCCTCGGCGTCCGGCTCCGGGTCGAGGCCGTCGCGGATGCACTGGACGAAATAGTCGGTCTGACCGGCGAACTGGTCGGTTACGGGAAACGCGCGCGTGACGGGGCGGCCGTCGACGAGGGCGTGGTGGGTGATGGCCTTGCCCGGGCCGAAGACGAAAGCGGGCGCGACTTCCAGCTGGCCTTCGGTGCCGACGACACGGTACTGGTCGACGCTGCCGCCGGTGAAGCCGACGACGAACTGGGCGAGACGGTCGTCGGCGAAGCGCAGGCTGACGGAGACGATGTCATGGATGTCGAGGCCGCGGCCGGGCGTGCGAACGCCGTGCGCGCGGACCTCGACCGGCTCGGCGCCGAAGAGATTGCGCACGGCGTTGATCGGGTAGGTGCCCATGTCGGGCACCGGGCCGGCCCAATAGCCGGAGGTGGCGCGATGGTTGGAGGCGGAGACATGCTGGGTGAAGACGGACGAGAACAGTCGTGCGTCGCCCAGTTCGCCCGAACGGACGCGTTCGATGGCGTCCAGCGTGCCGGGCTCGCAATGGAGCCGGTAGGCGATCATCAGCCTGGCGCCGGATTGCCGTGCGGCCTGAGCGATGGCTTGCGCGTCGGCGACCGAGGTCGCCATCGGTTTTTCGAGCAGGACGGGGATGCCGCGCTCCAGCGCAGGAACGGCGTGTTCGCGGTGGCGCCAGTTCGGGGTGGCAACGTAGACGGCATCGATGTCGCCGCCGTCGAGGAGGCTTTCGTAGGTGTCATAGGTGGCGGTCCGCACGCCGTAGGTGCTGCCGAGCGCGCGCGCCTTCTCGGGGTCGCCGGTGACGAGGGCAGCGAAGATCGCGTTCGAGGTCTGGGACAGGCCCGGGATGAAGGCGGCCTGCGAGATCCAGCCTGCGCCCACGACGGCGAAACGCATCCGGTCGGGCATGGTCGGCGTCCTTTCGGGTTGTGAGTGGGAAACGGGGCTGCCCATGGCGGGTTCGGCGGATGAACAGGCTGATGTCGGGGATGGTGTGCGGGCTGCTGGCGTGGCCGACGGTAGCGATCGGGCAGGAGGCGCCGGTGGCGATCACCAGGGGAACGCTGCGGGTGCTGCTGCCGGCGCGGCCGGCCGCGGGATATTTCACCGTCATCAACCGTGGTGACGCGACCCTGACCCTGACGGGGGCTTCGTCGCCCGCGTGCGGGTCGGTGATGCTGCATCGGTCGGTGTCGTCGGGCGGGATGGAGAGCATGATGGATGTCGGACAGGTGAGGCTGCCGGCACATGCGTCGATCGCGTTCGCGCCCGGTGGCACCCACCTGATGTGCGTCAACCCGGGCATGCTGCATTCAGGAGAGACGGTGCCGGTGACGTTGAGGTTCGCGGGCGGAACGGTCGCCGGCGGATCGCTGACGGTGAAGGGCGCGCGTTGATCCGACGCCGGCGAGTGCTGGGCGGGGCATGCACGCTGCCACTGGCGGCCTGCGGCGGCGGGGGCTGGCACGACATCGACGTGACCGGGGTGTCGCCGCCGCTCGACTTCACGATGGAGCGGGCGCCGGATGGGGCGCGGGTCGGCCCGGCCGACTTCCGAGGCGAGCTGACGATGCTCAATTTCGGCTACACGTTCTGTCCGGACGTTTGTCCGCTGACGCTGCAGAACGTCAGTCTCGTGCTGGGCAGGATGGGTCCGGCGCGGGCTGGAGTCCGGTTCCTGTTCGTGACCGTCGATCCGGAACGGGACGGACTGGCGGCGCTGGGCCAATATGTGGGGCTGTTCGGGCCGAATTTCGTCGGCTTGCGGGGCACCCCGGACCAGCTCGAGAGGCTGGCTCGCCGCTACCGGATCGCCTACTCGGTGAGGCCGGCGACCGCGACCCATGGCATCGAGGTCACGCATTCCGCCATCATCTACGTGTTCGACCGCGCCGGGCGGGCACGGCTGATCGTGCCGTCGCTGTCCTCCCCGCAGCCGGACATCTTGGGGGTGGCGTCGGACCTGATGCGGCTGGACCGGGAGAGGCCGGCGAGGGCCAGGTGGGTGTGGGTCTGATTTGACGGCCCTGCTCCCAGACGAGGCGGAGCCAAACCCCATCTTCGAGGCTTTTGTCGATGACCGCGACGGCAGTTCACAGCCATCGTCGCACGGGTCCGGGGCCGCTCGCGCCGGCGTCTGGCTCCTCGGCGCCAGCGCAAAGGGAACCCGTCCAGGGCAGAGCCCTGGTCTGCCTCGCCGACAGATTTGACGCCTCACGGCCATGGCCCTTGCTGCTCGAGGCTCAGGCATCGGCAGCCCTGACCTCGTCGAACAGGGTGAACGGATACTCGATTTGGACGAGACTGAGCCCCTCGGGCGGTGCGGTCGGGCCACCCTGACGCCGATCCCTGGCCTGGAGAGCGACGGCGAGCCGGTCAGCGGGCCAGCGTCCGGTGCCGACGAGTGCCAGCGTGCCGACCATGTTGCGGACCTGGTGGTGCAGAAAGCTGCGGGCCGCCGCTTCCACGACGACGAGTTCGCCCGAGCGGCTCAGATCCAGACGGTCGAGCGTGCGCAGCGGGCTGCTCGCCTGGCAGGCGGCGGCGCGGAAGGTGCTGAAATCATGCCGGCCGAGCAGGGCTCGCGCCGCCTCCTGCATGGCGCCGACATCGAGGGTTCGCTCGACATGCCAGACGCGGCCGGCCGACAGCGCCGGCCGGGGGCGCCTGTTCAGGATCCGGTAACGGTAGGTGCGTAGGATGGCGGAGAAACGCGGGTGCCAGTCGCTGGGGGCGGATGCGACCCGGGTTGCCACGATCGGGTGTGGCTTGAGATGGAAATTCAGAGCGTCGCGCAGGCCGTCCGGCTGCCAGCATCGTCCACTGGGCTCTGGCAGCTCGAGGCTGATCACCTGGCCTTCGGCGTGAACGCCGGCGTCGGTTCGTCCCGCCACCTGGCAGTCGGTCGGCAGGCCGCGCGCGAGCCTGGCGGCGGCCTCCTCGACGACCTGCTGGATGGCGAGGCCGGTCGCCTGGCGCTGCCAGCCGACGTAGCCGGATCCGTCGTACTCGAGAGTGCAGGCCCAACGGCGCATGGCCCGCTCGCCCGCCATCGTCAGTCCGGGCGGCCGAGGACCGTGCCGCGAGGAAGGGCATGACCGCGCAGGAACGACGGCGCGTCCACCGGAGCTCGTCCCGCGAGCTGGACGAGGTCGAGACGGAGCGCGCCGGTGCCGCAGCCGATCGTAAGCCGGTCGTCGAGGACCTCGCCTGGTTGTCCGGACATGTCGACCGGGTGGGCCGAGAGGATTTTGAGGATAGGGCGCTCGTTCGGCGATGGCGGCAGGATCGTGTGCGTCCCGGGCCACGGAGTGAGGGCACGCACCTGTGCGTCGATGGCGGCGCTGTCTCGGGTCCAGTCGACCGCGCCATGGTGGCGATCGAGTTTCGGGGCGTAGGTGGCGCCGGCCGACGGTTGCGGCACCGGCTCCGGCGCTTCGGCCAGGGCTCGCAAAATCAGGCGGGCACCGAGGACTGCAAGGCGATCGTGCAGGTCACGGGCGGTTGCGCGCGGACCAATCGGGATCGCCTCTGCGAGCAGCATCGGTCCGGTGTCGAGGCCTTCGTCCATCCGCATGACGGTGATGCCGGTTTCCGCATCGCCGGCGAGCAGGGCCGCCTGGATCGGGGCGGCGCCACGCCAACGCGGCAGCAGGCTGGCATGGATGTTCAGGCAGCCGCGAGCCGGTGCGTCCAGCATGCGCGGCGGCAGGATCAGGCCGTAGGCACTCACGACCGCTGCATCGACCGCCAACGCCTCGAAGCGTTCCCACTCTTCGGTCTCCGCGCGAAGACGGGCCGGCGTGCTTACCGGCAGACCGAGTTGCTTGGCACGGGCATGCACCGCGCATGGCGTCAGCCTGTGTCCGCGGCCGGACGGGCGGGGCGGCTTGGCATAGACGGCCTCGATGCGATGCCCCGCCTCGACAAGCGCGTTCAGGGCTGGAACGGCGAAATCGGGCGATCCGAAAAAGGCGACGCGCAAAGCCACCCGTCAAGCCGATATCTTCTGGCGGCGTTCCTTCGCCAACCGCCGGAGCAGCATGTTGCGCTTGAGGGCCGACAGATGATCGACGAACAGCACCCCGTCGAGATGGTCGATCTCGTGCTGCAGGCAGGCGGCCAGAAGACCGTCGGCCTGCACGGTTCGTGTGGCACCGTGCTCGTCCCTGTAGCGGACCGACACAGTCGCCGGCCGGTTGACGTCGGCATAGATGCCGGGCAGCGACAGACAGCCTTCCTCGCGCGGGATCGACGGCAATCCAGTCGAGACGATCTCGGGATTGATGAGAACGACCGGTTGTTTCACGTCACCGGGTGCCAGATCGATGACTGCGACCCGGAGCGGGACGCCGACCTGCGGGGCGGCGAGGCCGATACCGGGAGCGGCATACATGGTGCGGAACATGCGAGGCACGAGATCGGCGACCAGGCCGGCATCGGCGGCCGTCACCGGCCGGGCTTTTCTCTTCAGCATCGGGTCGGGCACGATCAGGATCGGCAGCAGGCCCGCTTCTCCCGACTGCACCGCGCCACTCTCCTCCCTGCTGCCGCCCATTTAGCGTCGCACGGACGCCCGATCAATGTGGTGCGAGCCACCGCCCGGCCCCGGGAATGGTTGCAAACCTCGGCGGAAAACCCAATTTCCGCCTCGTCAAGATGCCATCCGGGTCTTGCCGTCTCGCTCCCAGGAGGAGGCTTTGCCATGACTGCACGCGTATTCGGCTCGCCGATGTTTCTCGGCTTCGATCACCTCGAGCAGATGCTCGAGCGGGCGTCCAAGACGTCCACCGATTCCTACCCGCCTTACAACATCGAACAGACTTCCACCAACGGCCTTCGGATCACGCTCGCCGTCGCCGGCTTCGGAATGGAAGAGCTGCAGATCACCCAGGAAGACAACCAACTCGTCATACGCGGGCGGCAGGCCGAGGATGGCAGCGAGCGCCAGTTCCTGCATCGCGGCATAGCGGCGCGCCAATTCCAGCGCGCGTTCGTCCTCGCCGAAGGCATTGACGTGGTTGGCGCCTGGCTTGACCGGGGTCTGCTGCACATCGATCTGGCCCGCCCGCAACCGGAGGTCCGGATCAAACATATCGAAATCGCGGCACGCGACGCGGAGGCAAACGTCTCGAGACCGCCGCCAAGAATGGTGCAGGCGACCGCCAACAAGGCCTGATGGTTTCCCGCATTCCCGATTGGACGCCTCCGGGCCGCTTTGGAGCTTGACATGAACGACACCACAGACGACGCGATCAAGCCTGCCCCGCAGGCGGTCGTGTTCGATATTCGCCACCTGAGCGAAAGCCAGTTGGCATCCCTGGGAGTGGCTCAGATCGCCTATGTGCGGCCGGTCCTGGTGGACGGCGCCAAGGCCTTTTCGATCCACGCGGCGGATGGGACCCCGATGGCGATGACGGCCGACCTCAACGTGGCCTTGGCGGCCGTGGTCCATCATGAGCTGGTTCCAGCCCTGGTTCACTGATCCAGGTTAGTCGGTCAGCCGGCTTGCGGCCGGCTGCGGACGTCAGTTGCGGGTGCTCGAGGGATCAATCCAGCCGATATGGCCATCGCCGCGGCGATAGACGACGTTAAGCTCGCCTGATGCCTGGTTGCGGAACATCAGGACTGCCTGGTCTGCAAGGTCCATTCGCATCACCGCCTCGCCGACGGTGAGGCGAGCGATTTCGGTGGGCGTCTCGGCGATGACCGTCGCATACGCCTGTTCGGACCCAGCGCCGTTTGTTACTGGCGGCGTCTGCTCATTTTCGACCAGAATATATTGCCGTGCGACTTCAGGACTGGCGCGAGATCCCGCGAGATCCCGGGCGTGGTCGTTGACGCGACGGCGGTAGCGGCGAAGGCGCTTGGCGATGTGCTCGGCCGCGTCGTCGAACGCCGCGTGCGCGTCCGCGGCCTCGCCCTCTCCGCGCAGTGTGAGGCCACGCCCCGCATGGACGTTGATGTCACAGGTGAAGAAGCTGCGCGCGCGGCCGAAGGTGACGTCCGCTTCGAGCGCGTGATCAAAGTATTTATGGGCGATCCCGTCGAGGTGGTCGGCGACACGCGTGCGCAGCGCATCCGACAGTTCGATGTGCTTGCCCGAAACCGTGATCTGCATCGCCGCTCCTCCTGTCGCCCGAGCAGGACCGTGCGCCAGCGGCGGCGGTCCGGAACGCGGGTATCAGGCGGAGAGAGCCTTCTCCCGCTTGCGCTGCACAGAACTCGGGATGCGCAACGCCTCGCGGTATTTGGCCACGGTCCGGCGGGCGATGTCCACGCCTTCTCTGCGCAGAGCGGCAACAATCGCGTCATCGGACAGGATGGACGCCGGACTCTCGCCATCGATCATGCCACGAATGCGATAACGTACCGCTTCCGCACTGTGGGTTTCACCGGTCATGCCGGCGATGGCGGTGGTGAAGAAGTATTTCAGCTCGAATGTGCCGCGCGGTGTAGCGATATATTTGTTGGCGGTGACGCGACTGACGGTACTCTCGTGCATCTCGACGGCGTCAGCGATGTCGCGCAGGATCAGCGGGCGCAGATGACCGACGCCGTGGCGCATGAAGCCGTCCTGACGGCGAACGACTTCGCTGGCGACGCGCAGGATGGTCTGGGCACGTTGTTGCAGCGATTTGACCAGCCAGTTGGCGCTGGCGAGTTTCTCCGCGATGAACAGCTTGTCCTCGCGTTGGGCACGGACGAGCGCGCGGGCGTGGAATGCCTCGCTGATCAGGAGGCGCGGCATCGTGTCGGGGTTCAGCTCGAGCAGCCATCCGCCCTCGGCTGCCGGCCGCATCAGCACGTCCGGGACGACCGGAAGCGAAGGCGCGGTGTCGTAGGAGGCGCCCGGCTTGGGGTCGAGCGCGCGCACCTCGGCAATCATGTCGGCGAGGTCTTCGGCGTCGACGCCGCAGAGCAGTTGCAGTCGCCTGAGCTCGCGACGGGCGAGCAGCTCCAGGTTGGCGAGCAGTGTCTCCATCGCGGGGTCAAAACGATTTCGTTCCGCTAGCTGAACGGTAAGGCATTCCGCGAGGTCACGCGCGAGGACGCCGACGGGATCAAAGCGCATCATCCGCTGTCGCACGCGCTCGACCGCGTCCAGGCTGGTCCCGAGTGCGGCGGCGATCGCGGAGGGTTCGGCGGCGAGCCGGCCCGACGGGTCGAGCAGGGCGATGAGGTGCGCACCGATCAGCCGCTCGGCAGGATCGGCAATCCCGAGGCGCAACTGCTCGCCAAGATGGTCACGCAGCGAGCGCGCACCTTCGGCAAGGTCGTCGACGCCCCATTCGCCGTCCTCGAAGTCGCGTCCGCCGCCAGCGGCCGACAGTCCTGCCGGCAGGACCGGTCCGTCATGGGTGCCGACAGACGCCTCGCCGGTTTCGAAGTCGGCCGCGAGGTCGGCATCGAGCGGGGCGGTGCCGGGTTCGGGCAGAGATGCGTTGCAGACGAGGTCGGCGGTGTCGCCGGTCGCGTCGTCGCGTGCGACACGCTGGTCGAGCGCGGGGCGTTCGGGTACGAGCTCGGAGCGCTCGTCGCGCTCGAGCATCGGGTTGCGCTCCAGCTCCTCCTCGATGAAGGCCGCCACCTCGTGATGGGAGTACTGCAGCAGCTTGATGGCCTGACGCAGCTGGGGCGTCATCACCAGATGCTGCGACTGCCGGAATTCGAGACGCGGACCGATCCCCATGGGGACGAAGGCTACAACGAAAACCTTTCTCCAAGGTAGACGCGTCTGACGTCTTCGTGAGCCACGACCTCGTGCGGCGCGCCCTCCATCAGCACCTGGCCACCATGCATGATGTAGGCCCGGTCGACGATCTCGAGCGTTTCGCGCACATTGTGGTCGGTGATCAGCACCCCGATGCCGCGATGCTTGAGATGCGAGATCAGGTCGCGGATTTCGCCCACCGCGATCGGGTCGATGCCGGCGAGCGGTTCGTCGAGCAGGATGTAGCTGGGCTGGCTGGCGAGCGCGCGCGCGATCTCGAGCCGCCTGCGTTCCCCGCCCGACAGGGCGAGCGAAGGCGCGCGGCGCAGGTGCGAGATGCCGAACTCGGACAGCAGCGCGTCAAGCATCGTCTCGCGCCGGTCGAGGCGGCGCTCGACCACCTCGAGTGCCGCCATGACGTTCTGCTCGACGTTCAGGCCGCGAAAGATGCTGGCCTCCTGAGGCAGGTAGCCGATGCCGAGGCGGGCCCGGCGATACATCGGCAACGTGGTGATGTCGGCGCCGTCGAGTTCGATCGAGCCGGTGTCGGGCCGGACCAAGCCCACGATCATGTAGAAGGTGGTGGTCTTGCCGGCGCCGTTCGGGCCGAGCAGGCCGACCGCCTCGCCGCGCTGGACGGAGACCGAGACGTTCCGCACCACCGGCCGCTTCTTGTAGCTTTTGCCGACGCCGCTCGCGACGAGGCCGGCGGACGCGGGCCGGGATGCGGCTCCCGGCTCGATGCCGACGCGAGACTGCTCGTTCATGACCGGCCCGCCGGAGGCGTCCGGGCGGGCCCTGCCGTCTGTTTGGCCGGCTGCTGGTTGGGCACGATCAGGCCCTGGACGCGGTCGCCCGGATCCTCGGTCAGGTTGGCAAGGCCGGTATGCATGTTCACGATCGCCGCCTGGCCGTTGAGCTGGTTCTGGCCGCGTGTGATCCGGACATTGCCGACGATGCGCGCAATGCCGGTGTCGGTGAGATAGACGCCACGCTCGCCGCGGACGGTCTCAGTCGGTGTGCGGACGACGACGTCGCCGTAGCCTTCGGCCTTCTTGAGCTTGCCCGACGAGGTGAGCGGGTCCGGCGGCGGCGCGTTGGTGGCAGCGACGGTCTGCACCGGACGGGCGGGAGCCTGACCCGGTGCGGGATGGTCGGGAACGGAGTATCCGACGAGGATGTCCGCCTGGATGCGGCGCCCATCGGAGGTGGTGAGGATGGCGTCGCCACGCGCGACGGACCGGTGTATCTGCGGCCAATACTCCATTGAGTCGCGCGCGGTGACGACGTCGGTCGGCGTGGTCAGGCGCAGCGCATGGCCGGTCAGGACGAGGACTGACTGGTCGATGTCATAGAGCGCCTGGTCGCCCCACGCCTGGTCGGTTGCGGTGTAGATGTGGACGTGGCCGATCGCCTTGAGGCGGTAGATTTCGTTGTTACCGGTGTCGTCCGGGGTGGCGGCGGCAGGCGTCGCCGCGGGCGGCGCGGATGTTGTCGCCGCGGGCGGCGCG
>CAXTSH010000042.1:0-28261 GCA_964246925.1 uncultured Acetobacteraceae bacterium
GGGCGCACGGCGGGCGGGGGTGGGCGAGCGCGTTGGCGCGCAACATCTACAACCCCGCCCTGCAGCAAAAGGACGCGGCCGGGTTCTTCCGTGGGCTGTTCTGGTTCACGCCACGACCGCACGGCCTGCCGATGCCTGGGTTCTTTATGTTTGCGATGGTGCTGATCGCGCTGGGAGCGCTGTCACCCTTCGTTCAGAGCAGGCTGCAAATCCGGTGGCGGCGATGGATGACGAACCGATTTGTCGCGGACTGGCTCGCAGACGATGCGCACTTCCGAATCATGCTGTGCGGCGAGAGTGGTCTCGGGACGGATAACCCGGACCAGCGTATTCAGGAAGACGTCGATACGGTGACCGACAACTCGCTGACGTTCGCGACTCAGACCATCTCCAACATCGTCACCGTCGTGAGCTATGGCGGCCTGCTGTGGGTCCTGTCGGGGCGGACGATGCTGTTCGGTATCCTCATTCCTGGGTTTCTGTTCTGGGCGGCTCTTCTTTACTCGACAGTCGTGACGGCGTTTACCCATACACTAGGACGTCGGCTGGCGCCGCTGACGTTTATGCAACAACGGTTGACGGGCACGTTCCGCTTTTCCCTGGTGCGCGTGCGAGAGAACAGCGAAGCGGTCGCCTTGTACAGGAGCGCTGGCGAGGAGGAACGAGGGCTCGCAGGTCGGTTCAAGGCCGTTTACGAGAACGCGATCTTAATCATTAACCGGACAGCCTGGGTCACGTTTGCAACAGGCGTCTTTGGCTACGTGTCGGACAGCTTTGCGCTGGTAGCATGGTCGCCAAGGTTTTTCGCCGGAAAGATCACCTTTGGCACGCTGATGCAGATTAGCCAGCTATTTGGGGAGCTGCAGGGCGCCTTCCTCTGGTTCATGACGCAATACGCGGCGCTGGCTGGCTACGCCGCACAGGTCGAGCGTCTTGCGACATTCCAGCGAGCGATCGACAGCGCGCGTCGGGAGCGACCGCCTGCGGCCGTTTGCGGCGATGGGACGGCCATGGAAGCGCAGGGGCTGACGATACAGGCACCTGATGGAGTGTCGCTGGTCGGGCCGACGGACCTGCGCCTCGACAGGGGTGTGTCGACCGCGATCGTTGGTCCGTCCGGGGCTGGAAAGTCGAGCCTGTTCCGGGCGCTCGCAGGCATCTGGCCGTATGCATCGGGATCGGTTCGGGCGGCGTCGGGGACGCAGATGTTTCTGCCACAACGGCCTTACCTGCCGACGGGAACGTTGCGCCGGGCGCTCTGTTACCCGCTGCCGCCTGACCAGGTTGACTCAGACCGGGTGGCGGAGGTGCTCAATGCGGTTGGGCTCGGTGAACTGGGCTCGCGGCTGGACGACGATGCGACGTGGGCGCAGATCCTGTCGCCTGGGCAACAACAGCGGGTCGCGATTGCGCGGGCGCTGCTTACGCGGCCTGACTGGTTGTTTCTCGACGAGGCAACCTCATCGCTTGATGGCGATGCCGAGAGATCTCTCTACGGCCTGTTGGCCCGGGAGCTCCCGCAAACGACGTTGATCTCGATCACGCATAGCGAAACGATTGCGAAACTGCACCAGCGCGTGCTCCGGCTTGAGCGGAACGGAACGGACGTCGGCCATCTGGTCGCAGCTTAGCCCCGGCCGACGAGGCCGGAGGCGACGGCGGCGGCGAGCATGCCGAGGCGGGGAGTGACGAGCCGATCGCTATGATGGCGGAACTCGGTCAGGGCGAGGCAGATCGAATTGGCGGCGAGGAGCGCTGACCCGATGCTGGTCAGCGGGCGGGTCATGAGCATCGCCGCCCCAGCCACCTCGGAGGCGCCCATCAACCGCATGTCGTTCTCGGACCAGCCCCAGGATTTGAACAACCGACGTTGCGGCTCGACCGCCAGCATCTTCGAGATGCCGGCCGCGGCGAAGCCGAGGCCGACGATGGTCTGCAGCAAGCCGGGACGTGACGTAGCCATGGTCGCTCTCCTGTTGTCGCGTAGGAACGCGGCGCTGGCGCTCTGGTTCTGGACGGGGTCTGGGGCGTCACGCCGGAGGCGTGCTGACGCACGACGGCCCCAGCGGGTCCAGGGTGGAACCCTGGCCTTCCCTCCGTTGCCAGTCGAGAAGGATATCGGTCAGGGTCTGCTCCCAACTGATCCGCGGCGACCAGCCCAGCAGCCTGCTGGCCGCGTGCGGGTTGCCTGAGGCGCTGGTGATGTCGGTGGGCCTGATCCGGGCCAGGTCGGTTTCGACCGCCGCCTCGACGCGGGCGAGGCGGAGGAGGTCGGCGAGAACGTCACCGATCCGGCGCGGGATGCCCGACGCAATGTTGAGAATACAGCCAGGCGGCAGATCGGCTTCAGTGCACAGGACGTAGGCGCGCACGACGTCGCGCACGTCAAGGAAATCGCGCTCGGGGGTGAGATTGCCCACGCGGATGCGTGGCGGCTGCAGACCGGCGCGGATGCGGACGATCTGCCGGGCAAAGGCAGCGACAACGAAATCGTCGCGCTGGCCCGGTCCGGCGTGGTTGAACGGGCGCAGCCGGACGACGCCCAGGCCGTCGCCCACCATGGCGCCGAGTGCGAGGTCGGCCGCGGCCTTGCTGGCGCCGTAGGTGTTGAGAGGTGCCGGCACGGCGTGCTCGTCCAGCATGCCGTCGCGAAAGGAGGCGCCGTAGATGTCGGCGGTGGAGACGTGGACCAGGCGGCAGGCGGGGGCGAGTTCAAGGATGGCGCGAGCGAGTGCCAGGCTGCCGTGAAGGTTGACGCGCCAGGCGAGCTCGGGGTCGTGGCGGGCCTGGGCGATCGCGGCCACCCCGGCCAGGTGAATGCAGCAGGTGGGCTGGGCGGCGAGGACGGCGTCGCGGATTGCGGGCCGGTCGGTGACGTCGAACGGAGTGGTATGCAGCGTCGCGGCGGGACTATGGGTTCGAAGGGCGGCGACGAGATGGCGGCCGGCAAACCCGTCGGCGCCGGTGATCAGGATGGAGGTGGCGCCGTGGCCGGTCATGCACGCCTGGCCAGGTGGCGTGCGAGATCGGCGTCGACCATCTCGGCGGCCAACTCTTCGAGCGTCGCGGTCGGCTTCCAGCCAAGCCGTTGCGTTGCCTTCGCGGCGTCGCCGCGGAGCGTGTCTACCTCCGCCGGGCGGATCAGGCTGGAGGACGTACGGAGATGACGGTCCGCGTCGAGTCCGGCATGAGCGAAGGCAAGGTGGCAGAACTCGCGAATGGTGGCGCTGCGGCCGGTGGCGACGACGTAGTCGTCCGGTTCGTCCTGCTGAAGCATGCGCCACATCGCGTCGACATAGTCGCGCGCGTGACCCCAGTCGCGTCGCGCGTCGAGGTTGCCGAGGACGAGTTCGGTCGCGAGGCCGAGTTTGATCCGGGCGACGCCATCGGTGATCTTGCGGGTGACGAACTCAATGCCGCGCAACGGGCTTTCATGGTTGAACAGGATGCCGGACGAGGCGTGCAGGCCGAAGCTCTCCCGATAGTTAATCGTCATCCAGTGCGCATACAGCTTGGCGGCGGCGTAGGGGCTGCGCGGGTAGAACGGGGTGCGCTCGTTCTGCACCGGCTCCTGGACCAGGCCGAACATCTCCGACGAGGACGCCTGATAGAACCGGGCAGCGGGACGCACGATGCGGACCGCTTCGAGCAGGTTGGCGGCACCGATGCCGGTGACGGTGCCGGTCAGCAGAGGCTGCTGCCAGGAGGCCGCGACGAAACTCTGGGCGGCGAGGTTGTAGATCTCGTCGGGTGCGGTCTGCTCGACGACGCGGATCAGGCTCGACAGGTCGGTCAGGTTGCCGTCGATCAGGTCGACGCGGTCGATCGCGCCGATCCAGCGCAGGCGTTCGCCGACGACGTCCGACGAAGCGGAACGGCGTATCAGGCCGTGGACGGTATAGCCCTTGGACAGCAGGAGCGTGGCCAGGTAGGCGCCGTCCTGGCCGGTGATCCCGGTGATGAGTGCCGAGGGCATGATGTCGTCCGGGTGAGGGTGAATGGTAGCGGCGGACGGATTTGAACCGCCGACCAAGGGATTATGATTCCCCTGCTCTACCGCTGAGCTACGCCGCCATCCGATCGAGCGGGGTCAGGTATCCCCGGGTCTCGGGCATGTCAATTCGGCGGCCGACCGTGAGGAGATAGTGCCCGTTGACGATCACACGCGTCTATGTCGATGTTCTCGCGCAGATCAGGGGCGCGCTCGACTGGCTCCCGGATCCACTGGCCTCCGCGCTGATCCTGGTGCTGGCGTTGCTGTTCGCGCTGCTGGTGCATCGCATCGTGACCAGCACCTTCCTGAGGCTGCCTGGCATACGGGGCGGGTTTCTGCGTCCGTTCGTCAAGCGGATACGCGAGCCGTTGCGGCTGTTCTTCATCATCGCGGCCGTGGTGACGGCGCTGCCGGTGGCCGGATTTTCCAGTCGAACGCAAACGATCATCGGACAGACGATGCTGGTCTGCTTCATCCTGCTGATCGGCTATTCGGCGGTGCTGGCAGCAGGGATCGCGACCGATTCCTACCTCAACCGCGTGGCGCTCGACCAGGAAGACAACCTGCTGGCGCGAAAGCACACCACGCAGGTCCGCATCCTCACACGTGCGGCCGACATCCTGATCGCGCTGGTCACGCTGGCGACCGCGCTGATGACGTTCGAGCCGGTGCGGCAATACGGCGTCAGCCTGTTCGCATCCGCGGGCGCCGCCTCGCTGGTGGTGGGGCTGGCGGCGCGTCCGCTGCTGACCAACCTCATCGCGGGCGTGCAGATCGCGGTCACACAGCCGATCCGGATCGAGGACGCGATCATCGTCGAGGGCGAATGGGGCTGGGTGGAGGAGATCACCGCAACCTATGTCGTGGTGCGGCTCTGGGATTGGCGGCGAATGATCTTGCCGATCTCCTACTTTCTGGAAAAGCCCTTCCAGAACTGGACACACTCATCGTCATCGCTGATCGGAACCGTCTTTCTCTACACGGACTATCGCATTCCGGTCTCGCTTTTGCGTGACAAACTCGCCGAGTTTGCCCGCGCCAGCCCGATCTGGGACGGCAAGGTGGTCAACCTTCAGGTCAGCGACGCGAGCGAAGCCACGCTGCAGCTACGCATGCTGGTGTCGGCCCGGAACGCCCCGCAGACGTGGGATCTTCGCTGCGAGATACGCGAGAAGATGATCGGCTGGATCCAGGCGGAGATGCCGGAGATGCTGCCGCGAACGCGGGTCGATCTGGCCGGGTCGCTCCCTACCAGTCAGGCGTCGGCGGGTTCCTGAGCCTCCTGCTGGCGATCTCCTTGATCGCCGGAAGGGCTGCCTCCCGGAATCAGGGGGTCGGGCTGGTCGTCATCCATTTGTTCGTTCTGGAGGTCGAGCGGGCTGGTCCGGCGTTGGTGGTTGGCCTGGCCCTGGCTGTTCTGCGACCCGCCGTAGGAAGGCGGCGGATTGCCCTGATAATGCTGTCCCTGCCCGTTCGGCTGGTTCTGGTGCGCGGCCTGAGCCATCGCGTTCAGGATCCGGAAATAATGCTCGGCGTGCTGGAAGTAGCTCTCGGCCATCACGCGGTCGCCGGAACTGGTGGCGTCACGTCCGAGCTGAAGATACTTCTCGAACAGTTGCTGGGCGGTGCCTCTGATCCGCAGGTCGGGACCGCTGCTGTCGAACACATGGTTCCGGTTCAGCGGGATGTTGCCGTTGTGGTGTCTGAGAGGACTGCCACCGCCGCCACCGCCGGAACGATGGTTGCGGCCACGCATGCGTTTCATATTCATCGTTGTGCCGTGACACTTTCCTGTTGGCGCCGGCGGTGGCCGTGCCTTTCGGTGTGGCGGTTACTGACCCTCGCCGTCCGGATCGGACGCGGAGGCCTCGGTTCTGCTTGCCGATCCAGATGCCGATCGGCAATCGGTTCGACTGCGGGGTTACCCGTGACGGACCGCGGTCGTGACGATCCTCGTCTCGACCGGCAACCCGGGCTGAACCGGCTGCGGCCGGACCCTAGCCAAGGCTGACCCGGCTGCCAATAGTTTTCCTCAAGCCACACGGTCAGAGGACATCATGGCCGGACGGATTGCTCCACCGCGATGGCCCTGACCGTCCCGCAAAGGTCGTGTCGGCGCCCCACGATCGCAAGGCCGGCGGCTTCGGCGAGAGCCGCCACCGCATCCTCCTGGCCCGTTCCGATCTCGAACACGCCGACGCCGTCGTGAGAGAGGCGGTCCAGTTGCGGCATCAGGCGGCGATAGGCCTCCAAGCCGTCCGGACCGCCGTCGAGGGCGATGCGAGGTTCGTGAGCGGCGACCTCAGGCATGAGGTCGTCGATCGAGCCGCTCTCGATATAGGGCGGATTTGAGAGGATGAGGTCAAAACCTGGCCTCACAACGGCCAAGGCATCCATCCAGTCGGCGCATAGGATGGCAGCGCGCGCGGCGAGGCCCTGAGCCTGGGCGTTGGCGCCGGCGAGACGGCAGGCGGCTTCGACGCGATCGACGCCGACCCCGAAGGCGGCGGGGTATTCGGCGAGTGCCGCGAGGAGCAGAGCTCCGGTGCCGCAGCCGACATCCAGCACGGTGCGCACACGGGTCCGGTCGGGCCGGAGCGCCAGGGCTGCCTCGATCAGCGTCTCGGTATCCGCACGCGGGATCAGCGTCGCGGGGCTGACGGCAAGATCGAGCGTCCAGAAACCGCAACGGCCGGTGATGAACGCCAACGGCTCGTGTGCGGTGCGGCGGCCGATCAGCCGGTCTGCGTCGCCGGGCTGCACCGGGTGGCCGGGCGGCAGGCGGAGGATTTCGTCCGTTGTCAGACCCATCGCGTGGCCCAGGAGAAGCCTTGCCTCGCGTCGTGGCTGCTCGATACCGGCGGCGGCAATCCTCCGGGCGGCATCGGCCAGCCACGACATGAGCGGCACTGGCTCTTCCCCATCGTCACCGGACGTCGCAACTCTATCGGTCATGAGAACGCGCCTCGCCGCCTTGTCGGTCCTGCTCGCCGTGGGCGTTCCTCCAGCGGCGGGGGCAGCCGGCCCGAGGGCGAACGAATTCACCATTACCGACCAGCTGGCCCAGCAGGAGGTGTCGGAGAACACCGAGATTTACCTGGACGGAAAGCTGCTGGGGCAATTGCATCTCGACGACAAGACCCGGGTCAGGGTGATCGACGCCTCGGTTGTCGATCCAGCCGACCGCCACCAGTATGCGCTTTGCGGCGAGATCACGGTTCGCAGGCCCGACGGGCGAACGGAAACGCACGAAGTCAACAGTGTCGGATATATTTCAGATGTCGAAGGTCGTGATTTTCAGGCGCTCGGCGCCTCGGACTTCACGTTCTTCTATCTCGGGGACGAGACCCCGGGGCGGGCGCTGCCGATGCCGGTGCGTGGGCGGTCCGCTCTTTGCCATCCGCCGATCTCCTGACGCGAGGTTCGGGCCCTGAGACCGCCGCAGGAGCTTCCTGCCAAAAACTTTGAACGCACGACAGTCCCGCCTCGGGCGTCCGGTCTGTCAAACGTCGAGATTGGCGACCTTGAGGGCATTGCCGACGATGAAGTCGCGCCTTGGTTCGACGACGTCTCCCATCAGTGTCGAGAACACCTGTGCAGCATCCTCGCTGTCGCCCACTCGGACCTGCAGCAGCGTGCGCGTCGCAGGATCGAGCGTCGTACTCCACAACTCCTCGGCGTTCATCTCGCCCAGGCCCTTAAAGCGCGCGATCGACAGGCCCTTGCGGCCCTGCTGCAGGATCCTTTCGTAGGTGGAAGCCGGGCCCGGCACGACCGTCTCTGCGCCGTCCAGGATCAGACGCGCTGGCTCGGCGAAGTCGCGGGCGAGAATGGATGCATGTTCCGTCAACCAGCGCGCTTCCGAAGAGCGCAGCGTGGTGGCGTCGAGGTGATATCGTTCGGTCACGCCCCGGACGATCCGACTCAGGCGCAAGCCGCCCGCGTCGGACACCACCGTCCAGTTTCGCTCCGAGACGGCGCTGATGGCGTTGAGCCGCCGCTGAACTTCGGCATTGCTGGTGGCAGGATTGGCACCCGACGGGTCGAGCGCACCCGCGATCGCCGCCTGTTCTAGAAGTGCTATCGGCGCGGCGCCCCCTAGCCGTCGGAGTGCGGCCGTCGCTTCTCGCAGCCAGACAACCTCCTCTCGCAATTTTTCGCCGTCGAGAGCACGGCCGTCCGCGATGAGGAGGCTGGAACTTGCCAGCGCCTTCTCCAGCAGATAATTTTCGAGCTGAAGATCGTTTTTCAGGTAGCGGACATCATTGCCGCGCTTGGCCCGGAACAGCGGCGGTTGGGCGATATACAGATTGCCGGCGGCAATCAACTCCGGCATCTGCCGAAAGAAAAATGTGAGCAGCAAGGTGCGGATATGCGAGCCGTCCACATCGGCGTCCGTCATCAATACGATCCGCGCATAACGGAGCTTGGTGATGTCGAAGCCACCCTGCTCCGGTTCGCCACGACCGATTCCCGTGCCGAGTGCTGTGATCAGCGTCCCGATTTCGGCGCTCCCCAGCATGCGGTCAAAGCGTGCGCGTTCGACGTTGAGGATCTTGCCCTTCAGCGGAAGGATGGCCTGGAACTTTCGATCCCTGCCCTGCTTGGCGGTGCCACCGGCGCTGTCGCCCTCGACGATGAAAATTTCCGCGCGGTCGGGGTCACGTTCCTGGCAGTCCGCAAGCTTCCCAGGCAGGCTGGACACGTCGAGCACGCCCTTTCTCCGGGTGAGCTCGCGGGCTCGTCGAGCCGCTTCACGCGCGGCGGCGGCATCCATCACCTTGGCGATGACGAGGCGCGCTTCCTTCGGATGGGTCTCAAACCAGTGGCCGATCGCGTCCGCCGCAGCCGCCTGAACGATGGGCTGGACCTCGGAACTGACCAGCTTGTCTTTTGTCTGGCTTGAGAACTTCGGATCGGGAACCTTGACCGACAGCACCGCGGTCAATCCCTCCCGCATGTCGTCGCCGGAAAGGCCGACGCTGTCCTTTTTGCTGGCGGCATCGGCGTATTTCGCGACCACCCGGGTGAGCGCCTGGCGAAATCCGGCGAGATGAGTGCCGCCGTCGCGCTGCGGGATATTGTTGGTAAAGCACAACATCGTCTCGTGGTAGGTGTCGTTCCAGGTCAGCGCAAACTCGACCTTGATGCCGAGCGTGCCGGCCGCGCCCTTGACGTCAATGGGTTCAGCAAGAACACCGGTCTTACCACGGTCGAGATATGCGACGAAGGCGCTCAGGCCGCCCTGGTAGAAGAAATTGTGCTCGACGAGTGGCGCGTGCCGTTCATCGCGCAGCTTGATACGCAATCCGGAGTTCAGAAACGCGAGTTCGCGCAGACGCCTCTCGAGGACGGCCAGGTCGAATTCGACCCTGGTGAAGGTACCGGTCGAAGGTTTGAACGTGACCTCGGTGCCGTTCGCGTGCGTTCCCGCCACACCTACCATAGATAGCGGAGCGACAGACTCGCCATGTTCGAAGCGGATGAAATGCTCCTGGCCTTCACGCCAGATTCGCACTTCCATCCATTCCGAAAGAGCATTGACAACGGCCGCTCCGACGCCGTGCAGACCGCCGGAGACCTTGTAGGAGTTCTGGTTGAACTTGCCGCCGGCATGCAGGCGTGTCAGCACGACTTCTGCGGCCGAAATGCCTTCCTCGGCGTGCAGGTCGGTAGGAATGCCGCGACCGTCGTCGCGCACGGTCACCGAACCGTCGCCGTTGAGAACTAGCTCGCACCAGGTAGCAAAGCCCGCCTGCGCCTCGTCGACGGCGTTGTCGATGATCTCGAACGCCATGTGATGGAGGCCCGAACCGTCATCGGTGTCGCCGATATACATGCCGGGGCGTTTGCGAACCGCATCCAGCCCGCGCAGGACCGAGATCGAGGCCGCGTCGTAGACGCCGTTCGGCTCTTCGGGAGCAGAAGCCGCAGGATTGGGGTCGGCGTTGTCGGACATGCCGTGAGTATGCTCCAGAAGCTCGATTTGTGGGCCGCGATGGCCGCCGGACCTTGAGGTCGCGTTGAACGCACTATAGTGATGCTGGCCGGTCCGGGCCAGCTATGCCGACGCATACTTGGCCATTCGTATCGTGTCGTCGCCAACGCGCCAGAACACGGCATCGGGAGCAAGCGGCTCGAACGGGGCCTGGTCGGTTCCGGTGAGAAGCACCTGTGATGACGACGACGAAAGCCGGGCGAACAGAGCCTCGCGCCGGGCGACGTCGAGGTGTACCAGCGGCTCGTCGAGCAACAGAAGCGGCGACTCGCCGCGGTCGGCTTCGATGAGCGACGCGTGCGCGAGCACGATGCCGACGAGAAGCGACTTCTGCTCGCCGGTACTGGCGAGATTGGCCGGCAGTTCCGTCGAATGTTCGAGGATTGCGAGGTCGCAGCGATGCGCGCCGACGCTCGTGGCGGCAACACGTGCGTCCGCGTCGCGCCCGCCGGCCAGTTCCGCCCGGATCCAGTCCTCGACCAGGCGAGCCGGCTCCATTTCTAGACGCTCGGCGATCGGGCACAGCAGATCAAGGCGGCAGGCGGGGAACCCGCGGCCGGGATCGGCCGACGCAATGAGGTTCATTCGGCGACAGACGTTGAGCCTTGATGCTGTTGCCGCGGTCGCGTGACGGGCGATCGCATCCTCCGCGGCCCGTAACCAGGCGGTCTCTCCCCGACGCTCGAGCAGAAGCCGGTTTCGGCTGGCGACTGCTTCATCGTGGGCCGCGAGCGCGCGCGTGTGGCCGGCCTCCAGGCTGGCCACCAGGCGGTCGAGAAAGCGGCGACGGCCGGACGCGCCCTCGCCGAACAGACGCTCCATTTGCGGCGTCAACCAGACTACTGGTGCGATCGGAGCAATGTCGGCTTGGCTACGAACGGGAGCACCGTCGAGACGAAAGACGCGCCGGGCGCCCGGCTGGGTCTCCCCGATCGTGCCCGTTCCGAGCTCGCGAACGTTTCCATCATAGTGTATGCGTGACGCGACCGCCCAGCACTCCATGCCGCGGCGCGCCAGCGTCTCCGGCCTCGCATTGCGCAAGCCGCGTCCGGGTGACAGCATCGATACTGCTTCAAGAACATTGGTCTTACCGCTGCCGTTGCGGCCGCTCAGCACGTTCAGATGCGATCCGGGGTTCCAGACGAGTCGCGCATAATTGCGGAAATCAGTCAGGCTGACGCGCAACAATCGACTCAAGATCCGGGCGTCACACCCGCATCGGCATCAATACGTACAGCGCCGAGGCGTCTGCACTGTCTTGCACGACAGTCGGAGCCGAGCCGTCGGAGAAGCGGAATTCGACCCGATCCCGTATCTGGTCGGTGATGTCATTGAGGTAGCGGGCCTGAAAGCCAATCTCGAGCGGGCTCGCGTCATAGATGGCGCGACCTTCGTCCAGCTCCTCGGTCGCCGTTCCCTGGTCCGGGCTCGCCGCAGAGAGGACCAGCAGGTTTTCCGACAACGTGAGCTTGACCGGGCGGGAACGTTCCTGGCTGATGGCGGCGACACGGGCGACGGCGTCCGAGAAATCCTTGCGTCCGACTTGAAGCACCTTGTCGTTGTCATGGGGGATGACACGCTCGTATTCGGGGAACGTTCCATCGATCAGCTTGCTCGTCAGCCGGATCGGACCGACTTCGAACCGGATCCGCGTCTCCGACAAGCCTATGCTGACCGGCACCGTGCCCTCGTCGAGAAGCTTTCTAATCTCGCCGACGGTCTTACGCGGGATGATGACGCCGGGCATCGTCTCGGCACCCGCAGGCAACGCCGTCTCGACACGCGCGAGCCGATGTCCGTCGGTTGCCACCGCGCGCAGCTTCTCGCCCGAGACGTGCAGGTAAATGCCGTTGAGGTAGTAGCGCGTTTCCTCGGTCGAGATTGCAAACCGCGTCCGATCGATCAGGTCACGCAACGTTTCCGGCGGCAGGACAAAACGGTGTGCGAGCGTCCCCGCGGTCATGTTCGGGAAGTCGTCGACGGCGAGCACGTTCAGACTGGTAGCGTAGCGGCCGGCGCGCAGCGCGAGCGATGCATCGCCACCCGGATGGTCGAACTCGACGACGGCGCCGTCGGGTAGACGACGGACGATTTCGAACAGCGTTGCCGCCGGCGCGGTGGTGCGACCATCACGTGCGGTGCTTGCCTCGATCTCCTCCTCGATGGCGATTTCCATGTCGGTAGCGGTCAGGCGCAGCCGCCCGTCCCGGACCTCGATTAGCGCGTTGGCCAGGATCGGGATGGTGTTCCGCTTCTCAGCAACGCTCTGGATGTGGGCCAGCGCCCGAAGCAGGGTGGCGCGATCGGCCTTGAGCTTCATGTGTGTTCAACCTTGCGCGCGCGCTTGATTCGGAGTGCAAGATTATTGGAAATCATCAGAGAAGGCCAGGGCTCTGCCCTGGATCCGCTGGGGCCTCAGCTCCAGACCCCGGGTTCTAAGGGCGACCGCCCTTAGCGGGGTTCGGGGTGGAACCCCAACCTAACTCTCCAGCATGCGCCGCAGAAGCTCGACGTCTTCAGCGAACGCCGCATCCAAACCCATCAGCTCGGTAACCCGGCTCACCGCGTGCATGACGGTGGTGTGGTCGCGGTTGCCAAACTTGCGGCCGATCTCGGGCAGCGAGCGGCTGGTGAGTTGCTTGGCGAGATACATTGCGACCTGCCTGGGTCTGGCGACGGCGCGCGCGCGCCGCGCCGACGACATGTCGGACAGACGAATGTTCCAGTGCTCGGCCACCTTGCGTTGGATCTCCTCGATCGTCACGCGGCGGTCGTGTGCCTTGAGGATGTCGTGCAGGACCTCCTGAGTGGCATCCAGCGTGACCGGGCGCCCGAACAGGTTGGCGTGTGCGATCAGCCGGTTGAGCGCGCCCTCGAGCTCGCGGACGTTGGACGTGATCTTGTGCGCAAGGAAATCGAGCACGCGCGGCGGCACCGGCACCCCGGAGCGATCAGCTTTGGCCTGCAGGATCGACAGGCGCAGCTCAAAGGTGGTGGCATGCAGGTCGGCCACCATGCCGCAACCGAGGCGGGTGCGCAGACGGTCCTCCAGTCCGGACAGATCGGAAGGAGACTTGTCGGCGGACACCACGATCTGCTTGCCGGCTTCGACGAGCGCGTTGAAGGTATGAAAGAATTCCTCCTGGGTGTTGTCCTTGCCGATCAGGAACTGGAGGTCATCGACCATCAGGATGTCGACGGAGCGAAGCTGTTCCTTGAATTCAATCGTGGATTGCGACCGGATCGCCGAAATGAAGCGGTGCATGAACTTCTCGGCCGACATGTAGGCGACCGAGGTGCCCCCCGATCGCCAGAGGTCGAGCCCGATCGCGTGCATCAGATGCGTCTTGCCCAATCCCACCCCGCCATACAGAAACAGCGGATTGAAGCCTTGGCTGGACGGCCGTTCGGCCACGCGCCGGGCGCAGGCGTGCGCGAATTCGTTCGGCTTTCCGACGACAAAACTGTCGAAGGTGAAGCGCGGATCGAGCGGCTGCGCGAGGTCGGAGCCTTTGTCCGCCGGCTCGGGTCCGCGCGGCAGGCGGGCGTTGCCGGCGATGGGCTCGCACACGGGCTCTAGGCCGGCAGCGACGCGGATGTCGACGCGACGGACTGAAGGCATTTCGGCGCGCCAGAGGGTGCAAAGCCGGTCGCCATACCGGCCCTGAACCCAGTCGCGCAGGAACCGCGTCGGCAGCAGCAGAGTGACCTCATCGTCGTCGAGACTGGCGAAGGTCATCTGGCGCAGCCAGGTCCGATATTCGATCTCGCCGACGTCGGTCTGCAGGCGTGTGCGAACCCGTTCCCAGCTCTGGTCCACGGCACTCTTGGTGGAGAGAGAGGTTTCTGAGGAAAAGCCTTTGCGAGCGCCGTGGTTGATGCTGCCCACCGTGCCTCCCCAATGCGACCCGGTCGCGACCACTGGAACAGCCGAACGAGGATGTTCCAAAGTTATGGCCTGCAAGCTCAGGAATCTTATTTGTCGCCGGGCCGGCAACCCCGGAATTGATAGGTCAGCGAACCGTCGGAGGCAATCGGAATCTGATGGCATATCCGCAACAACTCGGCGACGCCGCGCAAGGAAGGCTGCCCGGGCGCAGCGCGGCGTTGGCAGACATGCCCTGTCGCGTGCCGAGATGACAGGCCGGGATGATCCGGTCTTCTGTCGATACGCGGAAGGCCGCGGTCAGGCGGGAGCGATCGCCTTGATGCGCGCCGACAACCGAGACAGCTTGCGTCCAACGGTGTTGGCGTGAACTACGCCCTTGCCGGCTGCGCGCTGAAGTTCTGGCTGCGCGGCACGCAACGCCGCCGCGGCCTTCTCCTTGTCTCCACCGGCGATGGCGGCTTCGACCTTCTTGACAAACGTCCGCATGCGAGATTTGCGGGCGGCGTTTCGCGCCGTGCGCTTTTCGGTCTGTCGGATGCGCTTGCGCGCCGAAGGGGTGTTGGCCATAAAATCCTGCCTAGCCGACATGCGGTGGGGCCGGCGTGCCTGTACGACGGCCGAGGGGTGCTGTGCCTACTGATCTCGCGAGAGCGAGTCAAGTTCCGGCGCCACCATTACCTCTGCGTCCGACGACAGACGAAGCTGCTTCGGCCGGATTGGACCAGCCGGTCGATCCCCGCGCAACGCGGCAGGCCCGGGCAGCGCTCACACGGTTGTCCTTCCCGACCGTATACTTTCCAGGCGTGCTGGAAGTATCCGAGCTCGCCGTCCGGTTGGGCGTAATCGCGCAGACTTGAGCCGCCGGCTGCGATCGCCTCCGTCAGGGTCGTCTTGATCGCGGCCACCAAACGGGCGGTCCTACGCCTGCCGGTACGATCGCCCATCGTGCCGGCCAGCCGTGTGGGCGAGAGCCGTGCCCGGAACAGGGCCTCGTTGACGTAGATGTTGCCGAGACCAGCAATCAGGCGCTGGTCGAGCAGGGCCGCCTTGAGCGGGGTTCGCCGTCCCCTGAGCGTGTCCGCGAGCACGGACCCGGTGAACGCCGGCTCGAGCGGTTCGGGGCCGAGAGGCGCGATCAGACGATGCCTGTCCTCGTCCGCCGTCGCCAGCAGGTCCAGGGCCCCGAAGCGGCGCGGGTCGACCAGGGCCACGCGCCAGCCGTCGTCGGTGGTCAGCACCGCGTGCTCGTGCGCAGGTGGCGGCCCGGCGTCGCGGGTGATGTTCAAGCGGCCCGACATGCCGAGATGGATCAGCACGGTCCGGTCGCCCTCGACACGCATGAGGATGTATTTGCCACGCCTGCCAAAACTCAGCACCCGACGGCCCGCGACTGCTGGCGCCAGCGCCGCCGGGATCGGCCACCGCAGGTCGGGACGTCGTATCTCGGCGGCGATCACCACGCGGCCCTCGAGCCGCACGCGCAGTGCCCGCATCACGGTCTCGACCTCAGGGAGTTCCGGCATGGGCAATGTCAAGCGTATAGGATCGGGCGCGTGAGCGACAGGGACGGACATGGTCAGCGAGTTGACGGATTTCGGCTTCGAGCGCGTGCCGGCCAGCGAGAAGGGCGTCCGGGTCCGGGCGGTGTTCGACAGCGTCGCACGTCGCTACGACCTGATGAACGACCTCATGTCGCTCGGCATTCATCGGTTCTGGAAAAGCGAATTCGTCGCATCCCTCGACCCGGCGCCTGGGCATGTGCTGCTGGACCTGGCATCGGGGACCGGCGACATCGGACTCGCATGGCTCGAGGCGGGAGGTGGCCAGGTTGTGTTGTCGGACATCAACGCGTCGATGCTGGCGATTGCCCGCGCCCGGGCCGGCGGCCGGGCGGCGCTGGTGATTGCCGACGCGGAGGCGTTGCCAATCGCCGACCGCAGTGTCGACCGCGTGTCGATGGCGTTCGGGTTGCGCAACTGCACCCAAAAGGAGCGAGTGCTCGCCGAGGCGCTGAGAGTGCTCAGGCCGGGCGGACGGTTCCTCTGCCTGGAGTTCTCGCGCGTGCGGGTCGCAGCCCTGGCACCGCTTTACGAGGCCTGGTCGTTTCGGGTGCTACCGCGTCTCGGGCAGGCGATCGCGGGTGACGCGGCTAGCTACCGCTACCTCGCGGAAAGCATACGCACGTTTCCGGACCAGGAGACCCTGTCGGCAATGATGCGCGAAGCCGGCTTGGCGCGGGTCAGTGTGCGCAACCTGTCGGGCGGGATCGCTGCGATCCATGCGGGCTGGCGGCTATGAGCCTGCTCGGGGGACGCAGTGTTCTGCTGATCGTCTCGGGAGGGATCGCCGCCTACAAGTCGCTTGAACTGATCCGGCTGCTGACGCGCGAAGGGGCGCGGGTCCGCTCGGTGCTGACAGCCGCCGGGGCGGAGTTCGTCACGCCGCTCAGCCTGCAGGCGCTGACCGGCGAGCCGGTCGGCACGGCGCTGTTCTCGCTCACCGAGGAGAACGAGATGGGGCACATCGCCTTATCGCGGGCGGCTGACTTGCTGGTCGTCGCTCCCGCAACGGCCAGCATGCTGGCGCGCATGGCGGCCGGGTTATCGGACGATCTGGCGAGCACGCTGCTGCTCGCGACCGACAAGCCGGTGCTGGTCGCACCCGCGATGAACGTGCGGATGTGGGAACATCCGGCGACAGTCGCCAACATGACGACCTTGCGGGCACGCGGCGTGCAGGTGGTCGGCCCCGAGCAGGGGCCGATGGCGTGCAATGAATGGGGCTACGGACGGCTGTCGGAGCCGCCGGTGATCCTTGACGCGATCGTCTCCCTGCTGGCAGCCGGACCGCTTGCCGGACGACGGGCGCTGGTGACGGCGGGGCCGACGATCGAGCCGATCGACCCAGTGCGTTTCATTGCGAACCGGAGCAGCGGCCGGCAGGGCTACGAGATCGCCGCGGCGCTGGCGCGGCTGGGTGCAGCGGTGACGTTGGTCAGCGGACCGGTGTCAATCGCACTGCCCGCCGGTGTGGCGGTCGTGCCGGTCGAGACGGCGAGCGAGATGCTGGCGGCCTGCCAGGCGCTCGGGGCGGTAGACGTGGCCGTGTTCGCGGCCGCTGTCGCTGACTGGAAGGTCGAAGCGTATGCACCGCTCAAGCTCAAAAAGCGGCCGGGCGAAGCGCCGCCTTCACTGGCGCTCGCCCCAAATCCTGACATCCTGCAGACACTGGCTGCAGTAGGTCCGGACCGGCCGCGACTGGTGGTCGGGTTCGCGGCCGAGACGCACGACCTGATCGCGCACGCGCGCGAGAAACGCCAGCGCAAGGGCTGCGACTGGATGGTCGCCAACGACATCCGTCCGGAGATCGGCAACATTGGGGGTGCCACCAACGAGGTGCAACTCATCACCGCCGACGGGATCGAAAGCTGGCCCCGTCTGCCCAAACGGGAAGTCGCGTCTATGTTGGCCGCCCGGATCGCCGACGCGCTCGGAATGGCATCGTGACCGCGTCCCGCCTCCCGGTGCAGGTGACGCGTGCAGGATCGCACGGCGAGGGCCTGACGCTACCGACCTATGCGACCGAGGGGGCCGCCGGCATGGATCTGCTGGCGGCTGTCGACGCTCCTTTGACGCTTGCACCTGGCGAGCGCGCGCTGGTCCCGACCGGGATCCGGGTCGCACTCCCGCCCGGCCATGAGCTGCAGGTGCGGCCGAGGTCGGGGCTGGCACTCAAGCACGGGCTCGTGCTGCCGAACAGCCCGGGAACAATCGATGAGGATTACCGGGGCGAGCTCAAGGTGATCGTGATGAATCTTGGCGACCGGCCGTTCACCATCGAGCGCGGCATGCGGATCGCCCAGGGCGTGCTGTCTCCGGTGTTGCGGGTGGAGTGGCGCGAGGTCGCCGCACTCGACGAGACGGAGCGCGCGACTGGCGGCTTCGGGAGCACCGGACATTCGTGACTTGTCGTCGGTGTTCGGCTAAAGGCGCCGCGACCGGCCTCGGAGGCGATCGATGTCCGATACCACATCCGCACCCGACAGGCTTCCGCTGGCCGCGTCCGTGCGGCGCGGACGCAGCTTGCCCAACCTGATCGACCTCGCGGTGATCGCCTGCATGCTGGGAGCGGCGTTCGTGTTCGGAAGTGCTGCGCGACACACCTTCGCGCCACTCAGCACCGTACGCGGCACGCCGATCCATCTCGAACCATCGTACCTGCCTGGCTACGCACTGAGGACGACGCTGCGCATGTTTGCGGCACTCGCGTGCTCCCTGGTATTCACCTTTACCTACGCGGTGTGGGCAGCCAAGAGCCGGCGGGCGGGTTTGGTGCTGGTGCCCATTCTCGACGTATTGCAGTCGGTGCCGATCCTTTCGTTCCTGACGTTCACTACAACCTTTTTCCTTTCGCTGGCACCGGGCAACGTGCTTGGCGCCGAATTCTGCTGCATATTTGTCATTTTCACGAGCCAGGCATGGAACATGGCTTTCAGCATGTTCCAGTCGCTCAAGACGTTGCCAGCCGAACTCGTCGAAGCGTCCAACGGCTTCAGGCTCACCGCCTGGCAGCGTTTCTGGCGGCTCGAAGTGCCGTTCGCGATGCCGGGCCTGGTCTGGAACACGCTGATGTCGATGTCGGGGGGTTGGTTCATGCTGGTGGCCTCCGAGGCGGTCACTGTCGGCAACACCACCTGGACGCTGCCCGGCATCGGATCGTATGTCGCTCAGGCACTGATCGACAAGAATGTCGGCGCGATCTGCTGGGCGATTGTCACCATGCTGGTGGTGATCCTGCTCTACGATCAGCTTCTGTTCCGGCCGCTGGCTGCATGGTCGCTGAAGTTTCGTTATGAGATGGTCCAGGGGGCGGTCGCGGACGATCCCTGGATGCTGGCAATGCTGCGTCGCACGGCACTGATGCGCCGGGGCAGCGACTTTCTCAGCGCCAGGATCGGCGCACTCGGCGGCTTGCCCATCGGACCAAGAGGCGGCGCCATCGTGTCGGACACGCGTCCATCGCGTGCGATCGACGCAGTCGGCATTGTGGCCCTCGTTCTGGCTGCACTCTATGCGCTCTGGCGTTTCCACGAGATCGCGTCGCAGACCTTCTCGGTCGCCGATGTCGTACACGTGGTCGTGCTCGGGTTCTACACGCTCGCGCGCGTACTCGTCATGATCCTGCTCGCGACCATCGTCTGGGTGCCGATCGGCGTCTGGCTCGGCCTGCGGCCGATCTGGGCGAGACGGGCGCAGCCGCTGGCGCAGTTTCTCGCAGCCTTTCCCGCCAACCTGTTCTACCCGATCTTCGCCATCGCCATCGTGCATTTCTCGCTCAATCCGAACATCTGGCTGACGCCGCTGATGGTTCTCGGCACGCAATGGTACATCCTGTTCAACGTCATCGCCGGCGCCGCGTCGTTTCCGGGCGACCTGCTGGAAGTGGCGGCGAACTTCCGCGTGGGCTCCCTGCTCTGGTGGCGCCGCGTGGTGCTGCCTGGCATCTTTCCCTACTTCGTCACAGGAGCGATCACTGCTTCTGGCGGATCCTGGAACGCGTCGATCCTGGCGGAGATACTCACCTGGGGCAAGACGACGCTGCACGCGCAAGGTCTCGGCGCCTACATCGCCCAGGCGACAACCGACGGGGCCACGATCAAGGTCGTTCTGGGAACAGTAGTAATGAGCGCGTTTGTGCTCGCGTTCAACCGCCTGTTCTGGCGCCCGCTCTATGCTTATTCAAGCCGCCGCCTGACGCTCGCCTGAGGATACGCTATGGACGTGGTCGCCAAGGTCGCGGCGGACCTGCCGCTCGTCTCGGTTCGCAATTGCCGCCAGGCCTATCATAAAGACAGCAACGCCGACCTCGTGGTACTCGACGGCGTCGACCTGACGTTGCGGGCGGGAGAGATCGTCGGGCTGCTCGGCCGCTCGGGGTCGGGCAAGTCCACGCTGCTGCGGATTGTTTCGGGACTGCTCAAACCGACCGCGGGCGAGGTCATGTGGCGCGGCAAGCAGGTCACCGGCCCCGCCGATGGCATCGCCATGGTCTTCCAGAGCTTCGCGCTGTTTCCTTGGCTGACTGTGCAGGAGAACGTCGAACTCGGACTCGAGGCGCAGGGAGTGAGGCGCTCCGAGCGTGAGAAGCGGGCGGAAGAGGCAATCGACCTGATCGGGCTGGGCGGCTACGAGAACGCCTATCCGAAGGAGTTGTCGGGCGGCATGCGCCAGCGCGTGGGTCTCGCGCGCGCCCTCGTTGTCCACCCGGACCTGCTTCTGATGGACGAGCCGTTCAGCGCACTCGACGTGCTGACGGCGGAGAACCTGCGCACCGACCTGATCGAATTGTGGACCGAGCGACGGCTCCCTGTGCGCTCGATCATGATCGTGACGCACAACATCGAGGAGGCGGTGCTGATGTGCGACCGCATCCTGGTGTTCTCGTCCAACCCTGGCCGTGTCGCGAGCGAGCTCGCCGTGCCGTTCACCCATCCCCGCAACCGGCACGATGCTCATTTCCGCAAATTCGTCGACGACATCTACGCGCTGATGACCCGCCGCGCGACGAGCGTGCCTACCCCTGGCCTGACGCCCGACGCAGCATCGGCACCCGCGGCACCCACGATTGCGAGCGCTTTGCATTCGGTTCCCGCTAACCTGATGGCCGGCTTGATGGAGACACTGGCGGCAGAGCCCTACCGCGGGCGAGCGGACCTGCCGCGGCTGTCGGAGAGTCTGCAGCTCGAACTCGACGAATTACTGCCGCTCTGCGAGACGATGCAGATGCTGCGTTTCGCCGAACTCGAGGAAGGTGACGTGCGGTTGACCGAGCAGGGCAACAGCTTCGTCCTTGCAGAGACCGAGGCCCGCAAGCGCATCTTTGGCGACGCGCTGCGCGAACACGTGCCGTTGATCGGTGCGATCAGGCAGGTGCTAGACGAACGCTGGAATCATCGGGCCAGCGGCGAGCGTTTCCGCGATGAGTTGGAAGATCACATGTCGCCCGACTACGCTCGCGACACGCTGGTCACGGCAATCGGCTGGGGCCGCTATGCGGAGCTGTTCGACTATGACGACGAGGCAGACCAGTTTCTGATCGAGGAAGAGGATTGAGGTCGGCCAAGTTCCTTGCGGCCATGGTCCCGTGGCTTGCCGGGTGTGCCGTCCAGGATTCGCACATCGCGGAGCGCGCCCAGACGCGGCTTTTAGAGATGCCCGAGGCTGATCTCGAAAGTTGCCTTGGTGTTCCCGACCAACATCAGAGCTTCGGCCGCGTCGACGTTCTGACCTACTACACCAATTCGAGCAGCTCGATCAGCTATCAGTTGCCACTGATCCAGGGCCCCAGCTTGTCGAATGGCGGCAACTGCCATATGACCGTTCGTATCGATAGCGGAATCGTTACGCGGATCCTTTATTCCGGAGAGAAGAACGCGCTAGGCGCGCCGGACTCGTATTGCGCGCCGATTGTGCGGACCTGTCTTGCAACGCTGGATGCGATCGCAAAGCAGAAAGGGTCAAGCAGCCCGCAGCCTTGATGCAAACTCACGCCGAAACTTGGCGACTTTCGGCGCCACGATCACGCGGCAGTATCCGGCGCCTGGGTTGCGGGCGAAGTAATGATCGTGTTCCGGCTCGGCCGGGTAGAAAGCCGCCTGCATCACGATCTCGGTGACGATCGGATCGTCCCAGATGCCGCGCGCAGTGATCTCCTCGAGCACCGCAGTCGCTCGAACCCGCTCGTCTTCGTCGCGGACGAAGATGACAGACCGATATTGGGAGCCGACATCGTTGCCTTGCCGGTCACGAGTGGTCGGATCGTGAATGGCGAAGAAGACGCGCAGCAGGTCCTCGTACGAGAGCACCGCAGGGTCGTAGGTGACGCGAACCACCTCGGCATGGCCGGTTCGGCCGGAACAGACCTGCTCGTAACGCGGATTGGGTGTGGTGCCGCCGGCATAACCCGACTTGACCGACAGCACGCCCTGCAACTCGGCGTATACGGCTTCAAGACACCAGAAGCAGCCTCCGCCCAGAACGGCTTGCGCTTGACCCTGCTCGGTCCGGCCCTGTTCCGCCACGACTTTCTCTCCCGTATAGGTGTCCGGGAGATGGGAAGCGCCGGCCGGGATACCAAGCGCCGATCGCTCCGACTGAGGAGGACTGCGACGATGCCTATCAACCCGCTCGACGAGCACGATCCGGCCTATCAGCACAGGGTGCGCGAGCGCGCCTACCACCTATGGGAAGCCGAGGGGCGGCCGCATGGGAGCGACCAGGAATACTGGGAGCGGGCGCGCGAGCTGGTCGATATGGAACTATCCGGCCAGACCGGGCAGCTCGCCAATCCGCAGATGGCGCCGGGGGCCGACCCGTCGGTGCAGGAGATCGTCGAGGACGCTTCGATCCAGGAGAATCTGGGCGAGTTTCCGGACCGCTTCGCCGATCAGGGCGAGAAGCAGGAGACGCCGACGCCCAAGCGGCGGAAAGCGGCAAAGAACGAGAAGACATGATACGTCATTTCGGGACGACCACGACGCGCCTTTGATGGCCTCGCCCAGCGCCATGGGGCTGGATCACCGGCATGGTCGTCGGAGTCCGCGGCGGCACGACCTTCATCCCGGGGTCGACGTTCGCACCCGGCTTGATGACGCCGTTGTGCGCAGCTCCGGGCTTGTCCTGGGCGAGGGCTCGACCAGCCACCGGCATGACCGCGAGCAGGGCAAGCAGGGTCTGTCTCATTCAGGCGCCGCTTCGAGCAGGTGCACGCCAAACAATCCTTCGGCATCGGTCCAGAACCGGGCGCCGCGCCAGCCGCCTCGTTCGGCCAAGGCGAGAAAGCCCTCGCAGGTGTGCTTGTAGCTGCTTTCGGTGTGGATGCTTTCACCTTCGGCGAAGCGGATCTGTTCTCCGGCGACGCGAACCGTCTGTCTCCGCGCGCTGACCAGGTGCATCTCGATCCGGCTCTCGGCATCGTTCCACGACACCACGTGACGAAAGGCCTCGATATCGAAGTCGGCGCCGGCGATCCGGTTGACGTGGACAAGCATGTTCCTGTTGAAGGCGGCCGTGACGCCTTTCGCGTCGTCATAGGCGGGGATGAGGCGGCTCGGGTCTTTTCTGAGATCGGTTCCCACGATGAAGCGCGCGACATGCTCGCCGCCGGCCAGCGTCGACGCGGCAGCGGCAAGGAAGGTGACGACGGCGTCGGGTTCGAAATTCCCGATCGTCGAGCCCGGAAAGAAGCCGCAGAGGCGCCCGCTCGCGAGCTCGCCGGGCAGCGTCAGCGGCTTGGTGAAGTCGGCGACGAGAGGGGCCACCCACAGCGACGGCCTGCTGCGGGCCAGCCGCTCGCCTAGCGCCTCGAGCGCGCCCGGCGCGATGTCGATCGGGATGTAGGTGCCGAAATCGCCGTGCTCGAGCAGGAGGTCGGCCTTCGACTCGTCGCTCGCCCCATACTCGACGAGGGTGTCGGCAGGAGCCGCCGCGACGATGTCGGCCGCGCGCGCCCTTAGCAGGCCGAGTTCGGCGCGCGTGACATAGTATTCGTCGAGTTCGGTGATCAGGTTGAACAGCCTGCACCCCTCCTCGTCATAAAACAGCTTGGCCGGCAGCGATTTTTGGGCGCGGTGGAGCCCTTCGAGGATCTCGACCTCGATGGCGGGCGAACCGATCAGGACGCCGTCGGGCATATCAGCGGTCCTTCGCCAGACGTAGACCGGTGACCTGCCACCGTTTGTCCGGATGGAAGAAGTTGCGGTAGCTGGCCCGCGAGTGACCAGGAGAGGTCGCGAACGAGCTGCCGCGCAGGACCATCTGGTTGACCATGAACTTGCCATTGTATTCGCCGACCGCGCCGGCCGGTGCCTGGAAGCCGGGATAGGCGACGTAGGGCGAGCCGGTCCATTGCCACACATGTCCATGGAAAGCAGGCAGGGTCGAGCCTGCGATCTCCAACTCCGGTTCGGTCGGAAGGCGCATTCCCGACCAGCGGGCAAATGCGTCGGCCTCGTACCAACTGACGTGGCGAACCGGCGCTTGCGGGTCGATCGGGGCGACGCCGCCCAGGCCCATCTGGATGATCTGGTCGCGCCAGTAGAGCGGAGCCGACCAGCCCGCACGGCAGGCGCAGTCCCAGCCGTCGGCCATCCACAGTTCGGGCCGGCGGTAGCCACCGTCGGCGATGAAGGCGAGCCAGTCGCGATTGCGGACGAGGTCGGACGAGACCGCGTACGGCTGCAGCAGCACCGGGTGGCGCGGACCCTCGTTGTCGAAGGCGAACCGGCCGTTGTCCGGCGTGCCGACCTCGACGATCCCGCCCTCGAAATCGAGCATGCGCGGCTGACCCGCCGGTTGGGACGGCTCAGGCCAGCCGGGGTGGACGGCGATCGGACGACGACCCCAGGCGAGCGGATTTTGTGCGAGGCCGTGCATCATGTCGGTCAGCAGCAACTCCTGGTGCTGCTCCTCGTGGGCGCAGCCGAGTCGGACCAGGCGCTCGAGCTCCGGATCGGGATCAGCCAGAACGGCGCGCATGGCAGCATCGACGTGGGCGCGATAGGCGTCGACCTCAGCGGCAGTTGGTCGGGTGACCAGTCCACGGGTGGGACGCGGATGGCGTTGGCCAAGCGAATGGTAATAGGAGTTGAACAGGTAGTGGAAGTCGTCGTCGAACGACGGCAGGTCCGGTCGCCGGGCACGAATGATGAACTGCTCGAAAAACCAGGTGGTGTGGGCGCGATGCCATTTGGCAGGGCTCGCGTCGTCCATGGATTGAATGGCCTGGTCTTCCGGCGACAGGTGAGCGCTCAAGACGTCGGTTCGGTCGCGCACACGGGCGTAATGATGATCTACGACGCTGTCGGACAGCGCGAGGGCGGTCAGTTGGTCCATAGCGACCCTGCTCTTCTTTCGCGCTGGGCTTTGCCACGCCCGGCATTACAACACCATCCCGGCGAAGGGGTTTCCGCGTCAGAACCGGCCGATGAACCGGGAGGGCAGGCGCCAGAGCTCGTCGCCGTAGATGTGAAGGTCGATCCGGTAGGCGTCGTTCTCCCGGCCCCGCCCGCTGGACACGACGCGGTCGAGCCAGGCACGGAGCGGGTCGGTGTGCGGATGCAGGTCGGCCCCGCGCCGTGTCGGCAGACCCGCCATTGCCCGCAGCATGGTGGTCCAGTCGGCGTCCGACATGCGCTGATGGGCGCCGGCGTCCTGTTGCTCCCACGGCTGCGCGCGCGTCTTGTCGAGACGGAGCAGGCCTCGGTTGAGGTCGATGTAGCGCAGATGGAACAGATAGAGCTCGCCGAAGGCGGGGGCCGCCGGCACGGAGTGGAACCCGGGCGCCCATTCGGTCGGGATACGGATCAGGACCGGCTTGCACATGGCACTCGAGAAGCGAAGCCAGCGACGCTGGGTGGTCACCGGCAGGCCCGGAGAGAGCGGCCGCTCATGGTCGGGACGGTGCAGCAAGTCCAGGCCGATGGCGTTCACCACCGGACGGTGGTCTGCCGCGCAATAGGATGCGAGGCTGCTGTAGCGGTCGGGACAAGCTACGAGGATCTCGTCGACGTCGACATGGATCACGGCATCGTACCAGCTCAGCAGGGAGCTGCAGAATTGCGAGAGAAAGTGCGCGCGGCGCGTGTCATCTTGCGGCGAGCGCGGGATCCGGACGAGATTGACGCCGAGACCCTCGAGAGAGCCGTCCGACGAACCGTGATCGATGATGTAACAGTTTCGACAACCGAGTTCGGACGCGTAGTGGCGCGCCCAGCAGGCAGCGAAGTCAGGCTCGTTGTAGGCCATGGTGACGGCTGCGACGCGAGGCGGCATGGTCGATCGAATCGGTGTCCGAGGAGCATGGACTTTGCCGGTTCGGTTGTCCATCGTAACATTCCCAAGCCGCGAAAGATGGTCTACATCCAAGCCGTCCAGGAGTGATGTCCGATGATCATGTGCTCGATCGACGAACTGACCGCCAAAGGGGTGCGTGGCTGGGCGATCGACGACGCGCGGCCCGAGCGGCCGGTGCTTCTGCACGCCTTCATCGATGGCGAGCCGCTGATCGAGATCGTTTGCAGCCAGGTAAGGCAGGATGTGGCGGCGGCAGGCTTCAAGTCCGAGCGGGTCGGCTACGATTTCCCGCTCCCCGACGAATTTGTCGATGGGCGTCCGCATCGGCTTGAGTTGCGCTGCCGCCTCGGTGACATGACCACGTTGTATCAAGGAAGCTTCGTCCAGGAAGTGCCGTTCACCCTGCAGCATCCGCTGCGCGCGCACTCCTTCGTGGATGGTCTCACTCACGGTGTGCTCTATGGCTGGGTTGTTTCCGCGCGCGGCGAAGGACGACTGAACGGCGCACGCGACGTGCTGGTGACGTGCAATGACGAGATTGTTGGCCAGATCATGGCCAATCGCTACCGTGGTGACGTCGGCAAGGCGCTGTCATGCGACCCAAATTGCGGCTTCCAGTTCAAGCCGCCTTCGCAGTTCCGTTCGCCTCGCCCCAAGCCATTCCGGTTTTTTCTCCTGCCTGACCGCGTCGAACTCGACAACAGTCCATATGTAACGAGCTTTGTGACCGACCAGCACGAAGCGACTGCGATCGACGTCATCGACCAGATCGATCGAATACATGCGGACCTCACGCGATTGCGCCGTCAGGTCCGGGCCCTGCTGCCAAATCCGGGCTACACGCTTGCGGACTACGACACCTGGGTAGGCGAGCATCTTGCCACCCTGCGGGGGCGGGTGGAGCGGGGGCGCGTCTCGGTGTCCCCAGGTCGACGCGAAGCACCTCTGGTAAGCGTGATCATGCCGGTCTACCGGCCGAAACTGGACGAGTTCGAGGCCGCAGTGGCGTCGGTCGTCGGGCAGACCTCGCCCGATTGGGAGCTCGTCATTGTCGACGATTGCAGCGAAGATGCTGCACTGACGATGTCGATGGCGGCATTTACGGCCGATCGCCGTATCCGGGTGGTCAGGCAGGCGCGCAACGGAGGGATCAGCAGCGCGACCAATGCGGGCATCGAGGCAGCACACGGCGAGTGGGTCGTTTTCTTGGACCATGACGATGTGCTCGCCGATGTCGCCATCGAGCACATGCTGGACGAGGCGCGGCGGACGGGCGCCAAGCTGCTCTACTCGGACGAGGACAAGATCGACAAATTTGGACGGTTCTGCGAGCCAGCCTTCAAGACCGACTGGAATTACCGTCTGCTGCTCGGCGTCAACTATATCTGTCATCTCGTGATGGTCGAGCGAGCAACACTGACCGCCGTCGGAGCGCTGGACCCGGCCCGCGACGGTGCCCAGGACCACGACCTTTTGTTGCGTCTGGCCGAGATCCTGCCTGAACACAGGATACATCATGTGCCGGAAATCCTCTATCACTGGAGAATGTCGGAGACGTCGACGGCGTCGGACACCTCCAATAAGAGCTACGCAATCGAGGCCGGGCGCGTTGCGGTCGCGAGCCATCTCGATCGGCGTGGGTTGCCGGCCGAGGTGACGAGCCTGCACGAGACGACCTCCTATCGGGTGGCATGGCGTTTCGGTCATGCCCCAAAAGTCAGCGTGATCGTTCCGTTCAAGGACGAGGTTGCGATCACCCGGCGCTGCCTGGATTGCGTGCTTGCCAATACGGATTATACGAATTTCGAGGTAGTCCTGGTCGACAACTGGTCGATGACGTCTGACGCCGAGGCGTTTGTATCGAGCTCAAAGAAGCTCCGCCGGGTCAGGAGTTTGCGCGTACGCGAGCCCTTCAACTATTCACGCTTGAACAACCTGGCCGCGGCCGCCAGCGATGCCGAGCACTTCATGTTCCTTAACAACGACGTCTTCATTACCGATCGACGCTGGCTGTCCACGGTCGTCGGCGAAATGCTGGCTGACCCGCGCTGCGGGATTGTGGGCGGCAAGTTCACCTATCCGAACGGGACCGTCCAGCACGCCGGCGTCGTGCTCGGCGTCGGTGACGTTGCAGCGCACGCCCATGTAGGAGTTGCAGCACACGAAGGCGGCTACGCAGGGCGCGCGCATTTCGCGCAGGAGATGTCGGCGGTGACGGCGGCCGGCATGCTGGTGCGGGCAGGCGCGTTTCGCGCCGTTGGCGGATTCGACGAGAAAGCACTCGCGGTCGCGTTCAACGATGTCGATCTATGCCTCAAAGTGCGGGGAGCGGGTTACCGTGTGCTGTGGACACCTGAGTTCATTGCCGAACATCATGAAAGCCTTAGCCGGGGCAGCGATGACCGGCCGGTCGCCGAGCGCCGTTTCTTCCATGAGCGGGAAACGATGATTGAGCGTTACGGTGCCGCGCTTAAGCAGGATCCGTTCTACAACCCGCAGTTCGCCCTGGACCGACAGCCGTTCTTCGA
>CAXTSH010000043.1:0-9124 GCA_964246925.1 uncultured Acetobacteraceae bacterium
GATCTACACCACGCCCGAAATCGAACGCGTCGCGCGCGTTGCCTTCGAGCTCGCCCGCAAACGCCAGGGCCGCGTGACCAGCGTGGAAAAATCCAACGTCATGGAATCAGGCCTGCTCTGGCGCGAGACCGTGAGCGCCCTGGCCAGAACGGAATACCAGGACATCATCCTCGAGCACATGTACGCCGACAACTGCGCCATGCAGCTCGTCCGTGCGCCCAGGCAGTTCGATGTCATCGTCACCGGCAACCTGTTTGGCGACATCCTCTCCGACCTCGCCTCCATGCTCACCGGCAGCCTGGGCATGCTGCCCTCGGCCACTCTCGGCGAGCCCGACGCCACCGGCCGCCGCCCCGCCCTCTACGAGCCGATCCACGGCTCCGCGCCCGACATCGCGGGCCAGAACGTCGCCAACCCGCTCGCCCAGATCCTGAGCTTCGCGATGCTGCTTCGATATTCTTTCGCGATGGATGAAGACGCCGCGATGATCGAGCGCGCCGTCCTGAACGTGCTGTCCAACGGGATGCGAACCGCCGACATCATGCAGCCCGGCTTTGCCCGCGTCTCCACCGAAGTCATGGGCCAGAGCGTGCTCCGCGAACTCGAAAAGCTCGCCGCCTGATCGCGTAGGCCTGGCAGCAAGCGGCCCGGCTCCACCTGCAAGGCCCGACCCGGTCTCCCCAAGAGACCGAAACGCCACCGGAAAGCCGCCTCGTAGAACGACCGTGGCCACGCAATATCATCGGCGCGGTGAACGCAATGCGTCAGGCGGGCAAAGGCAACGATCTCCGCCCCGGGGTGAACCAGAATGACCGAAGTCCGCAGCGACGGGGAGGGGCTGCTCCTGGTCCTCGCCCACCCATCATTCGAACGCTCCCGCGCCAACCGCGCGCTCTTCGACAGCGCCGGCGCGCCCGAAGGTGTCACGCTGCACGACCTCTACGAATCCTATCCCGACTTCATGATCGATGTCCGCCGCGAGCAGGCGCGTCTGACCGCCCACCACACGATTGCGCTGCAGTTCCCGTTCTATTGGTATTCGATGCCGGCGCTGCTCAAGGAATGGTTCGATCTTGTCTGGCTGCACGGCTTCGCCTACGGGCGGGACGGCACCCGTCTTGTCGGCAAGACGCTGTTCTGCGTCATCACCACCGGCGGCGACGCCGCCTCCTACACGGCCGACGGCGGCAACGGTCACAGCATGACTGAATTCCTCCGGCCGCTCGAGCGCACCGCCCATCTGTGCGGCATGCGCTGGGAGCCGCCGCTGGTCTTCCACGCCGACATGCTCGATGACGCGCCCGGTGCCTACCTCGCCCGGCTGCAACACCTCGTCGGAGCCATCGCCCCACGATGATGCCCGTCCTGATCTACCTCGCCGCCGGCATCCTCTCGGTTCCGCTCGCCAGGCGTGCGGGCCTCGGCGCCCTGCTCGGCTATCTGATCGCCGGCATCGTCATCGGTCCGCATGTGCTGCACCTCGTCGGCACCCGTGCCGACGTGATGAGCCTGGCCAATCTCGGCGTGGTCATTCTGCTCTTCCTCATCGGCCTCGAGCTCAAGCCCGCCCTGCTCTGGCAGCTCCGTGGCAGCATCTTCGGCCTGGGCGCCACCCAGCTCGCCGCCTGCGGCCTGGTCATCTTCGCCGTCGCGTGGTCTGCCGGCCTGCCCTGGCGCGCCGCCATCATCACCGGCGCCGTCCTCGCCCTCTCCTCGACCGCGATCGTGCTTGGCGTGCTCGACGAGCGCGGCCTCCGCCGCGGCGCCGTCGGTGGGGCGAGTTTCGGCGTCCTCCTCTTCCAGGACCTCGCCGTCATTCCGCTGTTCGCCCTGTTGCCGCTCCTTGCACCCGGCAGCCACCTCGCACCGCACGCCGGCGACCCGATGCTGACCGGCCTTCCCGGCTGGGCTCACGCGCTCGCGGTCCTTGGGGCGGTCGCGGTCGTCGTGGTCGGCGGTCGCTACCTCACGCGTCCGGTCTTCCGCTACATCGCGTCCGCCAACGTCCGCGAGATTTTCACCGCGACCGCCCTGCTCCTCGTCCTCGGCGTCGCCACCCTGATGCAATTCGTCGGCCTGTCGCAGGCGCTGGGCGCCTTCCTCGCCGGCGTCGTCCTCGCCGAGAGCGAGTTCCGCCGCGAGCTCGAGGCCGACATCGAGCCGTTCCGTGGGCTCCTGCTCGGTCTCTTCTTCATGACCGTTGGCGCTGGCCTCGACATCGGCCTGGTCACCCGCGAACCCGGCCTGCTCGCGACCGCCGTGCTGGGCCTCATGGCGCTCAAGGCCGCGGTGATGTTCCCCGTCGCGCGCCTGGCCGGCCTGCCCTCGCGCGATGCCGGAACGGTCGCCGTCGGCCTGTCGGGAGGTGGCGAGTTCGCCTTCGTCCTGGTCGGTCTCGCGATCGCCGCCGGCGGAGTGGCGCGTCCGTTCGGCCAGCTCCTCGACACCACCGTCGCCATCTCGATGGTCGCCACCCCGCTCGCCGTCATCGCCTGGGAACGGCTGGCGACCGCCAAATCCGTCACCAGAACATCGTCCGAAACACCGGTGTTCCAGCCCGGCGTCGACGCGATCATCGCCGGCTACGGCCGCTTCGGCCAGATCGTCGGCCGCCTGCTCGAGACCACCGGCTATCGCCTGTCGGTGATGGACATCAGCATGGCGCAGATCGACACCATGCGCGCCCTCGGCCGGCGCGTGAACTATGGCGACGCCAGCCGCATCGACCTGCTTCACGCCGCCGGGGCCGGCTCGGCCAAGGTTCTCGTCGTCGCCATCGATGATCGCGACCGCGCCGCCGAACTCGTCGAGATCGCCCGACGCAATTTCCCGCACCTCCAGGTCCTCGCCCGCGCCTGGGACCGTCGCGACGCCTACGAGCTGCTCGCCCGTGGTGCCGACCATGTCGAGCGCGAGACCTTCGAGGCCAGCCTCTCGCTCGGACGCGCCGCACTCCGCGCACTCGGCATGCGCGCCCACCGGGCGCAGCGGGCCGCCGCCCTGTTCCGCGTCTACGATCTCAAGCAGTTCTATAAGATGCGCGCCCGCTGGGGCGAGGACCGTCAGAGCTTCATCCGCGCCAGCCGCCAGAGCTACGACATGTTCGAGCGCGTGCTCGCCGCCGACATCGAGGCGCTGGGCGCCGACAGCGCGCTTGCCGACTGGGAGTCTCCGGCCCGTCCCACCGACGCATGACCCGAACGCTCGCCGTCGTCCTCGCCATCGTCGCGACCGACACGATCGGCATCGGCCTCGTCATGCCCGTTCTGCCGTCGCTGCTCCGCCATCTCGGCCACACCACGCACATCGCCATCTTCTACGGCGCCCTGATGGCGGCCTACGCCGCCATGCAGTTCCTGTTCTCGCCCTTTCTCGGCGCGCTCAGCGATCGTTATGGACGCCGGCCCGTCCTGCTGGGCTCGCTCGCCGGCGCCGCCATCGACTACCTCGTCACCGCCGTCGCCCCGAACCTCGGCGTGCTTGCCGCCGGCCGCATCCTGGCCGGTGTCACCGGCGCCAACATCGCCGTCGCTTCCTCCGCCATCGCCGACATCATCCGCCCGGAGGGTCGCGCCAAGCGGTTCGGCCAGATGACCGCGGTCATGGGGATCGGCCTGGTTGCCGGCCCCATGATCGGCGGCCTCCTCGGCGCGGTCTCGCTTCGCGGGCCCTTCCTGCTCGCGGCCGCGCTCAACGGCGCCAACGCGGTGGCGGTCCTGTTCCTGCTGCCCGAAACCAGGACCGGCCCCAGAGCCCGGTTCACCTACTCGGTCAAGACGCTGCTGCCATCGTTCGAGGTCTTCCGCTCGCATCCGCGCGTCCCGAGGCTGGTCGGCATCTATGCGATCCTCATGCTCGCCGCCCAGGTGCCGATGTCGCTCTGGATCCTCTACGGCCAGATCCATTTCGGCTGGGACGCACGTCTCGCCGGCCTGTCGATCGCGCTCTACGGATTTCTGCTGGCAATCGCCCAGTGGTTCCTCATCGCCCCGATCGGCCGCCGCGTCGGCGAGCACGGCAGTGTCGTGCTGGCTTCCCTGTCCAACGCAACCGCCTACATCATCCTGGGTCTCGCCACCGAGGGCTGGATCGCTTTCGCACTGATGCCGCTGTTCTGCCTGGGCGACATCGCGATCCCGTCGCTGCAAGCGATGATCTCGCGCGACGTTCCCGCCGACCGCCAGGGCCGGCTGCAGGGTGCGCTGGTCAGTCTCTCCAGCCTGATCGGCATCCCCGGACCGCTCCTCGTCACCTTCACCTTCGCCCACAGTCCTGAGGTTGCGCCGGGTCTGGTCTGGCTTCTCGCCGCCTCCGCCTACCTGCTGACCATTCCCGTCCTGCTCCGCGGCCGTGGTCAGTTCATCAGCTTGCGCGCCAGATAAGTGTATTCGAGCGCCCGCTCGGTCGCGACCTCCCGCAGATTGGCACCCGCCGCATGGCCGCCTTCCGTCTCTTCGTAATAGAGAAACGGCAATTTGAGTTCCGCCATGCGCCATGCGAACCGCCGCGCATGCACCGGCCCGACGCGGTCGTCCTTCGTCGTCGTGAAGATGAACGGTTCGGGATAGGCCACTCCGGCGCGCAGGTTCTGCAGCGGCGAGATGCTGGCGAGAAAGTTCCGCTCGGCCGGGTTCGAGACGCTGCCATACTCGCCCACCCATGAAGCGCCTGCCGACATCGTTTCGAAATTCAGCATGTCGAGCAACGGCACCTCGATCACCACCGCGTGCCACAGCTCGGGGTGCTGGATGAATGAGACACCCATCAGGAGACCGCCGTTCGAGCCGCCACGTATCCCGAGATGACGCGGATCGGTGATCTTTCGCGCGATCAGGTCCCGGCCCACTGAAACGAAATCGTCCCATGCCACCTGCCGATGCGTTTTGGTCGCGGCATCGTGCCAGGCCGGCCCGAACTCCCCGCCGCCGCGGATGTTGGCCAGCGCATACACTCCGCCCTGCGACAACCAGAGCTGACCAAGGCCGGCATCGTATTTCGGTGTCATCGAGACCTGAAACCCGCCATAGCCGTAAAGCTCGGTCGGGTTCTTCCCGTCCAGCGTCATTCCCTTCGCATGAACCAGGAAATACGGGATTTTCGTCCCGTCGCTCGCGGTCGCCTCGTTCTGATCGACCACCAGCCCCGACGCGTCGAATTTGGCCGGCAGCGCCTTGATCATTGCCAGACCGCCTGTTCCCCCGTGGGCAAGCCAGAGTTGGGTCGGGGTCAGAAACCCGGTGACGCTCAGGAACGCCTCGTCGCTTTTGTCGGACGCCGTCGTCACGCCCACCGACACATTGTCCGGCAACGCGAGCCGCTTGCCGGTCCAGCCATCAGGCGATGGCGAGAACACCCAACCCTGCCCGCGCACGTTGTCGAAGATCGCCGCCACGACCTGGCCGCGCGTAGTCCCGACCTCCTGCAGGGACTGGCGCGGTCCCGGCACGAAGATCGGCGAAGGCGCTGCATCGAGCCTGTCGAAAGGGAGCGAAACCAGGCTGCCTGCCCTGACCTTCGGCCCGTGCGCCGGCTGCCAGTCGGCGTCGATTTCGAACACCAGACGGTTCTTCACGAACCCTTGCAGTTGCGTCCGCTTCGGCACGTCGATCGGCTGCAAACCACGCGGTGTGGCCACGAAAAACCTGCTCTCCAGCGAAGTGAGCTCCTGGGTCACGATCGTCGCCCGGTTCCCATCCCCGTCGACCAGCGTTCCGCCCCCATCACCGACATCGTGCGCCGAACCACGGAAGTAGTCCGTCGCCGCGCTCAACGGCGCGCCGCGCGTCAGCCGCTTGATCACGAACGGATAGCCGGACACCGTCATCGTGCCCGGTCCCCAATCGCGCGCCACCAGGATGGCGTCGTCGCTCTCCCAATCGACTTCCTGCTTGGAGTGCGGCAAGACGAAGCCGTCAGGCACGAAGGCGCGTGCTACGAGGTCGAACTCCCGCACGGTGATCGCGTCCTCGCCGCCGTCCGACAGCGAGATCAGACACCGCCGGTAGGCGGGCGCCTGGCAATCCGCTCCCTTCCACACCCAATTCGCGTGGTCGTGCGCCGCCACCGCATCGAGGTCCAGCACCGTGGTCCAGACCGGATGGCTCGTCCGGTAGCTGTCCAGACTGCTACGCCGCCACACCCCCCTCACGTGCGACGCGTCCTGCCAGAAATTGTAGACCGCGCCCCCGATGAACTCGGGCATCGCGATCCGGTCGCGCGACTGCGCCAGTGCCAGCGCCTTCTCATGAAATCCGGCGTAACGAGGGTCGCCCTGCAACACGGCGAGCGAACGCGCATTCTCCGCCTTGACCCAATCGAGCGCCTGCTTGCCCTCGACGTCGCTCAGGAAGCCGGGCGGTTCGTCCGCCGGCACCGCCGCCCGACCGGTCGAGAACGCCAGCATCGCCGACGACAGCAGTAATGACAGCAGGCAGGCGACGCGCATGGGGTGTCATCCAACCGTTGAAGTGGTCAGGATACGGGCCGCCGCGCGAAGCGCCAGTCTGAGGAGAAACCGATGCACGACCGGATACGCATCCGCCAGACCAGGCTGCTCTCCGACGATTACGGCATCCTGCGCGCGACCGAGTTCGACTATCTCCGGAGCAACGGTCGCTGGCAGACGCTCACCCGCGAGACCTACGAGCGCGGCGACGCCGCCACCGTCCTGCCCTACGACCCCGTCCGCGGGACCGTGCTCCTGGTTCGCCAGTTCCGCTTCGCCGCCGCCCGCCCCGACCATGACGGCACCCTGATCGAGACCATCGCCGGCCTGCTCGACGGCGGCGAGCCCGACGCCACCGTTGTCCGTGAAGCCAAGGAAGAGGCCGGGGTCCAGATCCACGACCTCAGGCACCTGTTCACCCTCTTCATGAGCCCCGGCGTCTTCACCGAACGGGTGACCTTCTTCACCGCCAGCTACCAGGCTGCCGATCGCACCAAAACAGGCGGTGGCCTCGCTGCCGAGGGCGAGGACATCGAGATCCTCGAACTTTCTCTCACCGACGCTCTCGCCATGGTCCGCTCCGGCGAAATCCACGACGCAAAGACCGTGATCCTCCTGCAGCATCTCGCAACGGGCGAGCATCCGTAGAAGGTCTTGCGGCCTGCACGCCACCGGACCAGCTTGCCCCCATGTCCATCATCCTTCGAGCCTCCCTGATCGGCGCCGTCGCCGGACTGCGCACCGTCACCGCACCTGCCGCCATCAGTTGGGCCGCCTGGTCGGGCACGTTGCCGCTGCGTGGCACCAGGCTGTTCTTCCTCGGCAAGACCGTCTCACCTTTCGTCTTCACCGCTCTGGCCATCGGCGAACTGGTCACCGACAAGCGGCCCAACACCCCGAGCCGACTGGTCCCATACCAGCTCGGCGCCCGCCTCGTCAGCGGGGCCCTCTGCGGCGCCGCGATCGGCGCGGCACGCGGCAAGCCCGTCCGCGGCCTCGTCGCAGGCGCAACCGGTGCCGCCGCCGGCGCTCTCGCCGGCAGTGCGCTCCGATCGACTTCGAGCCGGGCAATCGGCAGCGACTGGCCCGGCGCTCTGCTGGAGGACGCGATCGCGACAGCAGGCGCTGTCCTCATAGCCAGGGGCTCCGCCCCTGCACCCCGCTGGGCCGTCGTGCGCAGCACGCCTCCGGCGTGACGGCCCAGACCCCGTGATTATAAGAAAAGATATCGAGGCGCTTGAGGACAGCCCTATCCTCGAGATCTTCCGCGAGGGATTTCGCGTACCTGGCCTCATCCCGATGTGGTCAGGGGAGCCTGACGTGCCGACGCCGCGTTTCATCTGCGAGGCAGCGAGCCGCGCACTTTACGAGGGCCGGACGTTCTACTCGGACAATCGCGGCACGCCGGCTCTGCGCGCCGCCCTGAGCGGGTATCATCGCCGTCTTTACGGTATCGACATCACCGACGACCGCATCGCCTTCACTCTCTCCGGGATGAACGCGGTGATGCAGGTCGTGCAGGCAACGATCGCCCCGGGCGACAACGCGGTCGCCATCACTCCGTCATGGCCGAACGCGCTCCGCGCCCTGCAGATCAACGGGGCGACCGTCCGCGAGGTCCCGCTCGCCCGCGGCGATGACGGCTGGCATCTCTCCCTCGACAGGATCATCGCAGCCACAAACGCCGACACCCGCCTGATCTATCTCGCCACCCCGGGCAACCCGACCGGCTGGATGATCGAGCGACACCAGGCCGAGCAGCTCCTCGCCTTCTGCCGCGACCGAAACGTGGCGCTCCTGTCGGACGAGGTCTACCACCGCATCGTCTACGATCGCCCGGCGGCCTTCAGCTTTCTCGAGATCGCCCGCCCAACCGACCCGCTCTTCGTCGTCAACAGCTTCTCCAAATCCTGGGCCATGACCGGCTGGCGCATGGGCTGGCTGATCTATCCTGAAGGCTGCACCGGCACCTTCGAAAAGCTCATCCAGTTCAACACCAGCGGCGGCCTGGAATTCATGCAGGCCGCCGGCATCGTGGCGATCGAAGACGGCGAGGATTTCGTGGCGACCTTCGTCGCCCGCTGCCGCGCCGGCCGCGACATCGTCTACGAACGTCTGTCCGCCATGCCGCGCGTTCGCCCGATCCCGTCCCGTGGTGCGTTCTACGCCATGTTCGAGGTCGACGGAGTTACCGACACGCTACAGTTCTGCCGCCGAGCCATTCACGGAGCCAGGATCGGCATGGCCCCCGGCACCAGCTTCGGCCGCGGCGCCGAACGCCTCGTCCGTCTTTGTTACGCGAAAAGCCCCGAGCTTCTGAACGAAGCCATGACTCGCCTACACGCTTTTGTTGCCGACTATACCGAATAAAGGAGCGGTCCCGTAAACAAGCAGCCAAGTAACGAAAGTGTTGTCTCCTGCTTATTCATGGGTCCTGATGTCAGCATTCCTCACTCTCGATACGGTGTCTGCCAGGACGCCTGAAGGGCAGCCTCTCTTCAGCGGCCTCAGCCTTGCGGTCGGCGCCGATCGTATCGGCGTTGTCGGTCGCAATGGCTCGGGCAAGTCGACCCTGATGCGGATCATTGCCGGCTCGGTCGAACCCGCCTCGGGCAGCGTTCTGCGCTCAGGTACGATAGGGTGCCTGGCACAGGAGTGGCTGGAGGAGTTCACCCTCGC
>CAXTSH010000043.1:9224-26803 GCA_964246925.1 uncultured Acetobacteraceae bacterium
GCTCAGGTACGATAGGGTGCCTGGCACAGGAGTGGCTGGAGGAGTTCACCCTCGCGCAAGCCCTCGGCGTCGCCGACGGCTTGGCCGTGCTGGGGCGGGTGCTGTCCGGCGAGGCTGGCGCAGCCGATTTCGAAACGGCCGATTGGAGCCTCGAATCTCGCATCGATGCCGCCTTGGCCGAGATCGGCGTATCGGGCATGACGCTCGACCGCAGCATGGGAACGTTGTCCGGCGGGGAGCGAACCCGGGTCGGGGTTGCTCGCCTCATGATCGAGGCGCCGGACGTTCTCCTCCTCGATGAGCCCACAAACAACCTCGATGCAGCGGGTCGCCTAGCGATCCACGCGCTCCTCCGGACCTGGCGCGGCGGTGTTCTCGTCGTCAGTCATGACCGTGCGCTACTTGAGACGATGGACCGTATCGTCGAGCTGACGCCCATCGGGGTCCGCGTCGTCCGAGGCGGATGGTCGGCTTTCGAGCGGATGCGCGACGGGGAACGCGCCAAGGCAGCCTTCGAGCTCGAACGCTCCGAGGCCGAACTGCGCGAAGTCCGGCTAGAAGTTCAACGCCAGCGCGAAGCCAAGGAGCGCCGAGACAAGGCCGGGCGCGCCTTCGCAGCGAAGCGGACGCAGTCGAAAATCCTTCTCGACGCGCGGGCTGAGCGCGCCGAGAACACCGGTGGCCGGATACGTCAGGTCACCCTGCCGCTTGGCTCGCTTTCCACCGGCGTGCACCTCCTGGAAATGGAGCAAGTCACCGTATCTGCCGGAGCGCGCACGCTTGGGCCATAGATACTTGACCTCCGCGGGCCGGAGCGGATCGCTATTGCCGACCCCAACGGTGCCGGCAAGACAACATTGCTGAGAGTCGCCTGCGGCACAATCGAACCGAGCGGCGGCAGCGTGCGCCGGGCTGCGCGCCGCATCGTCATGCTGGACCAGCATGTCGAGCAACTCGATCGCTCCCTCACCATCCTGGACCATCTCGACGCCGAATTCATGGAAGTGCTCGAAACGCCCTCCGGCAGTTCGATGGTGGGCTGATGGTTGTCAGCCACGATCCAGCCTTTTTAGATGCCATCTGCATGGCGCGCACGTTCAGGGTCGCTGAGCCTGTTCGCGCCGCAGGCGCAAGAGGCGGAGTTCCACCCCGCACCCCGCCAAACGCCGGGCGTTTGGATCGCCAATAGCTAAGGATGATTGCGGGTCCGGGGGCGCTGCCCCCGGCGGGGTTTGGGGCAGAGCCCCAATTCTAACTCAGAACCCTTCGCGTTCGAGTCGCTTACGCTCGACCTTGCGAGCCCGGCGCACCGCCTCGGCGGCCTCGCGTGCCCGTCGCTCCGACGGCTTCTCGTAATGCCGACGCAGCTTCATCTCGCGAAACACGCCCTCGCGCTGCATCTTCTTCTTCAGCGCCTTGAGCGCCTGGTCGACATTGTTGTCACGAACGAGAACCTGCACGGGGCGGCTTTCTCCTCTGATTGATCGCTGTCCGGCCGGGCACGCGCGACTCGCGAGCCCGAAGAGCGCGGCTTATATCACTCCGGCGCGTCCAACCGCAACGTTCCCGCGTCGAGCCTTGGCAGCCACCGCCCCCGCTGACATCTTTCAACACCATGGCCATCCTCAAGATCGCTCGCATGGGTCACCCGGTGCTGCTTCGCCGTGCCGATCCCGTCGCCGACCCGCGTGACCCCGAAATCGCCCGGCTGATCGCCGACATGATCGAGACCATGGACGACGCCCAGGGCGTCGGCCTCGCCGCCCCTCAGGTTCACGTCCCGCTCCGCCTCTTCGTCTACCGGGTCCCGGAAGCGCGCAGCGCCGGCCCCGAGGATCCGCCGCGCGACACCGCCGTCCTGATCAACCCTGCACTCGAGCCGATCGGCGGCGAGATCGCGGTCGCCTATGAGGGCTGCCTCTCGATCCCCGGCCTGCGCGGCGCCGTTCCTCGCCCGGCGCAGGTCCGCTATCGGGGCGTTGACGGGGAGGGCAGGGCGGTCGAGGGCGTCGCTTCCGGCTTTCATGCCGTCGTTCTGCAGCACGAGTATGACCATCTCGACGGCATCCTCTATCCGACGCGCATGACTGACCTGACCAGACTGGGCTTCGTCGAGGAGCAGCTCCGTTTTCCGCCGCAGGCCGTCGAGAGCCCGCCTGCATGAGCCTCTACGTGACCCCGGAACGCGACGAGGCGCTCGACCGGCTGATCGCCGCCACCGCCGGAACCACCGAACCGTGGACCATCGAAGCCCTGCGCCGCGAGGCCGGCACCGACGCCGATCTGCTCTTCCCCGGCGGCGTACCCGAGCTCATTGAAGCCTGGGCCGACCTCGCCGACCGCCGGATGATCCAGGCCGCCGTGGCTGCCGATGTCGCGTCCACGAAAAGCCTCACCGCGCGGGTCAAGGCCGTCATCATGCTCCGCCTCGACGCGGCGGGACCCAACCGCGATCAGGTCCGCCGCTCGCTGGCCCAGCTCGCCATGCCCGGCAACGCGCCGACCGCCGTTCGCATGACGGCCCGAACCGCCGACGCGATCTGGCGCGCCGCCGGCGATACCGCGACCGGCTTCTCCTGGTACTCCAAGCGAGCCATCCTCGCCGGCATCTACGCCGCCACACTCCTCTACTGGGTGGCCGAAGAGCGCTCGCCCGAAGACCTGCTGGCCTTCATCGACCGCCGTCTCGCCGGCGCCGCCCGGCTCGGCCGCGTGCGACCCCGCCGAAGCGCCGCCTGACCGGTCAACCCATGATGGGAGGCAACAAACTCGCGGTGACCGGCCTGGTCCTTGGCCTCGCCGCCCTGTGCTTCATCGTCTGGCACGTCGGCGCCGGCGCCGTTCTGATCGCCATGGAGGCGATCGGCTGGGGTTTCTGCGCCCTGATCGCCTTCAGGCTCTGCCTCGTCCTGCTGATGGGCGCGTCCTGGTGGGTGCTCGGCTCGAACCGGCCCGACGCCCACCTGATGCGTTTCGCCTGGGCTCGCCTGATCCGCGACAGCGCCTGCGAATGCCTGCCCCTCTCGCAGATCGGCGGCTTCGTGCTCGGCGCTCGCGCACTCACCGTCGCCGGCGCGGGCGGCATGTTCGCCGCCGCCTCCACCGTCGTCGACGTCACCCTCGAACTCATCGCCCAGCTCTTCTACCTGCTGCTCGGCGTCTTCCTGCTCTGGCGCCTGCACCCGCATTTCGCGCTGCTCCGACCGCTCCTGTTCGGTCTCGCCGCCCTGACCGCCGGCGCGATCAGCTTTCTCCTCCTGCAGTCCCGCGGCGCCGGCCTCATCGAGCGCGCGTCGGCGAGACTCCTGAGCCGATGGTCGGGTGCCAAGGCCGGCACCCGCGCGATGCTGGCCGAACTCGCAACCATTCACGCCAGCCGAGAACGCATCGTCGCCGGCACTCTCCTGCACCTGCTCTGCTGGCTCGCCAACGGCTCCGAGGCCTGGCTGACCCTCACCTTGATGGGCCATCCGGTGCCGATCGTCGCAGCACTCGTCATCGACAGCCTGCTCTATGGCCTGCGCAGCTTCGCCTTCATCGTGCCCAACGCGCTCGGCGTCCAGGAAGCCGGTTATGTGCTCATCGGCGGGTTGTTCGGGCTGGCGCCGCACACCTGTCTGGCCTTGTCGCTGCTTCGTCGGGCGCGCGACATCGCGCTTGGGTTGCCTGCTCTGGCGACTTGGCAGGCGCTTGAGGGACGTCGTGCCTGGCGGGGGATGAACCAGTTTCCGGTCGACGACAGGCAAGGGGCGCCTGCCCCTTGAACCCCGGCAGGGGACGGTCGTCGCCTGCATCCCGCTACTTGAACAAGATCGAACTCTCGGCCGCTTTGGACTCTGCGGTGCATTCGGACAGGTTTAGATTACCAACCGGCGCTGACGCGATCTGAGCGCGCAACGCATCCACATCGGAGCGAAAATCCGCAACTGACTGCAACGCCGCCACCATCGTCGACGCCGCGAGGTACCCCGCCTCGACGTCCGACGCCCAATGCACCCCGCATACGACCCGGCTCTCCCCGAACACCCGGCCTCTCGCCAGCACGGCAGTCGCCCGCTCCGGGACCGCCTCGGCCAGGATCAGCGCCAGACCGTCGCCGATCGTCGTGTGCCCCGACGGATACGAGCCGTTGCCCGCCAGTTTCGGGTCGCGCGGCACGCAGATCGGCTCGTCGTTGCCAACGAAAGGCCGCTTGCGTCCGTAATGCTCCTTCGGCCGCGAGTAGGTGACCGCCACGTCCGCCTTGGCACGATCCATGATCCGGAACAGGGCGGGCACCGACGCCATCGTCAGCCGCTTGCCGACCGCACACGAGAAATCGTCGGCCAGCGCCGTCGCCGACAGATCGGCATCCCGCGTCGCCAACGCCCAACGTCCACTGCCCTGCAGACCGCGCGTCGCGAGGAACGTTGCCTCGTCGGCTGTCTGTTGCGGCGATTTGTCGACGGGAGGCGCCGGCAGGATCGCCACCGCATCCGGCATCCTGGCCGGATCGAGATAGGGCGCCGCATGTCCCTGCATGACCTGCGGCGCCTGCATCGCCGACGACACCGGTCTTGCCTGTCCCCAGGCTGCGGCCGGCATGCACAGCAGAACCCAGACCGGACGCATCATGGCCGGACCACGAGAACGCCTCGCCGCGGCAGCCGCGCCCGTTCCACCAGGTGCACCATCGAGGCCGTCCCGATCACCGGCACCAGCAGATTGAGCAACGGGATGCTGCCGGCCACCGCCAGCACACCGCCCTCAGGCAGCACCGAGAGCCGGTTGGCCCGATACAGCACGAGAGCCTCGCGTCGCGACATCCGACGCATCGCGACGGCCGCGAACAGTCCCCGTCCAATCGCCCAGCCGTTGATCGCCAGCGCAATCACCAGACCCGCGCCCGGCACGATCAGCGCCACCACCAGCCCGACCACAGAGACCACCAGCAACCGCACGCCAAGCGCCAGCGCATCGCCCAACTGCGACCACATGTGCGATCCCGCCGGAGGCGGCAGCTCCGGATACCAGCGTCGCTCCACCGCGCGGCAGATCGGCTCCAGGAACACCGACGCGATCGCCGCCGCGACCGGCAGGAACAGCCACGACGCCAGCAACAGCGACCCGGCCCCGCCCAGCACCGCCGCCGCATCGGCCAGCAGACCGTGTCCGGCCAGCAGATGGTGCAGCACCCACCCGCTCAGCACCGCCAGCCCGGCAAAACCGCACGCGGCAATCGCAACACTTTGCACCACAACAAGGAGAAACGCCGGGTCGCCCGCCTGCCGCAGTGCCCGCAGCATCGGGTTCAGGCGGCGAGACGGAGCGACACCTCGTCGGGACGCAAAAACACCAGCGCCTCGTAGTCCGCATGCAGCGCCGCCGTGATCGGACCCGACCTGAACGTCAGATCCCCGATCCGCCGCACCGGCGTCACCTCCGCCGCGGTCCCGGTCACGAACACCTCGTCGGCCGACGCCATCTCCTCGGGCATGATCGTCCGAGTCACCACCGACAGCCCACGCTTGCGCGCCAGCGCGATCACCGTCTGCCGCGTGATCCCATCGAGGAAGCAATCCGGCGTCGGCGTATGCAGCACGCCGTCATAGACAAAGAAGATGTTCGCTCCCGTCGCCTCCGACACATGCCCGCGCCAGTCGAGCATCAGCGCATCGTTGAAGCCGTCGTCCTCCGCGGCGTTCTTCGACATCGTTCCCACCATGTACAGTCCCGCTGCCTTGGCGTTGACCGGCGCGGTCGACGGGTGCGGCCGGCGCCAATGCGCCACCCCGAGCGAGATGCCGGCAAGCCGGTCCGAGCCGAACAGGTTCGGCCACTCCCAAACCGCGACGGCCATGTGGATCGACGTCGAGCGCGACGACACCGACAACTGCTCCGCACCGCGCCAGGCAATCGGCCGCACATAGGCGTTGGAAAACCCGTTCGCCCTCACCGTGTCGATGCACGCCCCGTCGATCTCCGCCAGGTCGAACGGGATGTCGAACCCCAGGATGCGTCCCGACTCGACGAACCGCTCGCTGTGCTCACGCAGCCGGAAGATGTGGCCGCCATAGGCACGTGCGCCTTCAAACACGGCACTCGCATAGTGCAGGCCATGGCTCAGTACATGCAGCTTCGCCTCGCGCCAGGCGATCAGCTTGCCATCGAACCAGATTTGTCCGTCTCGATCGTCGAACGGAATCAAGGCCATGGCCGCACTCTCCTGCCGGAACCGGCGCAGACTAACGATCCTCTTTGATAAGTCAACGAAGCTGACGTATTCTATCCCTCATGACCATGCGAGTCGCCACTCGACCGCCCGCTCCGGCCGGACTGTCGCACGCCGGCGAAAGTCTCCTGTTTCTTCGCGAGGAACAGCTTCGCCAGGCGCAGGAGCTTCTGTTCTTCGCCTATCGCGATTTCACCGGCGCCGCCGACCCCGTGCTCGACGAGCTGGGCCTCGGCCGCGCCCACCACCGCGTGCTCTATTTCGTCGGTGCCCGCTCCGGCGTGACCGTCACCGAACTGCTGGCACTGCTCCGCATCACCAAGCAGAGTCTCGCCCGCGTTCTCGGCCAGCTCGTCGCCGACGGCTATGTCGAACACACCCGCGGCTCGTCGGACCGCCGCCAGAAACATCTGGCGCTGACCGAAGCCGGCGCCGCTCTCGAGCGACGCCTGTTCGGCCGCCAGCGCGAGCTTCTCGTCGCCGCCTTCAGCGAGGCAGGCGTCGCCGCCGTCGACGGCTTCCGCCGCGTGCTCGCCGGCATGACCGACGAGCCGGTCCGCCGCGAGTGACCGACCCGGCGCATGTCCTCGTCGTCGACGATGACCAGCGCCTGCGCACGCTCCTGCAGCGCTACCTCGCCGAGCAGGGTTTTCGGGTCACCACCGCGGTAGACGCCGCCGACGCCCGCGCCCGCCTCGGCTCGATCCAGCCCGACGCGATCGTGCTCGACGTCACCATGCCCGGCGAGGACGGCGTCGCCCTGACCCGGGCGCTCCGTGCCAGCCAGTCCGATGTCCCGATCCTCCTGCTGACCGCCCGCGGCGCTCCGGAGGACCAGATCGAGGGCTTCGAGGCCGGTGCGGACGACTATCTCGGCAAACCTTTCGAGCCCCGCGTCCTGCTGCTTCGCCTGCGCGCCCTGCTCCGGCGCCTCGCACCCCCCGCTTCGACGGAGAACGACCGTCCGGTCCGCCTCGGCTCGCTCGAGTTCGACCCGGTCCGCGGCCTGCTCCGCCACGACGGCGGCCCGATCCACCTCACCGGCGGCGAAGTCGCACTCCTGACCGTGCTCGCCCGCAAACCCGGCGACATCTTCTCGCGCGAGGACCTGGCCCGCATCCTCGACATGGACGAGACCGGCGAGCGCGCGATCGACGTCCAGGTCACCCGTCTGCGCCGCAAGATCGAGCCCGACCCGCGCGAGCCGCTGTTCCTGCAGACCGTCCGCGGTCGCGGCTACGTGCTCAAGCCGGGCAACTGACATGCGTATCAGACTGGAACGCCCGCTCCGCCGCTTCCTCCCGCGCAGCCTGCTCGCCCGTTCGCTGCTGATCATCCTGATCCCGCTGCTGCTGAGCGAGGCCATCGCGCTGCAGATCTTCTACGGCAGCCACCTCAACATCGTCTCTCGGCGGCTGTCGTCGGCCGTCGCCGGCGAGGTCACCGAAACGCTCGATCTGCTCGCCCGCTTCCCCGATACGTCCGACCGCGACTGGATCATTGCCTCCGCCCGCCGCCGCTACGGCCTGGTCATGACCCTCGAACCCGGCGCCCACCTGCATTTCGGCCACCGCACCAATATCATCGGGCCGATGGACGACGACCTCGCCGCCGCGATGCGCGAGATCGTCCGCCGCCCCTTCACCATGGACTGGACCACCGACCCGCAGCAGGTCCTGCTGCGGGTCGCACTCGACGGTGGCGTGCTTGCCATCCAGGCCCCGCGCAAACGTCTCGACACCGGCGCGATCTACCTGTTCCTGCTCTGGCTGACCGGGAGCTCCCTGCTCCTGTTCACCATTGCCGCCCTTTTCATGCGCAACCAGGTCCGCGCCATCCGGCGCTTGTCGCGCGCCGCCGAGACCCTCGGGACCGGCCGCGAAACCGGTCCGATCAAGCCCGAGGGCGCGCAGGAGGTCCGTCGCGCCGCCTCCGCCTTCAACCGCATGCAGGAACGCATCGGCCGCTTCGTCACCCAGCGCACCGAGTTGCTGGCCGGCGTCAGCCACGACCTGCGCACGCCGCTGACGCGACTGCGCCTGTCGCTCGCCATGCTGCCGCGCACCACCGAAATCGGCAGCGACATCGCCGGCATGGTCTCCGACGTCGACGACATGGAGCGGATGATCGACGGCTATCTCGCCTTCGCCCGCGGCGAGGGCGCCGAGCGGATCCGCTCGGTCGATTTCTCCGCCATCGTCGAGGATGTCTGCATCAATGCCCGGCGTTCCGGTCTCGCCGTCGAACTCGCCGAGACCCGGCGCATCGATCTGCCGCTCCGCCCAGACGCGATGCGACGCGCGCTGACCAACCTCGTCGACAACGCCCAGCGTCACGCCCGCCGCGTCGCGGTCGCCATGCAGGCGCAGCGTCGCCAGGTCCAGGTCCTCGTCGACGATGACGGTCCGGGCATTCCGCCCGCCAGGCGCGAGACCGTCTTTCGCGCCTTCGAGACCGGTGCTGCCGGGGGCACCGGCCTTGGCCTGACCATCGCGCGCGACATCGTCCGCGCCCACGGCGGCGACATCATCCTGGAAGCCAGTCCTCTCGGCGGCCTGCGTGCCCGCATCTGGCTGCCGCTTTGATCGCAGGGCTGCTCGTCCCGACCTCGCTTCCCCTCTCCGGCAGCGAGCTGTACGGCGGCCTGTTCTGGCCGGTCTACATCGTCTGGCTCGCCAGCGAGATCTTTGTCTTCTCGCGACGTCGCGCCGCGCGGACCGAAGCGATCTCCAGGGATCGAGGTTCGGTTCACCTCCTGCGCCTGACAATCTTCCTAGGACTGATGTCCGTTTTCCTGTGTGCGGTGAACGCTCCCGGCACGGCCTTCCCTGTTGGCCGGCGGACTCTCCTGTTCCTCGGCGTGACGCTGATGGTCGCCGGGCTCATTCTGCGCTGGTGGGCCGTCTGTGTTCTCGGCCGCTTCTTCACGCTCGACGTCGCCATCCACCCGGCCCATTCGATCGTGCAGAGCGGCCCCTACCGCTGGGTGCGCCATCCCGCCTACACCGGAAGCCTGCTGACCTTTCTGGGTATCGGCCTGGCACTCGGCACCTGGCTAGGCCTCCTCCTGCTCCTCCTCCTCGTCGGCGCCGGCTTCGCCGTGCGCATGGGGGTCGAGGAAGCCGCCCTGTCCCAGGCTCTTGGCGAGCCCTATCGCGCCTACGCGCAGCGGACGAACCGGCTGGTACCGTTCCTGGTCTGAGGGTCCTAAGGCAGCGAGTTTCCCGCCCCGCCGCCACCGCCGGCAGAGCCGTTCGGGTTCGTTCCCGCCGGCCCCAGCAGGCCTGCCGGGTTGTAACGCCCGACATTGCCGATCACCTGTTGCAGGAAGGTGGCCTCGCTGCCCGGCGACGGCGTCACCCGTCCATCCATCGCGACGAGCACGGAATCCTTCTTCGTCGCCCGATGGATCGACTGCAGCGTCCCGTTGTTGTTGAACGTCAGTACCATCACCTGCTGCTTGTTGATGTGCGGGAAGCCTCCGATCGTCGGCTGGGTCTGCATGCCGACATAAATCCAGGTGTTGTCGTCGAACATCGCCCGTGTCGTGGGCGATCCGATCAGCGACGTCACGTCCGCCCGCGTGCTGGTTCCCGGTACCAACTGTCCGTAGTCGATGGGATCGACCATGTTGCCGCGCGTCTGTCGGTTCGCCTGGAAATACTGGCAGCCGACGAGGCCGCCGGACGCGATCAGGATGACGAGGAGTGGAACCAGCCGGGTCGGGCGCACGATATTTCGTCCTGGGGTTGCCCGTCCGGTGCCGCATCGACTTGATGGTGTCAACAGTCCACCCTCATTCCGGAAACCTGATGTCGCCATCCGCACCACCTCCACCTGAACTCAGCCGCCCCTTCGCACCGTCGCGCCTGACTGCGCAGGCTCTGGAGGTTGTTGTCTGCCCTGAGCCGGACGAACGCGCTGCGATCGCGCGCCGCCTTCATATCCTCGGTCTCGCCAGGCTCGAAGTGCGTTTCTCCCTGCGGCGCCTGCCGGCCGGCATCGTCGAGGCCGATGGCACCCTGACGGCGGAAGTCACGCAGCAATGCGTCGTCTCCCTCGAACCTGTCGAGCAGTCGGTCGGGGAGCAGTTCACGGTCCGTTTCGTGCCTGCCGGGACCGAGGACGACGTGCTCGACCCGGACGCGATCGACGAAATCCCCTATGAAGCCGACCGCATCGATCTCGGCGAAGCGGCTGTCGAGCAGCTCGCACTCGCACTCGACCCGTTTCCGCGCAAGCCTGGCTCATCCTTGCCCCCTGGTGGCGAGAGCGCATCCATCCATCCGTTCGCCTCGCTTCGCGATCGCCGCAATGCACATTGACGGATCGAGCCGCCGCTTGCGGCTCCCGCCACGCTCTGGTAGAGGCCGCCGCCTGGACGAGATTTGCAATCCTGCCCACGGCAGGCACTCCCGCATCTTGGGCGGGACTGAGGCCCATGGAGGGGCCGGTCACCATGGCAGTTCCGAAGCGGAAGACCTCGCCATCCCGGCGCGGCATGCGTCGCAGCCACGAGGCGCTTCGTGTCGAAGCCTACAGCGAATGCGGCAATTGCGGCGAGCTGAAGCGTCCGCACCACGTATGTTCGCAATGCGGCCACTACGACGGCCGCGAGATCGTCGGCGCCGGCAAGGCGCTGAAGGGGACTGTTCGGGTCTGACGCGGCACGCGGACGCGCGGATGCGCGTGCCGGGCTGATGGAGGCCTACACTCTCGCCATCGACGGCATGGGCGGCGATGACGCACCCGGCATGATCGTCGCCGGCCTGGACATCGTCGCTGAACGTCACCCGGGGGCGAGCTTTCTTATCGTCGGCGACGAGCCATCCATCGCACCACTCCTGGCCGACACCAGGCGCGCGAAGCTTGCCTGCACTCTTCGCCACGCGTCGGAGCGCATCGCGGGCGACCTCAAGCCCACTGCTGCACTTCGCCTGCGCGACAGCTCGATGCGGGTCGCCTTCGACATTGTGGCCGGCGGTGGTGCCAAGGGCGTCGTCTCCGCCGGCAATACCGGTGCGATGCTGGCGCTCGCCAAGATCGTCATCAAGACCATGGCCGGCATCGATCGGCCGGCCATGGCAGCTCTCTCGCCTTCGGCACGCGGCGACGTCGTCATGCTCGACCTCGGCGCCAATCTCGTCTGCGACACGCGCAATCTCGTCGAGTTCGCCGTCATGGGCGACGCCTTCGCGCGCGCCGTCCTCGGATTGACCGAACCCACCATCGGCCTGCTCAACGTCGGCTCCGAAGAAGGCAAAGGCGACGACAGACTGAGGCGCGCTGCCGACGTGCTTCGCCGCAGTCACATCGCCGGCCAGTTTCACGGGTTCGTCGAGGGTCACGACATTACGGCCGGCCGCACCGATGTCGTCGTCACCGACGGCTTCACCGGCAACGTGGCCCTCAAGACCGGAGAGGGAGCGATGCGCATGGTCAGCGACCTGCTCCGCCAGGTCTTCTCAAGCAGTCTCACCTCGCGGCTCGGCTACGTCCTGGCACGGCCTGGCCTGGAGCGCCTGCGCGAGTGGCTCGACCCCCGCCGCTACAACGGGGCGGTCCTGCTCGGCCTCAACGGCGTCGTGGTCAAGTCGCACGGCGGCACCGATGCAGAGGGCTTTGCCCACGCCGTCGACGTCGCGATGGACATGGTGACTTACGGGTTTAACGACCGGATCCGCGACGGCCTTGGCCGGATCGGCGATCGCGACGGCGACGCTGCAGGCGAGACGAGCGAGGTCATGGTTCGGGAGCACGGCTGATGGGTAGTTCCCGCATCGTCGGTGTCGGCGCCTATCTTCCCCGCCGGGTGGTCACCAACGACGAACTCGCGCGCACCGTCGACACCTCCGATGCCTGGATACGCGAGCGCACCGGCATCGGTCAGCGCCACGTCGCAGAGGGTCCTGAAAACACCGTCTCCATGGCCGTCCGCGCAGCCCAGGCAGCTCTCGACGACGCAGGTTTGGGCGCGTCGGACGTCGATCTGATCATCCTCGCGACCGCCACCCCCGACCAGGCCTTTCCCGCATCCGCCGTCAGCGCACAGGCCGCACTCGGTGTGACCAGCGGCTTCGCTTTCGACGTGTCCGCGGCCTGTTCAGGCTTCATTTACGCGCTCAGTGCCGCCGACAGCTTCATCCGGACCGGCAAGGCCGGAACCGCGCTGGTCATTGGCAGCGAGGTCTACTCGCGAATCATGAACTGGCAGGACCGCGGCACCTGCGTGCTGTTCGGCGATGGCGCCGGCGCCGTCGTGTTGCGCGGAGGGGGCGCCAAAGGCGACGGCATCCTCTCGACCCATCTCCATTCCGACGGCCGGTTGGCCAATCTGCTCTACATCGATGGCGCCGTCGGCCGCGCCGATCGACCTGGCCATCTTATCATGCAGGGCCGCGAGGTGTTCCGTCACGCCGTCGTCAAGCTCGCAGAGGTCGTCGAAGAAGCTCTCGCCGCCAACGGCCTCAAGCAGGACGCCGTCGACTGGCTCGTGCCTCATCAGGCCAACCGCCGTATCATTGATGCCATGGGCCGGAAGCTTGGTTTGCCGGCGGACCGCGTTGTCGTGACCGTCGAACGCCACGCCAATACGTCGGCAGCCTCTATCCCGCTTGCTCTTGATGAAGCGGTCAAGGATGGTCGGATAAGGCGCGGTGATCTCGTTGTGATGGAGGCTCTGGGCGGTGGCCTCACCTGGGGTTCGGCCTTGGTGCGGATGTAGCGCCACAGGTTAATCGATACGTGCGACCATCGCGTTCGCTTCGTTGACGCTGCCGGACGGGGCCGCCAAGGTTCCTTCATGAACACGGTCACGCGTGCCCACCTGGCCGAACAGATCTACATGCAGGTCGGCCTGTCGCGAAACGAGTCCGCTGATCTCTTGGAAAACGTCCTCAACCGTCTCGCCTCGGTTCTCGAAGCTGGAGAACCCGTCAAGATCAGCGGCTTCGGTACCTTTTCTGTGCGCCAAAAGGGCCGCCGGATCGGACGTAACCCAAAAACCGGCATCGAGGTCCCGATCATGCCTCGCTCCGTTCTGGTCTTCCGTCCGAGCCAGGTCATGCGCGCGTTGGTCAATGGTGAGAAGCCGCCAGCAGAGGACGATATCGGAGATATCGATTGATCGCCGGCGACGAGCCGCCGGACGTCGAGGACCTCGCCGGCCCAGCGCGTAACGCATCGGCAGCTTCAGGCCGATTGCGCAAATCACCGTCGGCGTTTCGCACCATCAGCGAGGTGGCGGACGAACTTCACATCCCGCAGCATGTACTCCGGTTCTGGGAAACCCGATTTCCACAGGTCAAGCCGCTTAAACGCGGTGGCGGTCGCCGCTACTATCGCCCCGACGATATCGCATTGCTCCGCAGCATCGCCCACCTGCTCTACATCCAGGGCTACACGATCAAAGGCGTGCAGCGTCTGCTTCGTGAAGGCGGTGGCGCGCTCGCCGAGGATATCCCGCCCGCCAGCGACGCGGAGCGGCAAGAGGGCGACGTTTCGGACGAACTCGACCTTGCCGCACCTGATCCGCCGCAGTTGCCGAGACCTGCCGAACCCACCAGGGGGGGCTCGAGCGGGGACATTCTGCGCGAGTTGCTCGCGGAGCTCGAGGCACTCCGCGCGCTCCTGCCCGACTGAGCCGCTTGCCGGGCCAGAAACGCCCTGTTATCCACCGTCCGCCCAAAGGCGGGCCGGCATGGACGGGCAGTAGCGCAGCCTGGTAGCGCATCAGTCTGGGGGACTGGGGGTCGTGGGTTCGAATCCCGCCTGCCCGATGTCCGGCGGCTCGGAAGGGTTAGGCGGTGGCGGGTTCAGAGGGCAGCGGGGGAGCGTGAGCGCCTTCGATGGCCGTCAGTAGCGCCTCTGCATCGGTGACGGCGGCCATGATCGAGGCGGCGTCGCGTGTCGCAATGGCCGCCAGCACGTCACGCAACATCTTGACCAGCAGCCCCGCCGCTGCAGTGTTGTCGGGCATTGCCATCGCGATGACCGATCCCGCCGCGATCGGCAGTTCGAGGCGCCATGTGACTGCGCCTGTCGCCACCACAATCGCGTCGCCGACCAGCGCCGCGATGCCGGCAATCGTCGTCGGCTGTCGCAGCCAAGCGAGAATACTTGCGCGTGTGAGTGTCATGCCGTCCCCCTGATGATCGCCATGAAGCTCTCCAGTGCCGTCCAGTCGACGCCCGCCACATCGCGGCCGGTCTTGCCCAAAGCGTCACGCGACAGCAGTGCGTGCGCCTCGTCGACGTAGGCATCCCAGCCGGCCCAGGTCAGCGTGAACACCTGTCCCCAGGACACGATCAGCGGTCCGCCTTCGGTGTAGCCGACAGCGGTGATGCAGTGGCCGCCGGCGATCTCGTCGCCTGCCGTCGACACGTCCCAGACCGAAGCCTGCATCCATCCCGACGGGAGATTGATCCCGAGATCGACGGGTCCGAGCAGCGCGATCGCCTGCCGGACCCGCTCGTGGTCGGCGGGCTCGATCGTCGCATAGCCGTCGACCTTGTCGGCATCAATGCCGCGGGCGTGCCAAGCCGCCAGCACGTCCTCGATCATGGCACCCTGGTCGCTGTTCGGATCGCTCGGCGTATAGCCGCTCACCGCCCCGTAGAACGCGACGATGTCGGCGTCCGGCAGACGTCTCGGCTGCCCCGCCAGCGTCGTCAACGCCAGGATGACGTTCGCCGGACCCACGCACGTGCAGTCGCCGATGCGATCGTTCTCGCCCAGGATCCAGCTTCCGACCGCGTCGACGCAAGCCGTATAACGAGCCGGCGCCGCCGGCAGATTCGGCGCAAGCACCGACAGACGCGGCACCCGCCCGTCCCGTTTGGCCGGCAACCGGCCCAACGCACGCCGCTGCAGTTTCCTTGTCGTCGACATTGAAGGCATGCGATCGGCCGGGTTCAGCCTCAGCCGGTCGCATAGCGCTTCGTACCCGAGGCCGACAGGAAGCGGACCGAGCGCGGTCACGATCGAGGACTGAGCCTCGTTGCCCTGGACGAGCACCGGCTCGTCCAGGTTGATCAGCATGGGTTGCCCGTTCGCGTCAGGCAGTTCGACGAGCCAGGTCATTGATGTCTCCGCTCAATTGTCGGTCAAACGACCTAGCGCCGCGCGAACGCGAGAGCCTGTGTTGGTTCGGATGTCGCCAGGAAGTCGAGCAGCACGGCACCGAGGGCAGTTTCAGCCTGCGTCTGCGAGCTCGCCGACGCGTTGGCACTGACGGCGGTGATCGCCGTCAGCGCAACCTGACCCGCCTGCCTGACGCGCGCGTCCGTGCTGTCGCCCACCACCTGCTGCACCGCCGCCTCGGCGGCGGCAAGCGCCTGTGCCTCGGTCGTGCCGGTCGCAGCGCCGTTGTCGGCCGCAAGGACCGCCTGCAGCCCGTCAATAACCAGCGTCGCATCGGCCTCGATCTTGGGCGGCAAATTCCCGCCGGCCTCCAGTGCCGCAAGAATTGCCTGTCCGTCGGTGAGCGCCAACTGCGCATCGGTGGTCACGGTCGTGGTGGTGGTGCCGGCGCATGCGCCGAGTGCCAGCGGCAGGCAGGCAAGCAGGGACAGGGATCGGATCACTAGTGTCTCCATTGCACGAGGCCCGCATTGTCGGGCTGTCTCTGCCGGAAGCACTCAAGATTCTTGCTATCACGCAACAAAAGCCCAGGGTTCCATTCTGGACCGGGTCCCCTTTGCGCTAGCGCAGGAGGATCCGTAGCTGGGTCTGGCCCAAGACCCCGTCGCTCAAGGTAAAGGTCCGGGCGGGAATCGAACCCACATTCGCGGATTTGCAGAGTGTAATCTAGGCCGGAATCGTTCGGAACCTGTCGAAAGCGGACCCGAACCAATAGGCTGATTCGGCGGCATTTGCTTGCACATTCGCGGATTTTGGTGGAGACCGCCGGAAGCGCTCGGAAGCGCTGGCGGGTCCGCTGTGGGTCCGCACACATTCGCGGATTCGAGGTCTGGTGCAGGTCCGCATGAGCGCCACCGCACCCCTGCTGTCCGATCGCGTCGACGATGACCTCGTTGCGTTCATGGGCGAGTGCGCGATCGACCCCTACCGTTTTGTCATGGGTGCGCTGCCATGGGGCGAGCCTGGTGAGCTGCAGAACGAGACGGGTCCGCGCGAGTGGCAGCGTACCGTGCTCCAAAGCGTCGGCGATCGTCTCAAGGCCGGCCACGCGCCGGGTTCTGCGCTGCAGCCTGTCCTCCAGGCGGTGAGCAGTGGGCACGGATGCGGGAAGGGCGCGTTGGCCGCCTGGCTGACCGCCTGGGGTCTCTGCACGTGTCCTGACACGAAGGTGGTGCTCACGGCGAACACGGAGCCGCAGCTACGCACGAAGACGCTCCCCGAGATGAGCCGCTGGTTCCGGCTGCTGATCTGTCGCGACTGGTTCCGCGTGCAAGGGATGTCGATCGTGTCGACGATGCCCGGTCACGAGCGGACATGGCGTGCCGATGCCGTCACCTGGTCAGAGACGAACCTGGAAGCGTTCGCGGGATTGCACAATCGCGGAAACCGCATCTTGCTGGTTTTCGACGAATGCTCGGGCATCGCGGACAAGGTGTGGGAGGTCGCGGAAGGCGCGCTCACCGACGAAGACACGGAGATTGTCTGGCTCGCGCTGGGCAATCCGACGCAGTCCAAAGGTCGGTTCGCTGAGTGCTTCGGACGGCAGCGGAATCGCTGGAGCGAAATTCACGTCGACAGCCGTACGGTTCCGGGGACGAACAAGGAGCTGTTCCGTGAATGGGCCGAGACGTACGGCGAGAACTCGGATTTCTTCAAGGTCCGCGTCGAGGGTGAGTTTCCGTCAACCTCGTCGGCGCAGTTCATCGGCAAGGATTTGATCGAGGGCGCACGCAAGCGCGAGGTCATGTTTTACAAGGACGATGCGCTGATTACCGGCGTGGACGTTGCTCGCCAAGGTGCTGACCAGTCGGTGTTGGCGTTCCGCAAGGGGCTGGATGCCCGTTCGATCCCATGGATTAAGCTTCGCTCTCCAGACCTGATGCAGGTTGCTGCAGCGGTTGCGGATGCGGCGCACAGACATGGTGCGTCGGCTTGCATGATTTTTGGCAGAGCACGGGAAGACGCCGAGCACGGTCGTTCACTTCAGCGTGCCAGATGACGTTTTAAGTGAGCCTCATGAGAACGACGCTGCCGATCTCAACGCGGCTGTTGTCGAACTGATGCTGGCGGTAGCTCGCTCGCTACCGTCCAAAGACGTCAAGCGGCGTCGGCTGCACCTTCGACACTGCAATGGACGGCTGGACGACGACTTTTAAACTGGTTGTGGCAGACCCTCCCGGGCCGGGCGGGGGGCCCCCGCCGGGGGGGTGCCCCCCGGGGCCCGGCC
>CAXTSH010000043.1:26813-28018 GCA_964246925.1 uncultured Acetobacteraceae bacterium
GGGACGGCCACCCTTGGAAGGGCGGGCCGCCCCTCGACATTGCGGCGGTGCCACCCTCACCCCCAGGGTTCTTGGGCGGACCACTCCCAATTGCCCGCGCAACGTCGTCGTCCAACATAGCGCTTGTTCCGGTTCTGTAAAGAAATGATTATGGGGAGGCCGGCTGGGGCGACCTGGCCGGCTTCTACCGCCTGTAGCCGAGACCAAGTGGGGTATTGTCAAAGGTAGCCGGCGGCCCTGGCTTGCACGCCGCGAGCCCAAGCCCGCAGATAAAAAGCATCACCACGGCCACGTTGCTCATCAGCCGCATATCGGTGAACACGGCGACAACAGCAACTAGACTCTCGCCAGGCGTTCATGCTTCGTTCCTGCATGACCGAGCCCGCCGTCTCGAATAATCTCCGCCTCGCCACCCACGACGAGGTTTCCGACGCCCTGGCTCATGCGCTGCGGTTCAACGGTCGAAAGCGCCAGCACGACGCCGACGAGATGCAGGCCCGGATCACGGCCGGACACCTGCTGCAGTGCCTGGAGATGTCCGGCTTCGTGCTGATGCGCCGCCCGCCGATAGCGAGCCACGGGGTGGGATTGCAGTGGGCCAAGCCGTCGCGATTGAAGGATTGAGCCGATGCCGGACGGCCCCCGCGAGCGGTTCGAGCCGAACGTCCGTCTCGATCCAATTCGACAGCTCGATCCGGGCTTCACCGCCGGCAACACGTCCGGCCTGGTCGCCGCCGAGCTGGCTGCCTTGAACGTGGCGCTTGATCGGCTGATGGCGAGCGGGCTGACGGAGTATGAGGCGTAGCTGGCGCTGCACGCTGCTGTCGGCGATTGGCTGGAGCCGAAGGACGCGGGCGAGGCCGACCTGGAGCGGCTGCTGGCGTGGAGGTGAAATGAGCGCTGTTTGGACTCGGGCCGTCTACCTCGACGGAGCCGGCGTGGCGCCTGACCTGGTGGAAGACATCGCCGGATCGGCGGCTGTCATCGACCGAATAGCGGGAGTCCTCACCCAGCATCCAATTGCGAAATTTGGAGTTCATGCCCTTTCGTCGATGCCTGACGAGGAGAGAGCTTTGCTTCATCAGCTCGCTGCCAGTCGGGGCATTTCGTTCGACCGACTTTTTGAACGCTGAGGCAGGACAGAAGAGCGGACAGCCGGTTGTGTCAGAGCATGCAATTCTTCTCTGGACTAGGGCTGCTAATGC
>CAXTSH010000044.1:0-13784 GCA_964246925.1 uncultured Acetobacteraceae bacterium
AGGATGGCGGCGAAGAAGCCGTCGGTGCCGTGTCGTTTCGGCGTCAGAGTGAGGAAGTCGCCGTTGCCAGGCAGGCCGGCGTGGCGCGGCGGTATCGGCTCGAAGCCCGGATGGCGGGTGTGGAAGGCTTCGATCTGTGCTTCGTTCTCGTCGGGCAGGAATGAGCAGGTGGCGTAGACGAGGCGGCCGCCGGGTTTGACCAGGCGGGCGGCGGTGTCGAGGATGGCCGCCTGGCGAAGGACGAGTTCGTCGAGGTCGCGTTCGGTAAGGGTCCGACGTGCGTCGGGGTTGCGGCGCCAGGTGCCGGTGCCGGTGCAGGGCGCGTCGACGAGAACCCGGTCGAATGAGCCGGCGCGTCGCTTGGCCCATTTGTCGCCCGGTGTGAGCAGGTGACGCTCGGCGTTGTGGATGCCGGCGCGACGCAGCCGTTTGACGGCGCCGTCGAGGCGGGAGCCGGACACGTCGCAGGCGACGATGTGGCCGCGATTGGCCATGGTCATGGCAATCGCGAGCGTTTTGCCGCCGGCGCCGGCGCAGAGATCGCAGACGCGCATCTCGGGGACTGCGCCGACGGCGAGTGCGATGAGCTGGCTGCCTTCGTCCTGGATTTCGACCAGGCCGGAACGAAAGGCCTCGCCGGTGGTGACCATCCGGCGCCCTGGGGTGCGCAGACCCCAAGGGGACAGCGGTGTCGGGGTGACCTCGATGTCTTCTCGGGCGAGTGCAGCGATCGCGTCCTCCCGGCTGCCGCGGAGCAGGTTGACCCGCAGGTCGAGGGGGGCGGGTTCGAGCAGGGCGGCGAGTTCCGGCTCGAGTTGGGCGCCGAAACGAACTTGTAGGCGGGGTAGCAGCCAGTCAGGGATTTCGAGACGGACGGCGTCAGGCATGTGCGGGTGGTCGAGTGTGTGGCCGTCGATGGTTTCGAGGGCGCGAGCCTCATCGGAATCGAGCGAGCCTGGCGCGAAGCGTCCGCCGGAGAAAAGCGGTCGGACGGCGTCGAGCCGGGTGCCGGAAAGCAGGAGGTGGGCGGCAACGCGCAGTCGCGCGCCGGAGTGGCCGGGCGCCGCGGCGCGTCGGAGCCACCAGTCAAGCCGGCGTGCCTGCCGAAGCATGTCCCAGACCAGCGCGGAGACCTCGCGCCGGTCGGTCGACCCGATGTAGCGCCGCTGCCGGAAGAACTCGTTGGCTATCGCATCTGCCGGCCGACGATCGGCGCTGATGGCGTCATGAAGCTCAATTGTGGCCTGTATCCGAGCGGAAGGCGTCAAGTGACGGGTTCCAAGGGCGACCGCCCTTGGCGGGATTCGGGGCGGAGCCCCGGCCTGGCTATGTTTCCTGCCTATAATTCGGTGCTTCGCGGGTGATGGCGACGTCATGCACGTGGCTCTCGCGAAGGCCGGCGCCGGTCACACGACGGAAGCGCGCCCTGCCTTGAAGTTCGGCCAGACTGGCACTTCCAGTGTAACCCATACCCGCCCGAAGGCCGCCGACCATCTGGTGAATGACGGCGGCGGCGGGGCCGCGGTAGGCGACGCGGCCCTCAATGCCTTCGGGCACCAGTTTGAGGGTATCCTTGATGTCTTGCTGGAAATATCGGTCGGCGGAACCGCGGGCCATGGCGCCGAGGCTGCCCATGCCGCGGTAGGATTTGTACGAGCGGCCCTGGTAGAGGAACACCTCGCCGGGCGCCTCGTCGGTGCCGGCGAGCAGCGATCCCATCATCACGACATCGGCGCCGGCGCCGATCGCCTTGACGATGTCGCCCGAGGTCCTGATGCCACCATCCGCGATGGCGGTGACGCCGGCGGTGCGACAGGCGGCGGCGGTTTCCAGCACGGCGGTGAACTGGGGGACGCCGACGCCGGCGACGACGCGCGTGGTGCAAATGGAGCCCGGTCCGATGCCGATCTTGACCGCGTCGGCGCCGGCGTCGATCAGCGCGCGGGCGCCGTCGGGTGTGGCGACGTTGCCGGCGATCACGTCGACCGAGTTCGACAGGTGCTTGAGGCGGTTGACGGCGGCGAGCACGCCGGCGGAGTGGCCGTGCGCGGTGTCGACGACGAGGACGTCGACGCCGGCCTCGATCAGGAGCTCGGCGCGGGCGCCTTCGGCGTCGCCGACGCCGACGGCTGCCGCGCAGCGTAGGCGGCCGAGCGCGTCCTTGTTGGCGAACGGGTGGGCCTCGGCTTTCTCCATGTCCTTGACGGTGATCAGGCCGGTGCAGCGGTAGTCGTCGTCGACGACGAGCAGCTTCTCGATGCGGTGCTGGTGCAGCAGACGCCGGGCCATTTCGGGCGTCGCGCCGTGCGGCACGGTGACGAGGCGTTCGCTGGTCATCAGGGAGGCCACGCGTTCGTCGGGATCGTTGGCGAAGCGGACGTCGCGGTTGGTGAGGATGCCGACGAGGCGGTTGGTGCCGCGCTCGACCACCGGCAGGCCGGAGATCCGGTGCAGCGCCATGGTGGCGCGGACCTCGGCAAGGGTTTGGTCGGGATGGACGGTGACCGGATCGACCACGATGCCGCTTTCAAACTTCTTGACGCGGTGAACCCCGGCGGCCTGCTCGGCGGCAGCCAGGTTCTTGTGGATGACGCCGATACCGCCGAGCTGGGCCATGGCAATGGCCATCGCATCCTCGGTCACGGTGTCCATGGCGGACGACATCAGCGGAATGTTGAGCGTGATGCGGGATGTCAGGCGGGTGCTGACGTCGACCGCGCCCGGCAGGATCGAGGACTGGCCTGGCACGAGAAGCACATCGTCGAAGGCGAGCGCCTCGTCGATCCGTTCAACGGAGCTGGGTCGCGACGTCGGATCGGTCATGGCCATGGCGGGCACCTTTCGCGGGCAGGCGCCCGTGCTCGATCAGGGGCCGACCTTGGCGGGCCTTCTTACAGGCGGCCCCCGCGCAGGTCCATGTCCCTCGCGCCGGTCGGGGTCAGGCCCGTATCGGCACCTGCCAGACCTCGTCGGCATATTCGCGGATGGCGCGATCGGACGAGAACCAGCCCATGTTGGCGGTGTTGAGCACCGCGCGCCGCCACCAATCGTCGGGCTCGGCCCAGACCCGGTCGACGACGGCTTGCTCCTCGCAGTAGGCGTCGAAGTCAGGGGTGACAAAGAAGCGGTCGTTGTGCATCAGGTCGTCGATGAGACCGTGATAGCGGCCAGGTTCGTCGGGAGAGAACACGCCGGATCGGATGGCATGAAGCACCTCGGCGAGCGAGGGCGAGGCAGCCACGGCATCCCGGGCGACGGTGTCGAGGCCGGCGCGACGGCGTGCCTGCACCTGGTCCGCCGTCAGGCCGAAGATGAAGATGTTGTCCGGTCCGACATGGTCGCGGATTTCGACGTTGGCACCGTCGAGCGTGCCGATGGTGAGCGCGCCGTTGAGTGCAAGCTTCATGTTGCCGGTGCCGGACGCCTCCATGCCGGCGGTCGAGATCTGCTCGGAGAGATCGGCGGCAGGAATGATCTGCTCGGCCAGCGTCACATTGTAGTTGGGCAGGAAGGCTACCTTGAGCAGGCCGCGTACGGATGGGTCGCTGTTGACGACGCGGGCGACGTCGTGGGCGAGCTGGATGACCTGCTTGGCGCGCAGGTAGCTCGCGGCCGCCTTGCCGGCGAAGATCTTCACCCGGGGAACGTGATGCTGCATCGGATAGGCGCGTATCGCGCCGTAGGTCGCGATGATCTGCAGCACGTTGAGCAACTGTCGCTTGTATTCGTGGATGCGCTTGATCTGGACGTCGAACATTGCGTCGGGGTCGACCGCAATCGTCAGTTCGCGGCGGATCAGGGCGGCAAGTGCTTCCTTCCTGCGGCGGCGCTGGGTGCGGAAGGCGTCGCGAAAGGCACGGTCGCCAGCGTATGGCACGAGGTCGGCGAGCGCCATCGGGTCGGACAGCACGCGCCTGCCGATCGTATCGGCCAGCAGCCGGGAGAGGCCCTCGTTGGCGGTGTAGAGCCAGCGGCGGAAGGTGATGCCGTTGGTCTTGTTGACGATCCGGCCGGGATGGACCGCGTCGAGGTCGTGGAAGATGGTGCGCTTCATCAGGTCGGTGTGCAGCGCCGAGACCCCGTTGATGCGGCGGGAGCCGACGAAGGCGAGATGGCCCATGCGGACGCGCCGTCCGTGGGTCTCGTCGATCAGCGAGACGCCGGCGAGGAAACCGTCATCGGGAAAGCCGGCGCGCTTGGCGCCGTCGAGATGGGTGTTGTTGATCATGTAGATGATCTGCATGTGGCGCGGCAGCAGCCGCTCCATCAGCGGCACAGGCCACATCTCGAGCGCTTCGGGTAGAAGGGTGTGGTTGGTGTAGCAAAAGCTGCCGCCGGTGATCTGCCAGGCGCGGTCCCAATGGACGCCGTGCACGTCGACGAGCAGTCGCATCAGCTCGGCGATGCCGATGGCCGGATGGGTGTCGTTAAGCTGGATGGCGACCTTCTCGGCGAAGTTGCCGAGATCGGCATAGTGGGCGAGATGGCGGCGAAGCATGTCCTGCAGCGAGGCAGAGACGAAGAAGAACTCCTGGCGCAGGCGCAGCTCCAGACCGGCTGGGCTCTCGTCGCTCGGGTAGAGGACGCGCGAGATCGCTTCGGAGCGGACGCGGTCGGCGAGTGCGCCGACATGGTCGCCCCGGTTGAAGTCCTCCAGACGCAGCGGGTTGCTGGCGCGCGCCGACCAGAGCCGGAGCGTGTTCACGTGCCGGCCGCCGGCGCCGACGATCGGGGTGTCGTAGGCGAGCGCGAACAGGGTCTCGGCCGGCATCCAGCGATAGCGCAGGCGGTCGTCCGGGTCGGTCTCGACGGCGACCGAGCCGCCGAAACCCACCTCGAAGGTAAGCTCGGGGCGGCGGAACTCCCACGGGTTGCCCAGCGCCAGCCAGTCCTCCGGCCACTCCTGCTGCCAGAAGCCGAGGCCGATGGATTGCCGGAACAGACCGTTCTCGTAGCGGATGCCGTAGCCGTGCGCGGGCACTCCGACGCTGGCCATGCTCTCGATGTAGCAGGCAGCGAGACGACCGAGGCCACCGTTGCCGAGTGCCGCGTCTGGTTCGACCGCCCGCACATCCTCGAGATCGACCCCGAGTTCGGCAAGGGCTGCGCGGACGTCGTCGCGGACGCCGAGATTCTCGAGCGCGTCGGAGAGCAGGCGTCCGATCAGGAACTCGAGCGACATGTAGGCGACCCGCTTGCCGGCGGTGGCATAGGTCTCCCTGGTCGACGCGAGCCAGCGCTCGGTGATCGGGTCGCGGACGGCCATGGCGGTGGCGACGAACCAATCGCGCAGGTTGGCGGCCGCGGGGTCCTTGCAAACCTCATAGGTGAGCTTGGACAGGATGCGTTCACGCATCTCGGCGACGCGCGGCGGGTGAGCGGCCTCGGGCCCGGGGTCGTCCACGTGCAGATCCATGCTTTCTCCGTAATCGCGGGCGTCAGTCGACGTTAGCAGTGCCGGACTGTACGACAGGAGGCCGGAGGTTGCGAGCAGCAGCCGGCCCGGGTGCCTTCTTGATCCTGGTCGCGACCAGCCTCCTCACGCTTAGGTGAGAGAGCCGGTAAATGTCGCCAACGCCCCCAAGTGGCGTTCGGGCCGGTCCGCGGATCGGTCGAACGACAAGAGGATCAGCCGATGTTCATGCGAATCGACAAGCTTCAGGCGGCACTTCCGGAGCCGAAGGCGCCGAACCCGAACGCGGCGGCGGCACTGCAGGAGCTGCTTGGCGGAAAATACGGCGAGATGTCGACGCTCGGGAACTACATGTTCCAGAGCTTCAACTTCCGCAGCAAGTCCAAGCTTCGGCCGTTCTACAGCCTGGTGTCGGCCATCTTTGCCGAAGAGCTTGGGCACATCGAGCTGGTCAGCACCGGCATCGCGATGCTGAACAACGGCCAGGGCGACCAGACCGAGAATGTCGACATCTCGAAGGCGCCGTTCGCCGACATGCAGGACGTCCGGCTCGCCGGCGCCTTCCTCTCGAACGGTGGCGGCTCGACCCCGATCAACAGCAATGCCCTGTCATGGAACACCGACATGGTGACCACGACCGGCAACGTGATCATCGACCTGCTGCACAATTTTCATCTCGAATGCGGTGCGCGTATCCACAAGCTGCGCGTGTACGAGACGATGACGGAACCGACCGGGCGTGAGGTCTGTGCCTATCTGCTGGTGCGCGGATCGGTTCACGCGCATGCCTATGCGCTGGCACTCAAGCAGCTCACCGGGGTCGAGATCGAGAAGATGCTGCCGACGCCCAACATCAACCTTGACCGCATCCCGGAGTGCCAGAAGTATCTCGAGGAAGGCAGCCATCGGCGGCTCTATCGGTTCAGCGCCCACGACTACGCCGAGATCGGAGCGATCTGGGGTGGCGGCGAGAGCGCGTTGCCGGGCGATCCACCGGGCCCGTTGGAAGTCGTCGACGGTCACCCTGAGGGCGGGAAGATCCCGGAGCTTGCCGGCAATTATGGGGCGTTCGCACCCGACTATGCCCCGCAGGAGATTTTCGAGATCGCGACGAAGCTGCACAAGCGGAGCCGCTGAGCGGCGGTTTCAGGGCGTCACGCGCGGGCGGAGTGATCGTCGGGGCACTGAACGAACCCCGCCAACGGCTTGCTTTTGGAAACCGCTCCTCAAGTCAAGGCAGGCCGGCCATGAAGTTCTCGGGGCTGCCGGCGGCGGGGTCGACAAAGACGATGTCGGCCGGCTCGCGGCGCGGAGTGTCGATCGCGAGGAAGACGACCGGCTCTTCAAAGATGTCAGGCAGGGCGTGGATCGTGTGGCGGGTGAAAAACAGGAGGTGGCCAGGACCGAACTCCGCTTTCCTACCTTCGTCGCCGATCCAGAAAGTGCCGCGGCCCGAGAACACGTAGAGATATTCGTCGCTGCCGACGTGATAGTGCGCGGGCGTGCCCTGATAGACGCGAAACACCCTCGCACTCGCACGCTGCTGGTCGACCAGGTAGCGGTCGAGCAGAAGGGTGTCGGCCGTTGCGGGAAACGCGGCGGCAAAAGCGCCGATGTCGAAACGGTTTGATTTGTCATCTGAAGTCCTTCACGGCGGGGGAAGCGGCGTGCAGGCGACAGTGGCGGCGCGGCCCAAAACGACCATGCGGCGCGCGGCGACCGCACCGCCCGCCATCTCGCCGGCAAGGTGGGTCAGCAGCGGCGTCGACAGCACGGCGTGTGCCGCGGTGTTGACCGCAGCCTCGGTGACGGCGGTGGCGCCGGCGGCGAACGCCGTGCGGCGAAGCAGACCCAGGGTGCCGAGCACGCCCGGACGCAGGCCGTAGAGCGCGGCGATCTGCCGGATCAGGCGCAGACCGCGCCAGGAAATCAGCAGCACGACGAGCGAGGGCGCCGGGGCGGCGGCCATGCCGGCCACGACCTGGAACGCAGCACGCTTGGCGAGCGCTTCGGCGCGGATGTTGAGGTCCGCTTCGAGGCCGGCGCGAAGCAGCGGCACGATGGCGTCTGGATCGTTCAGCGCGTCGAGCGCCGGGCGAAGGGTGGCGCCACCGCCGACGCGTTCGAGCCATCGGCGAGCGGCCATCGTTCGCGCGTGGGGGTCGGGCCCGGCGAGGTCGCGCCGGAGGCGGTCGACCGCATGCAATGTCGCCAGACCGCGCAGCTCGCGCCCGATGCCGAGCAGGATCAGACCGAAACCCCCGGCCGCGACGGCGAGCGTCAGGACGCCAAGTAGGCGTGAACGGGTGAACTCGGCGGCGACGAAATTGCCGGTCTGCAGGGCCGCCAGGCCGAGCACGAGAACGCTGGCGCCGGCCAGGACGAGGGCCGGCATGCTCCAGCGCGGGTCGCGCGGTTCGCTCAGCGCGAGCGGGATCGGCTCGGGAGCGAGCTCGAGACGGGCGGCGAGCGCGGTCTCGGTCTCGATGCGCGGAGCGACGGTGGGCATCAGAGGACATCCTCCAGCAGAAAGTCGAGCAGCGCGTCCAGGCCGATGTTGGGGATGCCGGTGCGGCCCGCCTGCGGCAGGCGGGCGGGCTCGAAATCGGGCAACGCCAGGAAGGGATGCGACCAGAACTCCGGACCTGGCGGCCGGTCCGGGACCTCGCCGGGATAGGAGCGGGTCAGGCGCTCATCGCCGACCAGACGGCCCCTGACGGCGGAGACAGGATGGCCATCAAGCGTCCAGACGAAATCCTCGGTGCAGCGGGCGGCGGCGATCGCGAAGGCGGCGGTGCGGGCGTCGCCGACGATTGTTCTGCTGTCGGAGTGTCCGGTGAGCGCGCCCGTCAAGGCCGCAAGATTGCCACGTTGGCGATCCGAGACGTGATCGGCCTTGCTGGCGGCGTAGGCGACGCGGCTGATGACGCGCGAGGGCAGACGCAGCGTCACGAGTGAAAACAGAACGGACAGCCAGGACGACTGCCAGCGCAGGGCCGCGGAAGCAGCGGCGAGAGCCGCCTGCGCATCGGCGAACGCATCGGGACCGGTATGGAGCGCGCCGAGCAAGTCGGCGAGCACGACGAGGCGGTCGACCTGACCGAACAGGGGCGAGACCAGCGCGTCGCGTGTGGCGGTCACATAGGCATCGTAGCGGCGACGGTTCAGATCGGCGAGCGGGCTGGCGCCGGGAAGCGGGAAGAACAGGGACCAGGGCGGAGCGGCACCGGGGGCGGGCATGAGGAAGCGGCCCGGTTGGAGCAGCGACAGGCCGTGCTCGTCGCGCAGACGCTTCAAGGTCGCGACATAGAGGCGGTGGCCCGAGGCGGCGAGGGCTTCGTCGGCCGCTGCGCGGGAAGGCAGCGCACGCACGAAGGTGAGGAAGTCGCGCGTGGTGTCGGCGACACTCGGCCGGTCCAGGCGCGCCAGGGTATCGACCGACCATCGATCGAAGGGCAGGTCGAGCAGCGGGAGATCGAGAAGCCACTCGCCCGGATAGTCGAGCAGTTCCAGCCGGACTTCCCGCGCGGGCAGCATGTCGCCGCCGAACTCCAGGTCAAGCGCGAGCAGGGAGACCGCGTCGGTGCGGTCGGGCCAGCGCGGGGGGTCGGCGGCCAGGGCCGCGAGGTGGACGGCTTGATCGAAGCGCGGCAGCGACCCCGCGCCCCCGGGCGCCAGCTTGGCGCGCCGTATGCGGCCGCCGAGTGCCGCGGGCGCGAGCAGATTGGCGGCCAGCGAGGTCAGCAGCACGGTCTTGCCGGCGCGCGCCAGGCCGGTGACGCCGACGCGGACGATGCGGGGTCGTACGTAGTCGAGCGGGTTGCGCCAGCCTGGTGCCAGGGCGTTTCAGTCCGTTCGCCCGATCACACCGACCGGACGTCCGCGCAGGCGGTTTCGGCGCCTTGGCCGAGAACGGCCGCGTCGGTCACGACGGTGACCATCGAGAAGCCGAGATCGACCATGCGGCGCGCGTAACGGGCGCTGGCGCAGAAGATGCCCGCGGTCTTGGCGAACCTCGACGCGGCCTGGATGATCGTCTGGAAATGGCCGATCAGCTCTGGCTCGTCGCGATCCGAGCCCGCCGGGAAGCCGAGAGACAGGGCGAGATCGTTGGGTCCCACGTAGAGGCCGGTGATGCCGTCAATGGCGGCGATCGCCTCGACCGCTCCGAGCGCCTCGCGGGTCTCGATCATGGCAAGGATTTCGACGGCGTGCACGGTCTGCAGAAAGGGGGGCGCCGCCCTCAAGGCAGCCAGGATCGGACCGAACGAACGTGTGCCCTTCGGCGGATGCCAGCATGCGTCGGCGAGCCTGCGCGCCTCCTCGGCGCTGTTGACCATGGGAGCGATGATGCCGTCGGCACCCGCATCGAGCACCTTGCCGATGATCGCGGGGTCGTTGCTCGGCACTCGCACCAGACGGCGAGGGGTGGGTGCGGAGAGCGCAAGCAGGGATCTCACGATCGAAGCCTCGTCGAAGAGGCCGTGCTGGGCGTCGAGGGTGACGCTGTCCCAGCCGCCCTTGGCGAAGACCATGTTGGCGAACGGGTCGGCCATCGTCATCCAGCCGTTCACCTGAGCCATGCGAGCGTTCCTGGTCGAGGATCGCGGCGACTTGGCGTGGGCCGCAGACAACGCACGTTAGGCGATCCTGCGCCTGTTGAACAGGCAGCGTGACGGAACGCCGAGATGCGCTGCCGGTCCGCACAGGACGGAGCGCGGTGCGGGCCGACGCCATGAAGCCTTGACCGTTCCCGGGCAGATTGGCGGCCGAAATCTGACCGAGGAAGGATCACCCGGTGATTGCGGCCGCCACACCATTCTGCATCGGGACTGGCCGTTGGTGCTGGAGGACGCGCGGCGGCACCCCGCATTTGCCGACAATCCGTTCGGACGGGCGATTTCGGGCTTCGCTTCTACGCCGGCATGCCGGTCCGGTCCGCCAACGGCCAGCCCATCGGCGCGCTCTGCGTCATCGATCAGGAACCGGGTTCGATCACGGAACGTGAGCTCGATGCGCTTCGAGACCTGGCCGCGAATATGGAGACCGCACTCCGCCAGCAGCCGGTCCTCGGAGACAGACCGGCGCTGCTGCAGGATTTGCGGGAGGCGGCAGTCGCCGGCGCATTCGAACTGGAGGTGGCAGCCGATCGTCCACGCGCGGACGTTCCGTCTCAGCGGCCGAGAGGCGCTTATCCGATGGAGCAGGCCCTCAGGCGAGAAGGTCGCGCCGGACGACTTCATCGGCATGGCCGAGACGTCCGGCTTATCCAGAGGATTTGATCGGTTTGTGTTGCAGACCACGTGCCGGCAGGCGGCGTCGCGCCTGGACGAAGGGTGTCATCCCGGTGGTTCGCCTCGGCCGGCCAGCCCTGTCTGGCCTGGTCGGTGACGCCCTGTCGTGCAGCGGGTTGACACCGGAACGACTGACGCTCGAATTGACCGAACGCGTGCTGATCGCAGATCCCGAACGCGCATGCGGGAGTTGCGCGCGCTCGGCGTCAAAATCGCTCTCGACGATTTCGGCACCGGGTACTCGTCGCTCAGCTACCTGGAAAGTTTCAGTTCGATACGGTCAAGCTCGACAAGAGGTTTGTCCGCGGTCTCGGCCGCCATGTTCGAGCAGAAGCGGTTGCACGCGCCGTGCTGCGGCTGGGACATGATCTCGGAACGATGATGTGTGCGGAGGGCGTCGAGGACCGACAACAACTCGCGTTTCTGCGACACGAAGGATGCGATCTCGTGCAGGGTTATCTGACTGGTCGCCCGGGGCCGCTCGGAACTGAACGGACGGAGACATCAAAGCTGGGGGTCTGACGAGCGGGCGCATGGTCGTCGAAGGCGGCGACCCGCTCACGCTGATGGCGCTGCCAGAGGGCGCGTACCTGTTCGAGCTGCCCCTTGCTGATCCGCTACAGCTCCAGAACGAGGGCCGCCGCCTGTGCCGACGCCGACGGCGTCGAGCAGCACAGCAGCACCTGCCCGTCCTCCAGCGCGGCCAGCGGTTCCTCCAGGTAGTCGACGGCACCCTGCGTGAGGGTCGTCGCACAGGTGCCGCAGATGCCGGAGCGACAGCCGAAGACAGGCGCGAGCCCCAGAGTTTCGGCGAACTCGAGCAGGGTGCCCTGCTGGGGCGTCCATTCGGCGGCGATGCCCGACCTGGCGAAACTGATGGCGACCGGCTTCTTGTCCTCGCTGACGACGCGAACCTTCGGCTTGAGATTGAGCGCGCCGCTACCGAAGGATTCGAAACGGATCCGCTCGCGGGGCACGCCGGCCGCGATCAGCCCGTCATAGTTGGACTGCATGAAGCCGGTCGGGCCGCAGAGATAGACGTCACAGGCGTCCAGCGGCAGAAGTTGTCGTAGCAGGGCGACGTCGATCCGGCCGACACTGTCATGGGACGCGCCGACCCGGTCCTCCGGGCCGGGCGCGCTGTAGCGGACGTGAACGGTCAGGTTGGGATGCTTGGCCGCCAGGTCCCGCAGGTGTGCGACAAAGGCATGTTCCCTGCTGCCGCGGGCGCCGTGGATGAAATAGATCGGCCGTGTTGCCTTCAACGCGGTCAGGTGATTGAGCATGGCGATCATCGGCGTGATGCCGACGCCGCCGGAGACAAAGGCGACCGGGCGATCATGCTGTTCGTCCAGAACGAATTTACCGCGCGGCGCCATCGCTTCCAGGCGAAAGCCGGGGCCGGCATGATTGTGAAGGAAGGTCGACACGGAGGCGTCGCGGCCTTCGCGCTTGATCGACAGCCGGTAGGTGAGGCCGTCCGACACATCGGAGATCGTGTAGGTGCGCTGGAGAGGCCGCTTCTCGCCGGGAACGGTCACCCGGATCGGCAGGAACTGGCCCGGACGCGCGGGGGCGACCGGCTTGCCATCCACCCGACGAAGATGGAACGACGAAATGACCTCGCTTTCCTTGTTGATGCCGACGACCTCGAATGGGCGATAGGCGTTGGCGTCTTCCTGCGGTTGGCTGAGCGCATCGCTGCCGGCCATCGCATGCACGGCGAGGGTCTGAAAGTGGATCGGCAGGTATTCCGCGTTGGGCAGGAAGCGCGCCTTCGCGGGCAGGCCGGAGCGCAGGCCGTTCTGTACGGAGTCGGTCAGTGCGTCGTCTTCCAGGCCGACCTCGCGATTGAACTCGATCAGCTCCTCGGCAAACTCCTTGGTCACGCCAGGCGCGAAATACTGCTCGGAAAATCCCTTGGTGGCGTTGGGGCCGTTCGGCACCCAGAAATCGACCGAGAGGTTAGGAAAGCCGGGATTGACGTTGATAGTGAGGTTCGGCCAGAGCAGATGATACTGCGATTCCTGGATGGCGCCGCGCGCGTCGTAGATGCGGACCTGGCTTTTGCCCTCGAGTGCGGAGTCGCGAACCCGCCCGATCTGGCTGGAAAACCATTCCTCGTAGGTGAGCAGGTAGTTTTCCGGCTTGACGTCGATCGCGGCGCTGAACCCGGGGTGCGCGACCGCGCAATGGTAGCATTCGAGATAGTTCTCGAGCATCGTCTTCCAGTTGGCATAGGCGTCCCATTCCTCCCTGCGGTACAGTTCGAGGGAGTCGAGGTCGACGCCGCTGTGCGCGATCAGGTCCAGAACGCGGCCGAACTGCGAACGGGCCGATGGAGCCTCATGATCGAGGTTGACGAAGACGAAGGGACCGACGGCTTCGGCACGGATCGGCAGCAGCGGATAGTCCTCGACTCGGAAGTTGGGATCGCCCTCGGATCTCGGCGCGCCGCGCAGCGCGCCGTTCAGGTCGTAGACCCAGGCGTGATAGCCGCACTTGATCATGCGAACGTTGCCGCGGCCCTTGAGCACTTCGTGGCGCCGGTGCCGACACACGTTGATCAGGCCGGCGAGGCCGTCAGCGGTCCGCATGACGGCGACCGGCACGCGCCCGGCCTTTCCGGTGATGTAGTCCCCGACATTTCGAAGTTCACGCAGCGGGCCGACATATTGCCAGGTTCGCTGGAAAATCCTGATCAGTTCGCGCTCGGTAAAATCGGGATCGATGTACCAGGAGATGGGCAATCCGTCGCCCTGCCTGACGGACTCGAGAAGCTTCTCGTGAGACGCGGACGCTTCGGTCATTTTGGCTCTCCCTGGATGGCTTCACCGCATTTGGGGGACCGGCTGCTTGCGCTTGGTGGCCCCCAGTACCAGAGGCACGCAGAGAAGCAGGATCACACTGACGCAAACGAGGATAAGGAGCAGGCTGACGCGATCCGCGAGCGAGGCGGCCAGCGTCGAGGCGCCGATCATTCCGAGACCATAGGCGATATTGTAGATTGCGTAGACCGCCCCGTAGCAGGAGAGGCCGCGCCGCTCGACCGCGTCGCCGAGTTGACCCGAGGTCGG
>CAXTSH010000044.1:13884-15521 GCA_964246925.1 uncultured Acetobacteraceae bacterium
GCGACGCTCTGGTCGGTCATGAGCTCACGTAGGCTCAGGCCGGGCGCCTGGCTCGGCGGGTCCTCGGGCAGGAGGAGGAAGCGCAGCCCGCAATCGGCCAGCACGAGGGCGCACAGGATGACGAACGGCAGTCGATAACCGCCGATCTGGTAGAGTGACCCCGCCATCACCGGCCCGATGATGGAACCGCCGGTGCTGGCCATGAGGGCGAGGCCGATCATGCGGACGCGCTCGGCCCGGTAGCGGGCAGCGATCAGCGCGAAGCCGGCGGTCCATGTCGCGGCTGAGGTGGCGCCCTGCAACAGCCTTCCCGTCAGCGTCAACGCGAAGCTGTCACCATGCCAGAGCAGGAGGACGGCAGGAAGGCTGAGTGAAGCGGCCAGCAACATGACCGCGCGGTAGCCCGCACGGTCCGCGAGGATGCCGAACAACGGCGTCGTCAGCAGCACCCCGAAGGAGTAGGCGCCGTAGAGCACGGAGAGCGTGCTGCCAGAGCCACTGCTCGCGGACGAATACGGCGTCAGCGCGACGATCGCGCCATACATGAGGTAATCGACGCAAACCGCGAAGGCGACGGAGACGACCGCGCCCCACCTGGACGTGCGCAGCCGAAGCAGGATGCCCTGATCGACGCTTTCTGCGATCGCCAACGCTGTCTCCAACGATCAAGACGCGACTGACGGAACGGATCACGACATAAACGATTGCGCGGCGCAAGCGTGCTTGCGGCGGCTCTGTTGCAAAGTCTTCAGCCCTATAGCCTGAGAGGCAGGATCGGGCAGCCGCCCCTTGTTGCTCGACCGCCGCGGCGATGGCGCTCGCGATGCTGCTCACCTCGTCGATGGTCGATGCGATGCCGCGGATCGCATCGACGGCCTGACGGGTCGCGTGCTGAATCTGGGCGATCTGCGCACCGATCTGGGCCGTCGGATGGGCGGTCTGGTTGGCGAGGCTCTTGACCTCCGAGGCAACGACGGCAAAGCCCTTGCCTGCCTCGCCGGCGCGTGCCGCCTCGATGGTTGCGAAGGCCAGCAGATTGGTCTGGCTGGCAATGCCGGTGATCAGGCCGACGACCTGCCCGATTCTGTCGGCGCCCTCGGCGAGTGCGCGGACCGATGGCGTCGGTGCGTTGCGCATCTTCCACCGCCTTCCCGGTGATCCGGGCGGACTGCTCGACCTGCTGGCCGATCTCGCTGATCGAGAGCGCCAATTGCTCGGCCGCCATCGCCACCGTCTGCACGCCGGCACTCGCCTCGCCGGCGGCGGCGGCGACGTTTGCCGCCTGGCTGTTGGCCTGGATTGCGGTGCCCGTCATCGCCTCGGCGGTTGCGTGCAGTTCGGTCGAACCGGAGGCGAGCAGCGCCACCATGTCGCCGACCTCGGCCTGGAACCGGCCGAGCAGCGCTTCAAGCCGGCCGGCGCGCTTCTCGCGTCGCTCACGCTCGGCCTCGCGCTCGGCGCCGAGGCGTTCCCTTTCGATCGCGTTGAGGCGAAAGACTTCGACGGCCCGAGCCATGTCGCCGATTTCGTCCTTCTGGTCGCGTCCCGGGATTGCAGTGGAGACGTCGCCCTCGGCGATACGGCTCATCGCGGTGGTCATACGGGTCAGCGGCCGGATGATGCTGCGACCGACCAGG
>CAXTSH010000044.1:15621-27967 GCA_964246925.1 uncultured Acetobacteraceae bacterium
GGCCACGCCGACGAGGAGAATGGCACTCTCCATCTTGTAGGTGGCCTCCGACAGGGTCGGATCGTTCATCGCGTGCGCCGTGCGGCGGCAGCCTGCGTCGCCACGGCCAGGAGTTCGCCGTCGGCGACAAGTGCTTCCTGGTCGTGCTGGACGGTATGCGTCAGCGCCACGATCTTGCTGACCGTGTGCGGGTGATCGTCCAGCTTGCGGCCGAAGGCTGCGAGCAGGTCGCCCTAGCCGGCGAGCTGTGCCCTGGTCGACGCCGCGCCGGCAGTGATCTCGCCGGTGCCGGTCTGACCGAAGCTGGTGCTGTAATGGATTTCCGCGCGGCGCATCGCCTCGACGAGCCGCTCCGCTGTCAGTATCGAGTGGGCGACCTTGGCACGATCCTGCATCTGGACGACTTGGCGACCGACCTTGGTCATTTCGGCCACGCCGAAGACAGCCAGTGCCGCCGATACGGCGATCAGGACGGCGTAGCCGAGGAAGAGACGAGTTTTCAGCGAGAGACGAGGACGGACCATATGCGCACGTGCTGGGGATGGTCCGACGCTAGGCACGCAATGCTAATCAGCCGGTGAACGGCGACATCAGGTGTCAGAGACGCGGCACAGCGATGAGACGACCCGGTTTCCAAAGGCTAGCCTTTGGCGGGGTTCGGGGCAGAGCCCCGCCTGCCTCGCTTCAGGTAGACCGTCGCGGCTTGAGCTCGACGACGGTCGTGGCCGCTTCCCCGAGCAGGTCGGCGACGCGGCGCGCGAGCTGGTCGCGCTTGAAGGGTTTGCTGATGAGCTGAACGCCGTCATCGAGGCGGCCGCCGTGGACGATGGCGTTCTCGGTGTAGCCGGACATGAACAGGACGCGCATCGAGGGCCGGATTGCGGTGATCCGGTCGGCCAGATCGCGTCCGCGCAATGAGCCAGGCAGCACGACGTCGGTCAGGAGGAGGTCGATCTCGCCGGCGTGGGCGCCAAAGGCGAGCAGGCCTTCGTCGCCGTCGGAGGCCTGGAGAACGCGATAGCCGAGATCGGTCAGGATCGCGACCGCCACCTCCCGCACCGCCGGCTCGTCCTCGACGACGAGAACGGTCGCCGATCCGCGCGGCAGGTCGATGGGAATGCTGCCGCGTCCCTGACCAGCAACCGGTGCGCTGATCGCGCGCGGCAGATAGAGGCGCACCGTGGTGCCCTCACCCGGCTCGGAATAGACCTTCACATGGCCGCCCGACTGCTTGACGAAGCCGAACACCATCGCGAGGCCGAGCCCAGTCCCCTTGCCGTCCGGTTTGGTGGTGAAGAACGGCTCGAAGACGCGTGCCAGCACGTCCGGTGTCATGCCGTGTCCGGTGTCGGAGACGGCGAGCATGACGTAGTCGCCGGCGGTGACCTCGGCGTGGTGGCGGGCATAGTCGCCGTCCAAGACCTTGTTGGCGAGTTCGATGGTCAGCCGGCCGCCGCCCGGCATCGCGTCGCGGGCGTTGAGCGCCAGGTTGAGGACGGCGTTTTCGAGCTGGGCCGCGTCCGCCATCGCGGGCCACAGGCCGGCGGTGTCGACGAAGCGAATTTCGATGTGCTCGCCGAGGGTGCGCCGCAGCAGCGGCAGCAGGTCGGGAACAGTGGAGGTGAGGTCGATTGGTCCCGGTGCGAGCGGTTGCTTGCGGGCGAACGCCAGGAGCTGACTGGTCAGCGTCGCACCGCGCTGAGCGGCCCAGACGGCGCGCTCGATGCGGGTACGCAGCGCGCTGTCGCTGCCGAGCTTGGAGCGCGCGAGCTCCAGGTTGCCGAGAATGACGGTCAGCAGGTTGTTGAAGTCGTGCGCGATGCCGCCGGTGAGCTGTCCGATCGCCTGCATCTTCTGCGCCTCGCGCAGCACGCCTTCGGCCTGCACGCGCTTGGTCATATCGGTGATGGTGAGCACGAAGCCGCCATCCGGCATCGGCGTGCGTCGGATTTCGAGCGACCTTCCGTCCGGACGGACCCGCTCGAAGGTGACCGTCTCGCCGGCCGGGTGCTGACCGTGGCGGACCTGGTCCTCGGTTTCGAGGAACGGGCCACCGACGGACGCGAATTCGACGAAGGTCGCGTAGGGCGCGCCGGGGCGTGTCATCGCGCGCGGCAGCGCCAGCAGGACCTGGAAACACTCGTTCCAGTTGACCAGCCGGTTGTCGGCGCCGAATACCGCAATGCCCTGGCTCAGGCTGTCGAGCGAGGTGCGCAGGCGCTGGCTGATCCGGCGCTGTTCGATCTCGGCCTGATGCGAGCGAGCCCAGGCGCGATTGAGCGATCGGGCGGCCCAGACCAGGGCGCCCAGCGAGATCAGGGTGCCGAGGGCCACCAGCACGCGGACCAGCACGCCGCGCTGTTGGGTCTCGGCCATGCGCCGGTCGAGCAGCGTGGTCTCGTCGGTGCGCATGGCCTCGAGCGTCGATTCGATTTCGATGGTCAGGTTGCGGCCGACGTCGGTGCGAACGATGCGCATTGCTGCGTCCAGGCCGACGCTGCGCCGGAGCTGCACCGTCTGCGCCAGCTCCTCCAGCTTGCTCTGCAGCAGCGCTGCCAGCGCATGCAGGCGGGCCTGCGCCTCGGGTTCGTCGGCGGTCAGACGCTGCAAGTCGCCCTCGAGAAAGCTTACCTGGCTCAGCGAGGTCCGATAGGGCGTGAGGTATTTGTCCTCGCCGGTCAGCAGATAGCCGCGCTGACCGGTCTCGGCATTGCGGACGGCGAGATCGAGAGCGGCGATGGCTCGCAGCACGGCATAGCTGTGCTCGGACCAGGAACGGGCGGCATGCAGTGCGCTGAAGCGGTCCCAGGTCGTGCCGCTGACGACGAGGAGGATCGCGATGAGCACCGCGAAGACGACCAGGTTGGCACGGGCGACGATATAGCTGGCCATGTCCCCTCTGGGCTGTCCTGCCCTTATAGATGTCTTTGACGAGTGAAGACGTTACTGGTCGTAACGGGAAAGATTGGGAGCAGCAACGATTGGCGCCCAATGGCGATCACCGGTCAACGCGATTGTCAGGCGCACGAGCTGCGGCGGCTGCGCGCTGTTCCAGGTGGTCAGCCACTTGCCGTCGGAACGGCGCCAATAGCCGAACGCGAGCCCGGTGACACCGGTGGCGAGCACGGTGCGGGTTGGCCTGGGCGCCGGCGAGACGCGTATGGCATGCAGGTGCGGCACCAGCTCGAGGGTCAGGCGGCCGTCCTGGCTGGCCAGGCGAGCGTCGGCCAGCATGGTCGACGGTTCGCCGATGCGGACCGGCAGCGTCGTGGTGAAGGCAAGCTCCGATGGGCTGCCGACGACGCTCGGCGCGTCGCCGTTGCCGACCGGAGCGATCCCGGTCAGCAGGGTCGAGAGCAGGCGATCGGTGACGTCGAGGTCGGCGTCGCGGGCGACGGTGTCGGCCTGCAGGCGCCAGGCGGTCAGGCCGAACCGCACGCCTTGCGTCAGGCCGGCGACGAGGAAGCCGAACACGACGAGGGCGGCGAGGATTTCGATCAGGGTGAAGCCGGCGTCGCTGGTTCTCGACGTGGTCATGACGCGCTTTGCGGTGCGATGGCGGCCCGCTCGGTATCGAGCTGGAGCACGCGCTTGCGGTCGCCATCGGTCCAGGAGATCGAGATCGCGACGTCATAAAGCGCGAGGTTGACGTTCTGGCGCGTGGTTTCGCGCGCACCGGTCGCGACCCGCAGGTGCCAGTGAAAGCCGTTGCCTTCGTCGCCCTGGAAGTCGCCGGCCGTGGGCGGGCTCGGCAGACCGGCAAGATGCGAGCGGGCCCGTGCCAACGCCTCGGTGTATTGACCGGAGAGATGGGCGCTGGTCACGCCGTCGAGCGCTGCACGGGCGAGAACGGCGAGCGCCAAGGCGGCGATAACGAACGCCACCAGGACCTCGAGCAGGGTGAAGCCGTCGTCGCGGTGCGACGCGGGACGGGGGTCGCGGTGCGACGCGGGACGGGGGTCGCGCCGCGACGCGGGATCAGAAGGGTCCTGGCTCGTGTCAGGGCGCATCGGCGGGGCGGGCTGCGACGCTGATGCGGCCGGTCAGCCAGGCGACCGCGATCGCCATGCGGCCCGCCTGGTTGGCAAGCAGCAGCCCGCCGCCGTCGGCACCTCCGTCCGGGTGGAAGACCAGTCGTCGCCCGAGAGGCTCCGCGTTGCCGTCGGCGGTGAGAAGGGCGAGCGTCAGCGAGGGCGGCAGGGCGACGGACGGCCGACCGGTGACCGTCAGACCCGGCGGATCGCGGGAGATGCCGACGACGACATCCCGGTCGGTCGCGATGGCGCGGCCCCTCGCCTCCGACAGCGTGGAGGCGAGCACCTTGGCCTCGGAGCGGAGCAGGAAGCCGGGCGAACGCGACGGACCGCGCGCGACGACGAGGCCGAGGACCAGGCCCATGATGACCAGCACGACGATCATCTCGATCAGGGTGAAGCCCCACTGGCGCATGCGGGTCGCTACTGCGCGAGGTTGTTCAGGCTGAGCATGGCGAGCAGCAGCGAACTGACGATGCCGGCGATGACGCCGCCCATCACGATGGTGATGGCAGGAGTGAGGAGAGAAACCAGGCGCTGCATGTTGATGCGCGTGCGCTCCTCGTGGATTTCAGCGGCGCGCAGCGCCATCGCACCCAGTTGCGCGGTCTCCTCGCCCAGGCGCAGCAGGTAGATCGTGCGCTGCGGGAACACGCCGGCGACGGCCAGCGGTGCCGACAGGCCGCCGCCGCCCTTGGCCGACAGCGTCGCGCGCTCGATCGCTTCCACGCCGACCAGGTTGGTGACCGCCTCGCGGGCGATGCCCAGGGCGGTGATCAGCGAGACGCCGTTGAGCACCAGGGTACCGAGGGTGCGGCAGAGCTGCGCTGCCATGATTTCGCGCGCGAGACCGCCGGCGACCGGGACGCGGAGCAGCAGCCGGTCGGCCATCAGGCGCGAGGCGGGACGACGCAGTCCCTCGCGCACGGCGAAGCCGGCCAGGACGATGAGGACGATGAGGACAATGCCGTAGCTGCCCAGGAATGCGCCGATGCCGATCATGGCCTGTGTGGCGGCCGGCAGCGACACGCCGTTCTGCTGGAACAGAGGGACGAATTCCGGCAGCACCTGGGTGAGCAGCAGCACGATCGAGCCGATGGCTGCGATCAGCAGGAACGTGGGGTAGATCAGGGCGGAGCGGACGGTGGCACGCAGCGATCGTTGGCGCTCCATCAGCGTCGCGAGCCGCTCCAGCGTCTCGGCGAGCGTCGCTCCCGCCTCGCCGGCCCGGACGAGGCCGATGTAGAGCCGGGAAAAACTCTTCGGATGCTGTGCGAGGGCGGCCGCGAGCGGACTGCCGTCGCGGACGCGGTCGCGGACGGCCTCCAGGACGCGTTTGACTTTGGGAGAGGCGGAAATCTCGATCAGGAAGCGCAACGAGCGGTCGAGGTCCTGCCCGGCGCCGAGCATAGTCGACAATTCCCGGGTGATCGTGGTGACCTGCTCGCGACCGATACCGCCGGCGCCGCCGATCTCGAGCGAGAGCAGGTTGGCGAGGAAGCCGGTGCCCTCCGGCTCGACACGCATCGGAATCTGGTTTTGGCGTTGAAGCTGGACGACGACGGTGGCTTCGTCGGGGGCTTCGACGACGGTGCGGGCGAGTTCGCCCGACGCGGTCAGCGCGGTGGTGCGGAAGCGGGGCATCGGGCGCATCATAGCCGTTTGGGGACGGCGGGAGACGTCTGTTTTCGATCGGGGCGTCGTGCCTGGCACGCTCCCGCGTGACGCCCCAAACACCGTCAAAGGCTCGCTTCGGGAAACCGGGGTTATGGGCTTTGTCCGTCAGCGCACCTCGGGTTGGAGCCAGGTGGCGAGTTCGCCATCGGGCGCCGTTGCCACCGGCTGTGCCGGGACCGACACGCGGAGACGCACGAAGTAGGGGCGGCGGTGGTGGGCGTTGCCGGCCTCGGCACCGACCGGTGCGTCGTCGCCGGGCTTGTAGCCGGCAAAGAAGAGCGACCAGGTCCCGTCGGGCGCTTGCACGGACGAGGCCACGCCTGGACCGACCACCCTGCCGCCCGTGAAGTTGGGCCAGTCTCGATGCTGCGACTGCAGGAGGTAGCGAACCTCCGGGCCCTTTTGTCCCCAAATGCCCTGCGGATCGGGCTGCAGCACCTTCCTGTAATGGCTGCCTTGCGGAGGCATGAGGGTGTCGGACCAGGCAACGCCCGCCTTGTAGTCGACGTGCTCGTAAGCGCCTGTCGAGTAGATGAGGGCGTATTTGCCTGCGATCCTGGCGATGGTGGGCGCCTCGACCAGCTTGGCTGGGGTATGGTCGTAATGCTCGGAATCGAGGGGTCCGAAGCGGTCGCCGGTCGTCAGCAGGGTGGTCGGCCCAACCGGTGCCAGCTGCGTCGGCGAGAGCATCGGCTGGATGACGATGCCGTTGCGCAGCGCTGGCCCTTCGACGAAGTTCCTGACGTAAAGCAGGTAGAGGCGGCCTCCGTCCTCGAGATATTTGCCGTCGTAATTGCCGTCCACGCGATGGGAGAACGAGCCGGAAAGGATGGTGTCGGCCGACCAGGCCAGCGGCACGATGTCCGGCGTGGTGGAAGTCGCCGGATGCGCGTGGACGAGAACCGTCCAGTAGTTCGGGTTGGCCGGACTGTTGACGCCGATCGCCAGCACCGCATGCCAATGGCCGGCATCGTCTTGGAACACGTCGAGGTTCTGGACATTCGTGAAGTGCGCGCCGGCCGCGGTGATCTGCCGGCCGAGCGTGCCGGTGTCGATGGTGGCCGGTGTCCAAGAGAAACATCTGGGCGACACCGGAAAGGTGCAGCTCATGATCGCCTGCGTGGTGCCGGAGAAGACCTGGACGTGCCCCGACAGCGAGGGCGCGAGATGGACAGGATAGGGATCCTCGAAATAGCCGGCACCGTCGGGGAGGATGGTGGTCATCGGGTGGACGGCCGGGCCTTGCTCGGCGACCGCGGAGATGCCGGTGACGGGATTGGTGGCGAAGCCGGACGATGCAGCGCCCGCGTTTGTGCAGGCCGGCGTCGACAGGAGGGCGGCCAACGCGATCGGTGCAGCATCGGGCTTGAAGGGCGGAAGACGCATCGTTTCCAGTTCTCCCGGAACGGTTCACGCCAAGCCGGCGAATGTTCGTCGGCCTGATGCGTGCCAAAAGCGGCGAGATCAGGACGTATGGCCTCCGACGGTTTCGAGACGATGTCCTGAACGTCGCGTTCCGGTTACGGCTGTCATCGAGGGGATCGGGCAGGCGCGCAACGCGGCGCTCCGGTAAGGATTGCTTCCAAGTCGAGCGGGTATGGGCGCGTCACGTCGAAAAACGTGCTCCGCACGATGCGCCCAGCCGGGGCTCGGGGCGCGGGAGCCCCGCGTAGCCTAAGCTTCGGCGGCGCGGATGGAGCGGGCGACCTCCTCGATCGTGGTGTCGCCGATCAGGGCGGCGTCCAGGCCGGCGTCGAACATGGTGCGCATGCCGTTGGCGACCGCCGCCCGCTCGATCTCGGTGTGGTCGGCGCGCGCGAAGATCAGACGCTCGAGTTCCTCGTCAGGGACCAGGTATTCAGCAATGGCCTGGCGGCCGGAGAAGCCGGTCTGGCGGCAATGGGGGCAGCCGACCGGGTGCCAGAGCTCGACATGTGCAGGCAGGCCGAGGCGGGCGGCCCGAGGGGCCAGGTCGAAGCGCTCGACCAGGTCGTGCGGCGCCGGCTCGGAGCGGCGGCACTGCTTGCAAAGGCGGCGGACCAGCCGCTGGGCGAGCACGCCGCGCAGCACGGCGGTGAGCAGGTAATCCTCCAGCCCCATGTCGCGCAGGCGGGTGATGGTCGCGGCGGCCGAGTTGGTGTGGACGGTCGAGAGCACCAGGTGGCCGGTGAGTGCCGCCTGCACGGCGATCTGCGCGGTCTCGAGGTCGCGGATTTCGCCGACCATGATCACGTCCGGGTCCTGGCGCAGGATGGAGCGCAGCAGGGAGGCGAAATTCAGGCCGATCTGTGGCTTGACCTGGACCTGATTGATGCCGCGCAGCTGGAACTCGATCGGATCCTCGATGGTGACGATCTTGCGCTCGATGGAGTTCAGTCCGAGCAGGCCGGTGTAGAGCGTCGTGGTCTTGCCGGAGCCGGTGGGGCCGGTGACCAGGACGATGCCGTTCGGCAGGGCGAGCGCCTTGTTGAACTGTGCGACGAGCGGCTTGGACATGCCGAGGCGGTCGTAGTCGAAGGCCACGGCGGAGCGGTCGAGAACGCGAAGCACCACCGTCTCGCCCCAGAGCGAGGGGATGGTGGAGACGCGGAAATCGACTTCCTGGCCGCGGACGGCGAGCTTGATGCGGCCGTCCTGGGGCAGGCGACGCTCGGCGATGTCGAGCTTGGACATGATCTTTATGCGAGAGGTGATCGCGGCCGCGAGCCGGCCGGGGGGCGTTTCGACCTCGTGCAGCAGACCGTCATAGCGATAGCGGACGCGAAGCCCATCCTCGAACGGCTCGATGTGGATGTCGGACGCGTGGGTCTCCACGGCGCGCTGGATGATGCCGTTGACCATACGGATGACGGGGGCCTCGGACGCGAGATCCTTCAGCCGCTCGGTGTCCTCCTCAAGCGGGGCGTCGGCAGTCTCGATGCTGTCGGCGTCGAGTGCACCGGCTGCCGCGCCAGAGGGGTAGAGACGCTCGAAGGCGGCCTCGAGCTCGATCGGGGTCGCCACTGCGATCTCGACCTCGGACGTGGTCGCGGCACCCACGGCGCTGCGGGTGAAGCTGTCGAGCGGATCGACCATGGCGAGCGTGGTGCGGCCGGAGGCTTCATCGTGACGGATCGGCAGGGCGCGCGCGCTGCGCAGGAACCTGGGAGCGAGGCGCTCGGCGAGCACGGGCAGGTCGGGATAATCGGCGGAGCCGACGACGGTCAGTCCGAGCAGGGTGGCATAGGCGCTGGCCATGTCGCGCTCGGACACCAGGCCCAACTGCACGAGGACTGCATCCAGGCGCTGGCCGCTCTCGGCCGCCATGCGCCGGCCGCGGTCGAGCGTCCGGGGATCGCAATGGCCGCCCTCGGCGAGGATCTGTGCCAGGCGTTCGACCGCGTCGTCGGGCCTGATGGTGGCCAGCGGTTCGTCGTACGGGGCCATCAAAACACTCCGCCGCTCGCGCGGCCTTGCAGGAACGAACGGGCCGACGGCACTTGGACCGACTGGCCTGGGAGGACGGGACCGTTGTGGTCGGTCATCGTGGTGCTCATAGCACCTTTCGTCGGCAGCTTTCTCGGCGTCATCGTGAGAAGACTGTCACGCGGGGAGAGCGTGGTCTGGCCGCCGTCTCATTGTGAGAGCTGCGGGCAGGTTTTGAAGCCTTGGGAGCTGGTCCCGATCGCGAGTTTCGCGCTTCTGCGCGGGCGGTGCCGCGTCTGCGGGGCAGCGATCGATCGAATGCACCTGCAGGTCGAGCTTGCGGCGACGCTGGTGCCGGTGGCGTTGCTGGCGCTGTTGCCGGGGGCTCCGGCCGGCTTGCTGGCGACCGGGGCGGTACTCGGGTGGGGGCTGCTGGCGCTCGCCTGGATCGACCTGACGGTCTGGCGGCTGCCGGACGCGCTGACCCTCCCGCTGGTGGTGATCGGACTGGCGGCGACGGGATGGCTGGAGCCCGAAGCCTTGGGCGATCACGCGCTCGCGTGCGTAATCGCCGTGGCTTGCCTGGCAACCGTAGGCGCGTTGTATCGGCGGGTGCGCGGACGAGACGGGCTCGGGTTCGGCGACGTCAAGCTGCTCGCGGCGGGCGCGGCGTGGGACGGGCTTGCCGCCCTGCCGTGGGTGCTGCTTGGGGGCGCCGTGGCCGGGCTGGTATTCGCCCTGGCTTGGCACGGGCGGCAGACTAGAGGCGCGACAGCGATACCGTTCGGGCCGCCACTGTGCGTCGCGATCTGGGCGGCGTGGATCTGGAACTGGCGGTGGCTGCCGACAATGTGACGGCCTGGTTTGAGACGAGGACAAGCATGGCTTCACTGTTCGATCCGATCCGGCTGGGTGCGATCGAGGCACCGAACCGGATCCTGATGGCGCCGCTGACGCGAGGGCGCTCGACACGCCGCCATGTGCCGACCCCGGTGATGGCGACCTACTACGCGCAGCGCGCGACGGCGGGCCTGATCATCACCGAGGCGACCGGGATCAGCCAGGAAGGCCTCGGCTGGCCGTACGCGCCGGGCATCTGGTCGGACGAGCAGGTCGAGGCCTGGCGGCCGGTGGTGCGAGCCGTGCACGAGGCGGGCGGCCGGATCGTGTGCCAGCTCTGGCACATGGGACGGCTGGTGCATCCGGATTTTCTGGGCGGTGCGAAGCCGGTCTCGGCGTCGGCGACGACGGGACCCGACCGCGCACACACCTACGAGGGCAGGAAGCCCTACGAGCAGGCGCGTGCGCTGCCGATCGACGAGATCCCCCGACTGCTGGCGGATTACCGGAACGCGACGGCGAACGCGGTTGCGGCCGGGTTCGACGGAGTCGAGATCCATGCGGCCAATGGGTATCTGATCGACGAATTCCTTCGGTCGAACGCGAACTTTCGCGACGATGCCTATGGCGGTCCGGTGGCGAACCGCATCCGGCTGCTGCTCGAAGTCGCCGAGACGGTGGCGGGCGTAGCCGGTGCCGACCGGACGGGAGTGAGGCTGTCGCCGAACGGACCGACCCAGGGCGTCGACGATGACGATCCGGAGACGCTCTTCGGCGCCGCGGCGGCAGGATTGTCGGCCATGAGGTTGGCGTTCCTGGAGCTGCGCGAGCCCGGACCGGAGGGGACGTTCGGACGCGCGACGCGGCCGCCGGTGGCGCCCTCGATCAAGTCGGCGTTCCGCGGACCGCTGGTGCTGAACTCGGACTATGATGGCGTGAGCGGGCAGCGGGCACTCGACGAGGGCCACGCCGACGCGATCGCCTTTGGGCGGACGTTTCTCGCCAACCCCGATCTGCCGGCGCGGATACGGACCGGGGCGGCGCTGAACAAGGATGTGATGCAGACCTGGTACAGCCAGGGCGGGGATGGTTACGTCGATTACCCGACGCTGGAGGAGGAGACCAAAGCGGCGGAGTAGGGTGGTGACGATGGGGCTGGGGTCGAACCCCGGCCCCATCGCCGGACGCGTCTACTTGGCGGCTGGCACCGCCACCAGCGGTGCGAACATGCCGCCCTGAACCGGTCGCGCCTCGAACTCGTCGAACGACGTCGTTCCGGTCGGGTCGTAGAGATCCGGGAACGGATTTCCGGACTGTGTCGCGTTGGCGTAGGTGAAGACCTCGTCGATGATGTTCTGCTGCAAGGTCGCGTTCTCGAGTGCAGCACCCGTCCAGAGAGCCAGAATGCTGCTCGGGATCAGGTTGAGCCCGAGTTCCTCGTTCGGCAGCGCGTTGTAGAGCAGGCTCCAGTCGGTGTCGGCCTCGGCGAGCGTGCTCGGGCTGTAGGCGTTCGCCGCCTCACGATAGGTGTGCAGCAGATGCGTGCCCGCCGTGTTCTGCGACAGCTCTTCCCAGGTGCTAGTGCCCTGTTCCGCCGCGTTTCGGTAGGTCGTTGCATCCTTGTTCACACCGGCCATTTTGGCGATCTGCGAGAACGCGTCGATGCCTTCAATCCCCTTCAACGCCAGATTGACGCTGTGCGCGACGAAGCCCGCGAAGTCGTCGGTCTGGTTCTGATATTGCGGATCGACCGCATTGGTGTAGGTGACGCCCGCGGGGACAGTGTTGAGATAATCCGCCCACTGCTTGAAGATCGCGTAGTGCGCGTTGGCGGCCGCCTCGGCCGCAGAGACATGCTGCATGTAGGCATCCGCCATGATCAGCATGTTGGCCGTCTCTTCGACGGGCATGTTCTCGCCGCCGCCATCGTTGTGGCCGGTTGCATTCGGATACGTGCTGCCGAGATCATGCGGCGAGTAGAGTTCCGGCCATTGGCCCGACGAAGCGTAGTCGATCACCGGCTCGAGCAGGTAACGGAGCAGCTCCGGATTCATGTAGAGGAACGCGGGCTTGCCGGATACATGGCGTCCACCGTCTGGACGTTGTCGTCGCTGCTGATCTCTTCGAGGAAAAGATACGGATCGCTGATCGTGTTGGTGAGCTCGGTGGCGGCGAACGCCTGTCTGAGCGACAGCGTGATGAGCGAGGAGTAGTTCGAACCGCCCACCGCGGTCGCGGCGTTGGTCAAGGTCGTGTCGAGCGTATTGGCGCGGGTGAGTGCGGCGGTCCTGTCGTTGTAGGCGAAGGCGAGCATCGCCTCGTACGATGGCCAGTACTGCGTCCAGAGCGAGCGGATCGAGGTGCCAAGATAGTTGATCGCCGGATCACGC
>CAXTSH010000045.1:0-1873 GCA_964246925.1 uncultured Acetobacteraceae bacterium
CTACACGAGCCTAGCGCTCGAAGCCTCGAGCAGGCGCGCCGGCGGCTGCGGAACCTGCGAGCGCTGCCTGCTCGTCTGTCCGACGAGCGCCTTTTCCGGACCGTATCAGCTCGATGCGCGGCGCTGCGTCTCTTACCTGACGATCGAGCATGCGGGCCCGATCCCGATCGAGCTGAGGCCGCTGATCGGCAACCGCATCTATGGGTGCGACGATTGCCTCGCGGTGTGCCCTTGGAACCGGTTCGCGCACGCGCTGCATGCGAAGTTCACGCCGCGCGAGCAGTTGCGGTCGCCGGCCCTGGCGGAGCTCAGCCGGCTCGACGATGCAACGTTCCGCGCGCTGTTCTCGGCCTCGCCCGTCAAGCGGATCGGGCGCAACCGGTTCGTTCGCAACGTGCTGATCGCGATCGGCAATTCGGGCGACCGAGGCCTGCGCGGGTGCGCGGCTGCGCTGACCGAAGATGCGGATGCGGTCGTCGCCGAAGCAGCGCTTTGGGCGGCGTCGCGCCTGGCCGAATGACCGGCCACCTGCAACGCAGAAGCGTCTCGGTCGCCGGGCACCGGACCAGTGTGGCGCTCGAAGCGGAGTTCTGGAGCGCGTTGCAGGCGATCGCGGACGGTGGCGGCGAGCGGCTGGTCTCGCTGATCGCGCGTCTGGATGCCGAACGCGATCCGTCGCGGCCACTGGCCTCCGCACTCCGGCTTGCGGCTCTCGCGGGGAGAGCCGTTAAGGATTGCGAAATCATTTCGATGCAGGATCGAGACAAGGCCAGGATGGCCCCGTAGCAGGGAGGATCCCGATGAACGCCTCGAACACCATGACCGCTTCGCCGCACACCGTCAGCCCGTTGACCCTGTCGCATACGCTGCTCTCGCTTGCCGAGGATGCAGACCGCGCCGGCCTGACCCGCAGTGCTACGCGTCTGCTTCGCCTTGCCCACATCGTGTGCTCCGAGCGTCCGGCGCGCCTGCCGATCATGGGCGAGGTCTGACCGGCGCCCCCTGCTGATCCGGCTGGCGGGATGCTACAGTCTCGCCATGAGCTACTGGGGCAAGCTGTTCGGCGGCGTGACGGGCTTCGCGATGGGCGGCCCGTTCGGGGCTATGGTCGGCGCGGCGCTGGGCCATGCCGCCGACAAAGGCTCGCTGCCTGGGCTCGGCACGCGTCTGAACGCGGTCCCTTCGGGACCCAACGTGGCGCGGGTGGCGGCCAATGTCGCGTCGATGCTGGGTCGCAAGGAGCAGATCTACGCGATCGGGATGGTCGTGCTGTCGGCCAAGCTCGCCAAGTGCGACGGACCGGTGACACGATCCGAGATCGACGCGTTCAAGCGGCATTTCCGTATCCCGCCCGAGCAGGCGCGCGAGGTGGGGCGGCTGTTCGACCAGGCTCGCGACGGCAATGACGGGCCGGAGGACTACGCGCGCCAGATGGGCCGGGCGTATGGGACCGAGACGCAGCCGCTGGAGGACGCGCTGGCCGCGCTCATCGCCATCGCGCGCGCGGATGGCGCCATCAACGAGCGCGAGGATCGGTTCCTGCGCAAGGTCGCGGACGGATTTGGACTGGGAGCGCGGGGGTTCGAACGCATTCGCGACGGAGCGGCCCGTCGTTCCGCCGACGAGCCGGACGCCTACCTCGTGCTCGGGCTCAAGCAGGGCGCTTCGGACGACGAGATCAGGGCCACCTGGCGCCAGTTGATGCGGGAGAACCACCCCGACAGCCTGGCTTCCCGCGGGGCGTCGTCGGCGACAATCGAGAAATCGGCCGAGCGCGTGGCCCGCATCAACGCGGCCTGGGACCGGATCAAGCGCGAGCGCGGACTCTGAGCTTGCCGGTCGAGCATCTGCCGAGCCCGAACCAGAGGCCGCG
>CAXTSH010000045.1:1973-27762 GCA_964246925.1 uncultured Acetobacteraceae bacterium
GGCGTGGAGATCGTCAACCCGGGCCACCAATGGGGGTATCGGCCGTTTCCGGAGACCCAGATCCGGTCGATCGAGGCGTTATGTGCCGGCATCCTCGAGCGCCACCCGATCCCGGCGCGCAACGTGGTCGGCCACAGCGACGTCGCACCCGACCGCAAGCAGGACCCGGGTGAGCTGTTCCCGTGGCGCCGGTTGGCCGAGCGCGGGAGCGGCTGGTGGCCGGCGGGGCTCGACGGGTTGGCCGATCCGTCGCCGATCGCCGGCGAAGGCGTCGAGCGGGTTCGGCTCGGGCTGCGGGACATCGGATACGATCCGGGCGCGCCCTTCGACCTTGTTCTGACCGCGTTTCAGCGCCACTGGCGGCAGGACCTGGTCAACGGAATAGCCGATCGGGGGACCCTTCGCGCCATCGAGGTGGTTGTCGATAAGTGAGCTTGGGGCGCTGCCCCAAACCCCGCCAAAGGCTTGTCCTCTGGACACCGTTACTGAAGAAAGCGGGGTCTGGGGCCGACCCGCCCCAGCGGGTCAAGGGCAGAGCCCTTGCCTTGATCTTACCTCAACTTGCTACACCAGCCCCTTGACACGAAGCAGAGCGAAGGCGGCGATGGTCATCGCGTCGACGATCTCGCCCACGCGGATCATGGCCTCGAAGCGGGCGAGCGGGACGTGGTGGGTGACCATGTCCTGCTCGGTGGTCTCGCGACGGGGTGCGCCCGGCTGCAATCCGGTGGCCAGGAAGACGTGGCCGCGCTGGCTCGAGTAGCCGGCGCCCTGCAGGATTTCGCCAGCGGAGATGATGGAGGTCGCGGTCAGGCCGGTCTCCTCGGCCAGTTCGCCGCGCGCGATCTCGGACGGCGCGGTCCCTGGCCGCTGCTCCCACATGCCCATCGGCAGCTCGATCAGGCGGCGGCGGACCGGATAGCGGTACTGCTCGACGAGCGTGACGCGGCCGTCGTCGTGCAGCGGCAGGACGACGACAAAGTCGCCCCGTTCGACAACGCCGTAGAGACCTTGCGAGCCGTCCGAGCGGCGGATGATGTCCTCGCGAACACGGGTCCACGGATTCTCGTAGGCGATGCGGCTGGAGAGGGTCGTGATGCCACCGTCGGTCATGTCACTCTGCTCGCGATGAATGGGCAGTCTTGGCGGGGGAACCTTTGAGCGACAAGCAGCAGGCGGCGTTTCTCGACACGGAAGAGGGCAGACGTCTCGCCGACCCGGCGTGGCGCCGCTGGGGCCCCTATCTGTCGGACCGGCAATGGGGGACGGTGCGCGAGGATTATAGCGCCGGCGGCGACGCGTGGGACAGCTTCCCGCACGATCATGCGCGCAGCCGGGCGTATCGCTGGGGCGAGGACGGCATCGGTGGGTTCGGCGACGACCGGCTGCATTGGTGCCTGTCGGTCGCACTCTGGAATGGGAACGACCCGATCCTGAAGGAGAGATTGTTCGGCTTGACGAACGGCGAAGGCAATCATGGCGAGGACGTCAAGGAACTCTATTACTATCTCGATGGCGTTCCGACGCATTCGTGGATGCGGATGCTCTACAAATACCCGCAGGCGGCCTTTCCCTACGAGCGATTGATCGACGAGAACAGGCGGCGGGGGCGAGGCGATCCCGAGTTCGAGCTGCTCGACACCGGCCTGTTCGACGAGCAGCGCTATTTCGACGTCGAAATCGTCTATGCCAAGGCGGACGCCGACGATCTGCTGATGCGCGTGTCGGTCACCAATCGAGGTCCGGGACAGGCTCGGATCTCGGTCATCCCGCAGCTCTGGGCACGCAACACCTGGTCCTGGTATCCCGAACAGATCAGGCCTGCGATCACCGCGCTCGACGAGCGGTGCGCGCAGGCGGTGCATCCGCGGCTGCCGCCGATGGTGCTCAGTTTCGAGAGCGCGGGCGAATTGCTGTTTTGCGAGAACGAAACCAATCGGCGGCGCGTGTTCGGCGACGGGCCGGACGGGTATTTCAAGGACGCGTTCGACGAGCGGATCGTCGGTGGCAACCGTCAGGCGGTCAATCCGGCGAAGAGCGGGACGAAATGCGGCGGTCTGCATGAACTCGTCCTGCCGGCCGGCGAGACCACCATCCTGCGGATGCGGTTCCGGCCTGCCGACGGCGCCGGCGACCCGTTTGCCGGGTTCGAGGGTCTGATCGCGCGGCGGCGCGGCGAAGCCGACCGGTTCTACGAGGCGGTGCAGACGGGCATGGCGGATCCGGACGCGCGCGCGATCCAGCGTCAGGCGTTCGCCGGCATGTTGTGGTCCAAGCAGTTCTATTACTACGACGTCCGCGAATGGCTGGCGGGCGACGTCGTGGGGCCGCCGCCGCCCTCGGCGCGGCTGGCGGGCCGCAATGCCGACTGGCAGCATTTCCGCGCGACCGATGTCTTCAGCATGCCGGATGGTTGGGAATACCCGTGGTTTGCGTCATGGGATCTGGCGCTGCAGAGTCTCGTGTTTGCCGAGATCGACCCCGGTTTCGCCAAGCAGCAGCTGCTGCTCCTGCTGCACGAATGGTACATGCACCCCAACGCGGCATTGCCTGCCTATGAATGGTCGTTCTCCGACGCCAACCCGCCGCTGCACGCATGGGCGGCGTGGCGGGTGTTCGAGGCGGACCGGCGGATCACCGGCGTTCCGGATCACGACTTTCTCAAGCGCGTGTTCCGCAAGCTCACGATGAACTTCACCTGGTGGGTGAACCGGAAGGATCAGCAGGGCCGCAACATCTTTCAGGGCGGCTTTCTCGGTTTGGACAATATCGGCCTGTTCGACCGATCCGCACCTCTGCCGACAGGCGGATCGCTGTCGCAGTCGGACGGGACGGCGTGGATGGCGATGTATGCGCTCGACCTGCTCCGAATGGCGACCGAACTGGCACTGCTCGACGCTACCTACGAGGACATGGCGACGAAGTTCTTCGAGCATTTTCTGCTGATCGCGAAGGCCGACGCGGAGTCGGGTGGTCTGTGGGACGAGGACGACAACTTTTTCTACGACGTTCTCGATACGGCCGACGGCCGTAAGATCCCGATCCGCGCACGCACGATCGTCGGATTGATCCCGATCTTCGCGGTGGAGGTCATGGCGTCGGACGACGTGGCGAAATTGCCGATCTTTCAGCGGCGCATGGATTGGCTGCTGCGCAACCGCCCCGATCTGGCCAGGCTTGTCTCGCACTGGAACGAACCCGGGCGCGGCGAAACCCTGTTGCTGTCGCTGCTGCGCGGGCATCGGCTGAACAAGTTGCTCGCGCGCATGCTGGACCCGGCCGAGTTCCTGTCGGATTTCGGTGTGCGTGGCGTCTCGAAGGTGCACGGAGCCCATCCGTATGAGTTCCGTTGGGACGGGCAGGTCTTCGAGCTGGGCTACGATCCGGGTGAAAGCCGGACTGGACTGTTCGGCGGCAACTCGAACTGGCGTGGGCCGGTCTGGATGCCGATCAACTTCATGCTGATCGAAAGTCTGAGACGTTTCGACATGTATTACGGGCCGGATTTCCAGGTCGACCTGCCATATGCACCCGGCTCGACCGGGTCTCTCGCCGAGATCGCCACGGAGCTATCGCGGCGCCTGGCTCGGCTGTTCGCGCGCGGTGCCGACGGACGACGGCCTGTCCATGGCGACGCGGCATTGCCGCAGACCGACCCACATTTTCGCGATCACCTGCTGTTCTATGAGTATTTTCATGGCGATGCCGGTCGTGGTCTCGGAGCGTCGCATCAGACCGGTTGGACCGGTCTGATCGCGCTGCTTCTGTCTGGCGTCAATCGGCCGTGAAGGCGCGATGGAAGCGATCCAGGAAGCGGCACTGCCACAGCATCTCCGGCCCGGTAAGCGGATATTGGCCGTTGGCCGTCGGCAGCAGCATCTGGTCCGGAGGCAGCCGTCCGAGCGCGCTCTGTACGGTGACGGAAAGCGCGGCGTCCAGACCGGCAAGCCACGCCAGGCTCATGAGCCCCTTCGCGGTGCGCAGGCAAATGGCAGCTTCCACGGTCGCGCGCGAAACGCCCGCCGCCGACGCCAGGAGCGCCGCCGCGGCAAGATTCCTGCCCTGACGCATGGCTGCCAGCAGGTCCTGCCGGATCGACGGGTCCGTTTGCCGCGTTGTTCGGGCGGACCCGGTGTCCGCGGGCTCGACACCAAGGCAGCGCGCCCGCAGGCGCTCGATGGTTTGGGGTGCGATTGATGGGGATTGCTCGAGTTTCTTGATCATGTGCGTCGAGACGAGTTGCTCGAGAGCCGTCTGCGAATGGTCGGTCAGTCCTGAGGAGGCGAGATCGAGCATCGCTTCGCGGGCGAGCGGGTTACCGCTGCCGTAGACCATGTCGCGACAGCGGAGCGCATCGATCCCGTCCGGTGAGTGAGCCTGGCAGGCAGCCGCGAGATTGGCCGCGAGCTCGCTCGGCGACAATATGTCGACCGCCTCCGGCAGGAGGTCGTCGATGCCGATCCGAGCGGTCAGTGCGAGGTCCTGGAGCTTGCAGCACTGGTCCGGATCGAGCGAGGTCGCCACTTCGCCGACATGGAAACGAAAAACAGTCATGGCGTTGCTGAGTAACCCGCCGAGACGTCTGCAAAGCAGATTGACGAAGCGGGCCTCTGTCGCAGGGCTGGCTCGGGCGAGAAGGTCGGGAGCACCGATGCGAAGCCGGCTCGCGATCGTGCCCGATGCGGAGGAGGTGGTTGGGTGGTTCGCGGGCGGTGGCGGGCGCGGGCTCCGTCGCCGGGCCTGGATGTCTCCTGGTGCCGGCTTGATCGGCGGCGCAGGCAACGCTGACTTCGCCGGGAGTGCGGCGGTCTCGAGCGCGAGCGAGTCGGTCATGTCTCGATCTCCTGCTGGGAAGCGCGCCAGACGCCTGTCCCGCATCGTTTTGCGTTCATCATCGCCAGGTCGGCCCGGCGGCAGAGGCTGTCGATGTCCTCCAGGCTCCTGGGCGGCCTCGATGCGAGGCCGATCGAAAATCCGATCCGGCAGGGAGCGCCGTCGAACAGGATGGTGACGCCGTTCTGGCACAGGAAATCCGCACGCTCGGCAGCGGCGAAATTGTCGGCACCATCGAGCCAGACGGCGAATTCGTCACAGGCGGTTCGGCAGACCAGGTCGGTCGGCCGGAACGTGTCGCGCAGCACGGCCGCGACGTGGCGGAGCGCGTCGTCGCCGCGGTCCTGGCCGTGCATGTCGTTGAGCAGGCCAAACCGATCGATATCGATCGAGAGCAGCGTTCCTGGCTCCGCGTTGCGGTCGAGCCGGTCGAAGCGACGCCTGACCTCCTCGAGAAACGATCGGCGGCTCGGCAGTCCCGTCAGCAGGTCGGTGCGCGACTGGTCGGTCATTTCGCGCTGGATGCGATCCTGCTCGAGGACGGTTCGCAGCGCCGTCGCGACCGAGGCGGCAAGCCGGCTCTCGTCGCTGCGCCATTCGGGGCGCTCGTTGGAGCGCCAGACGACGAGCGCGCATGGCGGTCCGAAGCGGGTCTGGTTCGAGATGACTAGCAGGTGGCGGTCGGCAGCCGCGATGACCCTGGCCGGGCCGTCCAGGCCGACATCGGCATCGTGGGGGATTTCCACCCGCTCGGCGATCTCGTCCCAGCCATCGCCGACGCCGTAAAGCGGTGCTGCCTTATCGGTGGACGAGGTCAGCACGATCGATGCGCCCTCGGCACCGAGACAGTCGATCAGTTCGCCGAGCCCGGAGCGCACGATGCGGGGTGTGAGGATTTCCTCGCGCATCCTGCCGACGATGCGGTCCAAGGTTGCCTGGAACAGCACCGCCTTGACGCCTGGGCGGACATTGTCGTCGTCGGACGTCACGTCGATGCCGACGCCGCGCATGCCGCCCCCGGTCGTGGGACGAGCCGAGACAGCAAACAGCGAGGCCGAGCCGTCCCGCCTGCGCATCCAGACATGCTGCATCCGGACCGCCCGGCCGCCGGAGAACGGATTGACGACCGGAATGCCGGGGCGATCCCAGGCGCACAGAATGTCCGACGCGAAGTGCCCGATCAGGTCGTGGACCTGGTAACCCAGGATGTCGAAGGGTGCCAGGAAGACGAAACGGCCGGCCCGGTCGGTCTCGAACATCAGATCGCCGACGGCTTCGCAAAGCTCCTTCCAGAAGGCCCGGCTGGCGAGGGCGGCGTCGATGGCCGACGCGTCATGGGCCTCGGCGGAGCCGGCATGCGCACGCTCGATGCAAGCATCCTTACCCATCGTCTTGCTCCCGTTCGGCGAAGAGTCATTCTCGCGGGAGAAGATGAACGAGAGGTTCACGGATGCCGTCACGGTCGATTGACAAGCCTTGGCCGGCCTGAGCATGGTCCCCGCCGCCGTCGAGGACGGCAAGCGCTTCCACGGTATCAATCATGGCACCGACCCTTCGCGAACGGATCGAAACGGCCTGGGCGAACCGTGAGATCCTGACGCCCGAGACGGACGCCGGGGCGCGAAAGGCGGTCGACGAAGCGCTCGCCGGCCTCGATGACGGCAGCCTGCGCGTGGCCGAGCCAGGACATGACGGCTGGGTCGTCCATCCCTGGCTGAAGATGGCCGTCCTGCTTGCCTTTCGCGTCTATGGGTCGACGGCAGCCCCCGGGATCGCAGGCGCGCCGTCCTTCGACAAGATGAAGCTCAAGTTCGAGGACTGGCAGGAGGGCGACTTCGAGGCGGCGGGTGTTCGTGCGCTGCCGGGCGCGCTGGTGCGCCGGTCGGCCTTCATCGCCCCGGGGGTCGTGCTGATGCCGTGCTTCGTCAATGTCGGCGCCCGGATCGGTGCCGGCACGATGATCGACACCTGGTCGACGGTGGGCAGTTGCGCCCAGATCGGCGGCCAGTGCCACATCAGCGGCGGCGTCGGCATCGGCGGCGTCCTGGAGCCGCTGCAGGCCAATCCGGTGGTCATCGAGGACGACTGCTTCATCGGTGCACGGTCCGAGGTCGCCGAGGGCTTCATCGTCGGCCGGGGATCGGTGATCTCCATGGGCGTGTTTCTTGGTGCATCGACGAAGGTGATCGATCGGATGACCGGAGCGGTCCACCGCGGGTCGGTGCCGCCCTACTCGGTCGTGGTGCCGGGAGCACTGCCGGGAGCGCCTCTGCCGGACGGGACGCCCGGCCCGTCGCTCGGCTGCGCGGTCATCGTCAAGCGCGTGGATGAGAGCACCCGCGCGAAGACGTCGATCAACGATCTGTTGCGCCTGTGAACCGGTCCGCCCTGGCCGACCCTGTCGGACTGGCCAGCGCGCTGATCGGCTGCCGGTCGGTGACGCCGTCGGACGGCGGTGCGCAGGCGGTGGTCGGGGATGCGCTCGCCGCGCTCGGCTTGGCGGTGACATCGCTGCCGTTCGGGCCGCAACCGGAACCCACACCCAACCTGTTCGCCCGCATCGGCACCGGGTGGCCGCACCTATGCTTTATCGGTCACACCGACGTGGTGCCCCCTGGGGACGGCTGGAGTGCCGACCCGTTCATGCCCGAGATACGCGACGGGATGCTGTTCGGCCGCGGCGCCTGCGACATGAAGGGCGCGGTCGCCGCCTTCGTGGCGGCTTGCGGCTCGCTCCTGGCCGATGGCGCTCCGGCCGGCTCGTTGAGCCTGCTGATCACCGGCGACGAGGAAGGGGCGGCGCGATACGGGACGCGCGCGGCCGTCGACTGGCTCGTCGAGACCGGCCAGATGCCTGACTTCTGTCTGGTCGGTGAACCGACCAACCCGTCGGCGCTGGGCGAGACGATCAAGATCGGCAGGCGAGGGAGCCTGAACGCCACCATCAGGGTCGACGGAAGTCAAGGACACGTCGCCTATCCCGAGCGCGCCGACGACCCGGTGCACCGGATCATCGCCATGCTGAGCGAGTTGGTCGGGACGGCTCTCGACGAGGGATCGATCCATTTTGCGCCGTCCCGATTGCAGGTGACATCGGTCGACGTCGGCAATCCGGCGAGCAACGTCATTCCGGCCACCGCCGTGGCTCGGCTGAACGTCCGGTTCAACGACCGGCAGGAGAGCCAAGCGCTCGCGGGATGGCTGCGGACGGTCGCAGCCCGGCACGCGCCGCGTGCGGAGGTCCGGATCGAACATGCGGCAGCGCCGTTCCTGAGCGCCATCGGCAAGGAAACGCTGGCACTCCGGGAGGCGGTCCGCAGCGTCACCGGGCGCGACCCGTCGTATGACACCGGCGGCGGCACGTCGGACGCGCGGTTCCTGGCGCCGTTCTGCCGGGTGGCGGAGTTCGGCCTGGTCGGCGCCAGCATGCACGCGGTCGACGAGCATGTGCCGGTTGCCGACCTGCACGCGCTGGCGGAGATTTATCGGCGATGGCTCCAGGCTCTGATGCCGGCCTGATGGCATCCTCTCCGACCGGACAGGTGCACAGCATGCTTCGGGGGCTCGCGTTGCTCGGCCGCGGCAAGCGCGACGGGCTGCTCCATTTCGATGCGAGCGTGCAAGGATTCCTGGCCAGCCTGGCGCCTTGGATCGCCTTCATCCTGGTCGATGGTTTCGTCGCCGTCCTGAGCCACCGGCCGCAAGAAGGTGCGACCGAGATCGCGGTCCTGCTGTGCTTCGTGCTCATGCCGCCCGTGGTCTCGCAGGCGCTGTCGCTCGCCTGGGACCGGGACGCTCGCTGGCTGCGCTACGCCACGGCGTCAACCTGGTGCGAGTGGCTGATGCCCCTGGTCTTCGGGTGCGGCTGGCTGGTGGCGAACGTGTTGGTGACGGCCGGCCTGCCCCAGAAGGCGGCGTTCGTGATGTTCGTCTGCGGAGTGGCGGGCTATTGGATCTGGCTGCATTTTTTCCTCGGACGGGCGGCGCTCGACCTGTCGCGGATGCGTGCCTGCCTGCTCGTCGCGGCCCTGGTGACGGGCAACGGCGGCGCCGTGGCACTCGCCTACGCGATCGGCGGCCACGCGCGAGCGATGTTCGGGGCTTGAGGGATTTGCAGTCGAGAGCGCGCCCTACCCGCGGGCCAGCGGCAGCACCGACAGCGAGCGGACGCCCTGGGCGCCGTGGACCAGCACGCCCTCGATGTCGGCGGTGGCCGATGGTCCGGTCTGCAATACGGCGTAGTGCGCCTGCCGCCATTCGGGGCGGCGATAGGCATGGTGGATGTTGGGGACGATATCGGCCGGGTCGAGCAGCACGATCAGGTGCTGCGGCAGATAGCCCAGGGTGTTGACGCCGAGTGCGGCGTCGGTCAGGCAGACAGAACCGGTCTCGGCGACCGCAAAGGCGGCACGGACGATGCCGTAGTCGACTTCGGCGAGGTCCGCAGGCCTGGTGTCCGGGCCGAGCTTTCTGTTGCCCCGGAGCTCCGGCACGTTGGAGCAGATGATGGTGGCGCCAGCGAGCTTTGTCCGAGCCGGACCGAGCGGGTCGCCGTCATCGGGCTGCAGTAGCTCGCCGCCCATGCGCTCGAGGTTTTCGCCGAATGCCTGCAGCAGGTCAGTGGGAGGCGCGTCGAACAGCGGCACGACGGGCGCCGGGCGGTCGAGCGCGGGGGCGTGCGCTCGGATCGCGGCCAGGATGTCGTCGCGTGCGCTCATGGCTTTCGGAGCCGGTTCTCGCGATACCATTGATGGAAGGTCTGTTGCGGCGCGCGCGGCATGTCGCGCCCGCGTCCCCAGGTATTGAGGCGGCTGTAGAGGATGAAGCGAGGCAGGTGGCGGAGCGGGGGGGCCGCCCCCGGCCGCCCCCCGCGGGGGGGGGGGGGGGGGGGCCGCCGCCCCCCGGGCCCCTTCATCATCGCCTTCTTGAGCGGTGGGAGCTCGTGGGTTTCGGACATCACGCGACGCCAGGCGGCGATCTGCTCGTGGATGTTGATCTTGACCGGGCAGACGTTGGTGCAACTGCCGTTCAGGGTCGAGGCAAAGGGCAGCTTGCTGTATTTGCGGACGTTGAAAGTGGGATCGAGGATGATGCCGATCGGGCCGGCGTAGGTCCCGCCGTAGCTCAGGCCGCCGCTGCGACGGAACACCGGGCAGGTGTTCATGCAGGCACCGCAACGGATGCATTTGAGCGAGGTCCAGAATGGCGGCATGCCGAGACGTTCGGAGCGGCCGTTGTCGACCAGGACGACGTGCATCTCGCCGCCCTGGCGCGGACCGCGGAAGTGGGAGGTGTATTGGGTGATCGGCGAGCCCAGCGCGCTGCGCGACAGCAGCCGGATCATGACCGCGAGATGGTCGAGGGTGGGGATGATCTTCTCGATGCCGGCCGAGACGATGTGAAGCGGCGGCGTGTTGGCCGAGAGGTCGGCATTGCCCTCGTTGGTGCAGACGACGATCGTGCCGGTCTCGGCGACGGCGAAGTTGCAGCCGGTCATGCCGGCGTCGGCCGAGAGGATCAGCGGACGGGTGGCTTCGCGCTGCTGGCTGGCGAGGTAAGGCACATCCTGCGTGTCGGGATCGGAACCGAAATGCTCGGCGAAGACGCGGGCGACGTCGGTGCGCAGCTTGTGCACGGCGGGGACGACGACGTGGCTCGGTGCTTCGCCGTCGAGCTGCTGGATGCGCTCGCCGAGGTCGGTCTCGATAATTTCGACGTCGTGATCGGCCATGAATTCGCGGAAGTTGCACTCCTCGGTGAGCATGGATTTCGACTTGATCAGACGCCTGGCGCCATGGTCACGCAGGATGCGAAGAACGGTCTCGTTGTGCTCGGCGGCGTTGCGGGCCCAGTGAACCTCGATCCCCTGGGCGCGGGCGTTGATCTCGAACTGCTCCAGGTAGTGGTCGAGATGGGTGAGCGCGTGCTCCTTGATGGCAGAGGCGAGCTGGCGGAGCTCCTCCCACTCGGGGACGCCATGCATCTCGCGGTCGCGTTTCCGGCGAAGGTCCCAGAGCCGCTCGTCATGCATCCTGGCGTGTTCGGTGGCGGCGATGAAGCGGTTTGCCGCCTCCGATTGGTCGATCGGGCGGTCGCCGCGAATGACGGCACCGCGCGGCTGCGCCTCCGGTCGAGGAGAACGCATCGGCCTGGACGTGCCCTCGGCGTGGTCGAGCCGCTTGCCGTCGTGGTGGACACCTTCCTCCGAGTGCGGGGACGCGAGATCCGCGTTGAGCATGCCGTCGCTCATGCCCTGGCTCCGTTGAGGATCTGCGCGATGTGGATGTATTTCAACGGCAGGCCGAGGCGTTCGGCGCAGCCCTGCTGGTGCAACATGCAGGAGCTGTCGGACGAGGTGATGTATTCCGCCCCGCTCGCGTGCTGATCGCGGACCTTGTCGTGCCCCATCTTGGCCGACACGCCCGCCTCGAAGACGGAGAACGTGCCGCCGAAGCCGCAGCACTCGTCCGGACGCGCCAGGTGCACGAACTCGATGCCGCGAACGCGGCCGAGCAGGTCGAGAGGCTTGGAATGGGATCGGGCGCGCAGCTCGGACATGCCGGCGATGCCCAGGCCGCGCAGCGTCTGGCAGTTGTTGTGCAATGCGACCCTGTGCGGGAACTCGGCCCAGGGGAACGCCTCGACCTTGAGCACGTCGTGCAGGAACTCGACGAGTTCGAAGGTTTTCGCGCGGACATGCCTGACCTCGCCGGTCTGCTCGATCGCGTCGAAGGCAAAACGGACCTGGTGCACGCAGCTTCCCGAGGGTGCGACGACGTAGTCATAATCGGCGAAGTTTCGAACGAACAGCCGCTCGGTGGCGGCCGACTCCTCGTGGCAGCCGGTGTTGGTCATCGGCTGGCCGCAGCAGGTCTGGTCGAGCGGATAGTCGACGTCCAGGCCGAAACGTTCAAGGAGTTCGAGGGTGGCGATGCCGACGTCGGGGTGGAACGCGTCGACATAGCAGGGGATGAACAATCCGACCCGCATCGGCCTTAGCGGGAGAGATTGGTGCGCGCGAGATCGATGATCTCGGTGCCGCGGCCGTTGATGACGGCTTTGGCGAGCCACAGGCCGAAACCCATCGCCTGCTCGACGCCGATCTTGGGCGGCATCGCCAGTTCCTGGCGCGGAGTGACGACGTCGAGCAGCGCCGGACCGTCATGGGCGAGGATGTCGCGCATGGCATCGGCGAGATCGGCCGGGTCGTAGAGACCGTTGATCAGGTGCAGATTGCCCGGGCCGCAGGAGCCGGCGCAGACCGCGAGCGAACCGGTCAGGTGCGCTTCGGCGCCGGCGGCAAAGGCCGCCACCTCCTCGTGCCGCACGTGCACCCATGCGATGTCGTGGCGCTTGCGCAGTGATTCCGTCAGCGCGTTGAGGCTGTCGCCGGCGATGCCGTAGACGCGCCGCACGCCCGCCTGGGCGAGCGCCTCGACGAGGAGATCGGCGACGCGGCCCATGAGATCAGGCGCCGGCCAAGCCGCTGCCAACCATCGTGCGCGCGTCGACGAGGCGGTCGAATTGCTCCTCGCCGATGTCACCCGACCTGATCGCGGCCTCCTTGAGCGTGAGATCCTCTTCCATCGCCTTGTGGGCGATGTGAGATGCACGATCGTAGCCGATCACCGGGCTGAGGGCGGTCACCAGCATGACCGATTGGGCGACATGCTGGTCGATCCGCTTGTGGTTCAGCCTGGTGCCCTCGACCGAGTAGAGCCTGAACTTCTCGCTGCCGTCGGCAAGGATGCGCGCCGAGTGCAGGAAGTTGTTGATGATGATCGGGCGCATCGCGTTGAGTTCGAAATTGCCCTGGCTGCCGGCGAAGGCGACCGCGCTGTCCTCGGCGATCACCTGGATCGCGATCATCACCACGGCCTCGCACTGGGTCGGGTTGACCTTGCCTGGCATGATCGACGATCCGGGCTCGTTGTCCGGCAGCAGCAGTTCGCCCAAGCCGCAGCGCGGCCCGGAAGCGAGCCAGCGCATGTCGTTGGCGATCTTCATCAGGGCGACGGCGACGCCGCGCAGCGAGGCGCTGGCGCGCACCATCGCGTCGAGCGATCCGATGGCGGCGAACTTGTTGGGCGCGGTGACGAAAGGCTGGCCGGTGAGTTCGGCGATTCTGGCCGCGACCTTGACGCTGAAGCCGGGCGGGGCGTTCAGCCCGGTGCCGACCGCGGTGCCGCCGATGGCGAGCTCCATCAGGCCGGTTCGGGCATGGGCCAGGTCGGCGATCGCGTCGCGTATCTGGTGCGCGTAGCCGGACCATTCCTGGCCGACCGTGAGCGGGACGGCATCCTCGAGATGGGTGCGGCCGATCTTGACCACGTCGCGCCAGTCGTTCGCCTTGCTTTCGATGGACTCGGCGAGTGCTGCGAGCTGCGGCAGGAGGTGGTCGTCGAGCTCGCGGACGGCGGCGACGTGCATCGCGGTCGGGAAACTGTCGTTGCTCGACATGCCCATGTTGACGTCGTCGTTGGGATGCACCGGCGACTTGCTGCCGAGTTCGCCGCCAAGCAGTTGGATGGCGCGGTTCGAGATCACCTCGTTGAGGTTCATGTTGCTCTGGGTGCCGGAACCGGTCTGCCAGACATAAAGCGGAAAATGCTCGTCGAGCTCGCCCGCGATCACCTCGTCGGCGGCGCGTGCGATGGCGGCGAGCTTCCAGTCGTCGAGCCGGCCGTCGGCAGCGTTGACGAGGGCGGCCGCCTTCTTGACCACGCCGTATGCGTGGTAGACCTCCTTCGGCATCCGGTCGTTGCCGATCGAGAAATGGATCAAGCTGCGCTGCGTCTGCGCGCCCCAATAACGGTCGGCGGGAACGTCGACGTTGCCCATCGAGTCGCTTTCGACGCGTCTGCCGTGCGCGTCGAGGCCGATCGGCAGGTCCTTGATCTCCGGCATTGCCCAGATCTCCGCGCTATCCCCGGACCTGTATAGTGCGGACCGGATCGGCGTGCGAGATCAGCACGGCCGGCACAGGGTTCCCGGCGCCTTATGTTCTCGCCGGGCGGGCGCGCCGGAGAACCAGTCGTGGCGTGATGAGACCTGTTGCCATCGCAACGATGACGAGGAGCGCGGTTGCGGCGTCCGAGGCGGTGTCGAGAAGCGTGTCGATCGACGCGCCTCGAGCTGATGCGAGCCTGACCAGGCCGCCGGCCATCCTGAACAGAAAGATGCCGGGCATCAGGGAGACGACGCAGGCGAACGCGATCCCGGCAAACGGCAGCCGCAGCCGATCGGCCGACGGCGACATGGCGGCGCCGATGATGAGGCAGGTGGCGAAGGCAGCCAGCTCGGTGCTGGCGTGCCAGCGTGCGACGAGCAACCAGTGGCAGGCATGGGCGCCCATTCCGGCCAGGATCGGCAACGGGAGCATGCGCCACGGCGTGCCGAAGAACGTGCCATAGGCGGCGACGGCAACGCCGGCTGCGAGCATGTCGAGGGGCAATTCTACGGGAGCGGACTGCCCGGAGATCGGCAGATCAGTCCCGCCGAGGGCGAGCCCGAGCAGAAGCCCGGTGCAGATCGCGACGACGACCAGGGCCGCATACGACAGGCGCGATATGGCCAGCGTGAGCCGTCCGCGCGCGGCATCGAGGAGCCCGTTGAGGATGTGCGGACCAGGCACCAGGACCATGCAGGGACAAAGGGCTACCAGGGGCGAGGTGACGCCCGGATCCGAATGGACAGCCAGCGCGCCGATCATGCCGGACAACAAGGCGGCGGAGAACGGCTGCACCAGGAGATTGCCGGTCAGGCGAGAGAGCCAGCGACGCAGGATCGCGCCCAGCGACGCGCTCGCCGCAATCAACACGAGGCTGAACGGGTGATGCGCACCAAAGATCACCGCCAGCGCCGCCGCACCGGCACCGGCCATCGAGGCGAACCGGAACGTCGAGACCGACCGGATCGCGGCCACTCTGGCGAGAGCCGAACGCAGCACCCTCAGGTCTCGATGCCGCAGGCGGAAGTCGTCGACCAGCGCCGTCGCCTCGGCGACCCTGCGCATGTCGACGCCGGCCGGTATGGCCGGGGCGACATCGTGCCAGGTTTGCCCGTCCTTCGCGAGGCGGATGCGCAGCTCGCCCCATTGCGGGAAGATCTGGCCGCCAACGCCCAGGCATCGGGCGAGCTCTTCGACCGCGTCGACAACCCGTTCCGTGGTCTGGCCGTTGACGAACAGGATGTGGGCCAGGGCGAGAAGCAGGGTCATGAGACTGCCGGCCGGGAGGTCGTCCTCCGCATCGCTCAACACTTTCGACAAACTGTCCCGACCGGATCGTGCCTGCCGGTCAGAGTCGAGTGCATCCATCTTCGACGTCCCTGGACGAGCGCATCCTGCATACGTGGCGATGGACGAGTACAACAGAGGCGCTGCTCGATGATGCAAGCTCCGGCAGTGGAGAGGAGAGATGCTTGACCCGCATGCCGAACATGGGCGGCCTGAACCGCTCGCTCGGAGGCGCGATCGGCGTGATCGCGATCGTTTCGCTCGTCAGCAGCATCGCCGTGCTGACGACGGTGAGCGAGCTTCGCGCGGCGATCCAGGCGCGCGCGCACTCCAACCAAATTTTACGGGATGTCGACGACTTCCTGACCGCAATGCTGAATCAAGAGACCGGCTTGCGCGGCTACCTCATCACGCAGAAAGAGCCCAGTCTGGGACCCTATCACGCTGGTCGGTCGGCGCTCGACCAGGTGATCGGCGACCTCGGCCGGCTGACGAAGCGCAACGCGATGCAGGCGTCCCGCTTCGCGCAGGCCGAAGCCGCGGCGCGAGCGTGGCAGACCGACGTCGGCGAGAAGGTCGTGCGCGAGATGGGTGATCCCGCGACCCGTTCCGAAGCCTTTCGCCTGGAGGCTTCCCAGGGCAAGCGCCATCTGGATGCGTTCCGGGCCAAGCTCCGGGCCATGCAGGCCGACGAGGAACGGGCACTCGCCGTGCAGGACGGCGTCCTCGCCCGTGCCGAAAGCCGGGTGCGGATCGCGCAATGGATCGGCAGCATCCTGACGCTCCTGATCTGTGCCGCGATCGGGGCTGCCATCCACCGGGTCGTGGTCCGGCCGCTGACGACACTCGCCGACGCGATGGGCCGGCTTGCGCGACGCGAACTCGACACCCCGATCCCCGGCACCAGGCAAAGGAACGAGGTCGGCGCGATGGCGCGCGCGGTCGAGGTCTTCAAGATGGGCTTGATCGAGCTCGACCGGACCTCGCTGCTCAGGGCGACCGCCGACACGCTGCCGGCCATGGTCGGCTATGTGGATGCGCAGCGGCGGGTCGGGTTCCTCAATGATGAGTTCGCACACTGGTTCGACCTGCGGGTCGATGACGTGTCCGAGGTCTATGGACGCAAGCTGTCGGCCGTGTTTGGACGCGAGGCCTTTCCGGGCGCCGGGCGGGAGCTGGAGGCGGCGTTTGCCGGCGCTGACACCCGCTTCGAGCATCGGCTCGCGCGGCGCGGCGCGGGACGGCGCGAGCTGGAGGCGTTCTTTCGGCCGCACCGGGGAGCCAACGGCGACGTGCTCGGCGTCGTGACGCTGCTGACCGATATCACCGAACGCAAGCGGATGGAGGTGCGGCTCGCCAGGCAGACGCGCGACCTGCTGCGCTCGAACGAGGAGCTGGAGCAGTTCGCCTATGTTGCCTCGCACGATCTGAAGGCGCCGCTGCGCGGGATCGAGAACCTCGTCTCCTGGATCGAGGAGGATCTGGAGGGTGCGCTGACGGGAGACACGCGCACCAATATGATCCTTCTCAAAAGCCGGGTCAGGCGGTTGGAGAGCCTGCTCGATGACCTGCTCGCCTACTCGCGGGCAGGCAGGCGCGAGGGGAGCGTCGACACCGTCGACACCCAGGCGCTCGTGGCGGAGCTTGCGGTCCTGGTCAGTCCGCCGGAGGGTTTCCGGATCGAGGCCATGCGCCTGCCGACGATCGAGACCGCGCGGGCTCCGCTCACCCAGGCGCTGCAGAACCTGATCGGCAATGCGATCAAGCACCACGATCGCCCTGCGGACGGTCATGTCTGGGTGGGAGCGGCCGAACGCGCGGGCATGGTCGAGTTCACCGTCGCCGACGATGGGCCGGGCGTGCCTGAGCAGTTCCGCGAACGCGTATTCGGGATGTTCCAGACGCTCAAGCCGCGCGACGAGATCGAAGGTAGCGGGATGGGGCTGGCCATCGTAAAGAAGCTGGTCGAGCGTCAGGGCGGAACGATCCGGCTCGGCGAACGACCTGCAGGTCGCGGCCTCGCCGTTCATTTCACCTGGCCGGCCGGCGACGGGAGGGAGAGTGCGGATGGCACCAGCCGTGAACCTGCTGCTGGTTGACGATGACGAGGTCGATGTCCAGGGCCTGAAGCGTGCCTTTACCAAGAGCAAGATCGGCAATCCGATCACGGTGGCGCGCGACGGGATCGAGGCGCTGGAGATCCTGCGTGGCGAGAATGGCCGCGGCAAGCTCGCCAAGCCGCATCTGATCCTGCTCGACCTCAACATGCCGCGGATGAACGGGATCGAGTTCCTCGAGGCGATCCGCGCCGACGAGGAACTCAGGAGCGCGCTGGTGTTCATGATCACGACATCGAAGGCCGAGGAAGACAAGGCGCGCGCCTACGGGCACAACGTCGCCGGCTACATCGTCAAGCAGGATCCGGCCAACACGTTCATGCAGGCGGTGTCGTTGCTTGAGCATTACTGGAAGATCGTGGAATTCCCGGGTTGATGCGTTGGACGCCGTCACTCGCATCCTGCTGATCGACGATGACCAGGTGGATCGTGCTTCGGTGCGGCGGGCGCTCGCGAAGTCCGGCCTCCCTCACGAACTCAGGGAGACACCGAACGGCAGAAGCGGGCTTGCGCTGGCGGCGGCCGAGGCGTTCGACTGCGTGCTGCTGGACTACCGTTTGCCGGATGTCGACGCCTTCGACCTGCTGGCGAGCCTGCTCGGGGCAGAGGGCGGCAAGCAGGCGGTGCTGATGCTGACCGGCGAGGCCGACCAGGACACGGCACTGCGGCTGATGCGTGCGGGCGCGCTCGACTACCTGACCAAGAACGAGGTGACGCCGTCGAGCCTGGCGCGGGCGATCCGGTACGCGAAGGCGCGGCGCGAGTTCGTGGCCGAGCTCGAGGCGGCCCGCCGGGAGGCCGAGGAAAAGTCGCTGGCGCTGGACACGCTCAACAGGCAGAAGACGCTGCTGTTCTCGATCATCGCGCACGATCTGCGCAATCCGTTCCAGGCCCTGCTTGGCCTGTCTTCCGTCCTGAGCCGGGCGGTGGCGGCGAAGGACCATGCGTCGGTGGAGCGGCGCGCGCAGGGGATTATGGACGCCGCCAGCCAGGCGCATGGATTGATGGAAGGCCTGTTCGCCTGGGCCAGCGCGCAGATGGATACAATCGCGGTGGCGCTGGGGGATGTCGATCTTTCGGCGGTCGTCGAGGAGACGATGCGCAACGCCGCACAGGCGGCGTCCGACAAGGGTATCGGGTTGCACACGTCGCAGGTGGATGTCCACGTGCACGCCAACCGCGAGATGCTGGCCACCGTCCTGCGCAATCTGGTCAGCAACGCGGTCAAATTCACGCTGCCCGGTGGGTCGGTGACGGTCGCGGGGCGAAGCCGGAACGGTGGCGTGGAGATCAGCGTGAGCGACACCGGGGTCGGCATGGAGCCCGGCAAGATCGACGAACTGTTCAAGCTCGATCGGCGCACGACGACGAACGGCACCGCCGGCGAGCGCGGCAGCGGGCTCGGCCTGCTGCTGTGCCGCGACCTGCTGGAGCGGCAGGGCAGCGCGCTTGCCGTGCGCAGCGTCATCGGCCAGGGAACGGAGTTCCGTTTCACGCTGGCGCGCGGCGTTGGAGTGGTGGCGGGCGTTGGTGCGAGTTGATGTGTTGGGGCGCTGCCCCAAACCCCCCTGGGACCAGCGGTCCCAGACCCGCATGAGGTTGCAGGTCGCGCGCACTGTCGGGCCGCAACGTGCCGGATGAGGCCTTCAGTGTGCGGTTCGATAGTGCCTTGAGGGCGGATCTTCGGCGGCGTCTCGGCGAGGCGCGCTGGAGCGACGCGGTGACCTCGGATTGGCAGTACGGCATGGAGTCGGGTTTCCTGCAGGCGCTCGTGCAGCATTGGCGGACGGATTACGATTTCGACGCCGCGGAGGAACGACTGAACGCATCGCCGCAGTATCGAACGAGCATCGACGGGTTTGGCGTTCACTACGTTCATCTGCGGGGGCGCGGCCCGCGGCCGAGGACGTTGCTGCTGATGAACGGTTGGCCGTCGAGCTTCGTCGAGTATGGGAGGCTCGCACCGAGGCTTGCCGACCCTGCGGCCTTTGGCGGCTCGGCGGACGACGCCTTTGACGTCGTCATTCCCGCCCTTCCCGGCTTCGGGTTTTCGGACCGGCCGACGCGTCCCGACCAGGCGAGGGCCGAGGATGTATGTCATGCCCTGATGACCGAACGGCTGGGCTGTGCGAGCTACCTTGCGTGCGGGACCGACATCGGCGCCGGCGTTGCCACGCGACTGGCATTGAAGTTTCCCGGTGCGGTAGCGGGCATCCATGTCTCCGCGGTCGCGGATCCGCCGCTGGACGAGACGTCACCGGCACTGACCGTTGCCGAGAATGCCTACAAGGTTCGCTCGGCGAAGTGGGAGGCGGAGGAAGGCGCCTATGAGCACCTGCACTATACGAGACCGCAAACGCTGGCGTTCGCGCTGGCGGACTCGCCGGTGGGTCTCGCGAGCTGGATCGTGGAGAAGTTTCACTTCTGGAGCGACCATGGCGACGATCTGCTGGAGATTTTTCCGGCGGACATGCTGATCGACAATCTGATGATCTACTGGTCGACGCGGACCATCGGATCGTCGATGCGCAGCTACTACGATCACGCCCATTATCGGGCGCCGCTCCGGACCAGCGACCGAGTACGCGTGCCAACCGCCGTCTGCATGTGGCCCGAGGACCTGGTTTTGGCGCCAAGGGAATGGGCCGAACGCTTCTACAACGTCCGACAATACTCAGTACAGGCGCGAGGCGGTCACTTCCCGGCTTGGGAAGCGCCCGACGCTTATGCCGACGACATCCGGGCTTTCGCGAGCACCTTGTAAGGGGGTCTGGGCCTCAGGCCCAGCGAGGTCGCGGGGTGGAACCCCTCGCCTTATACGTAGTGCTCGGTGAGCGGGGCGAAGCCGTTGAAGCGTTGGCTGGCGTAGGTGCTGACGTAGGCGCCGGTGGTCTGCAGGGTCACGACGTCCCCCGCGGTGAGATCGAGCGGCAGGCGATAATGACTGCGCTCGTAGAGGATGTCGGCGCCGTCGCAGGTGGGGCCGGCGATGTTGACGGGACCCGTACGCTTGCCGTCGTGCGGGGTGGCGATGGCGTATTTGATCGCTTCGCCCTCGGTCTCGGCGAGGCCGCCGAAGCGGCCGATGTCGAGATAGACCCAGCGCACCGGGTCGTCGCCCTTGCGGGTGACGAGAACGACCTCGGACTGCACCACGCCGGCGTCGCCCACGATGAAGCGGCCGGGTTCGACGACGATCTCCGGAAGGTCGTTGCCGAAATGACGGGTCATGGCGCGCATGATGGCGCCGGTGAAGCGGTCGATCTCGGGGACTTCGTCGCGGTAGCGGGCGGGGAAGCCGCCGCCGCAATTGACCATGCGCAGATCGACACCGGCGCGGGTCAGGTCGGTGAACAGCATGGCGACGCGGGCAATGGCGACCTCGTAGGCCTCGGTCTCGGTCTGCTGACTGCCGACATGAAACGAGAGGCCGTAGGGGTCGAGGCCGAGTTCGCCGGCGCGGACCATGAGGTCTCGGGCGTGGTCGAGCGTGGTGCCGAACTTGCGTGACAGCGGCCAGTCGGCACCCGCGTTCTCGACGAGCAGGCGGCAGTAGACGCGGGCACCCGGGGCGTGGCGAGCGAGCTTGGCGAGCTCCTCGTCGCTGTCGAAGGCGAAGGTGCGCACGCCGAGCGCGTGGGCGCGGGCGATGGCGGAGGCCTTCTTGATCGTGTTGCCGAAGCCGATGCGGGTGGGCTCGGCGCCGGCGGCGAGGCACATCTCGACCTCCTCGATGCCGGCGGCGTCGAAGCAGGAGCCCAGGCCGGTCAGCCGGTCGAGGATGGGGGCGGCGGGGTTGGCCTTGACCGCGTAATAGATGCGGGCCGCCGGCAGGGACCTGGCGAGCGCGCGAAAATTCTCCTCGACGCGATCGACGTCGACGACGAGGAACGGCGTCGCGGGAATGCCGGACGCGAGAAAACGGGCGATCTTGGGGGTCAACGCACCCGTCCTTTCCCATGGATCGTCCGCCTGTTCAGTCTGCGGACAATGTTGCGAAACGGTCGAACGAACCAGCGACCTCGGAAGGCCCGCCCGGTTGGGGGCGAACCCGATTGCCAGAACGCTTGACGTCGTTGCGTAACCTTTGGGGCCAGAGGCACGTGCGTTGCTGCGTGGGGGGTGCATCTATGACCCCCCGCCCCCTAATGCAACCGGAAATCGAGATTGACCGTTCGATTGTTCGGCCCTGGAAGGCTTGGAGAGTTGCGCGATGACCGTGCCTAGTCCGGAACGTTCCAGGCCGAAGGCGACGGCGTTGCCGGGACGCGGCGGTGTCAGTGCCGAGATCGACCTGGGCAGCGAGCGGGCACGGCAGCTCGGACGGCGGGCGCGGCGGCCAAGCCAGATTCCGTGGGCGGGATGGAAGCGGGTGCTCAAGCGGACGGGCTCGGAGGTGATCTCGGACCGGGTGTCGCTCGCCTCCGCCGGATGCGCGTTCTATGCGGTGCTGGCGATGTTTCCGGCGATCTCGATGCTGGTGGCGCTTTACGGGCTGCTGTTCGACCCGCGCACGGTGGAGCAGCAGATGGCGCTGCTGCGCGACATCCTGCCGGCCAGCGCGCTCGAGCTGATCTCGTCGCGGGTGCACCAATTGGTGACCAAGCCGCCGGGGACGCTGACGTTCTCGTTCGTGATCAGCCTGCTGATCACGCTGTGGTCGGCGTCCGCCGGGACCAAGTCACTGCTGTCGGCGCTGAACATCGCCTACGAGGAGAAGGAGACGAGGAGCTTCGTGCGCTACCAGGTGACGGCGCTGGCGATGACGCTGAGCGGCATCCTGGGTACCGGGCTCGCGGTCGCTTTGCTGGTGGCGCTGCCGCCGATCCTGACCTATGTGCCGCAGCAGCTCGGGCTGCAGGGTGTGGTGGCGCAGATCACCGGCTGGATCAGGCTGGGGAGCTTCGCGCTGATGCTGGCCTTCGTGGTGGGCGCGCTGTCGATGCTGTATCGGTTCGGGCCGTCGCGGCAGGCGGCGACCTGGGGCTGGGTATCGCCAGGGTCGCTGATGGCGACCGGATTGTGGCTGATCGCGTCCGTGCTGTTCTCGTATTATGTCGGACACATCGCGAGCTACGACGCGACCTACGGGCCGCTCGGCGCGATCGTGGGCATGATGATGTGGTTCTATGTGACCGCGTTCGTGGTGCTGGTGGGTGCCGAGCTGAATGCGGAGCTCGAACTGCAGACGGCGGAGGACAGCACGGCCGGCGACGTGCAGCCTATTGGGGAACGTGGTGCCTACGTCGCCGATCATGTCGCGCATGACTGACGTGATGGCGCGCTGACCTGATCGCCCGGACCGAGGGGTCGCCGGTGTCGGGGGCTTCGGCAACCTCGTCGTCCTGCTCGGGGTCGTTGGTGCGGATGTCGGTGCCGGTCACGGGCGAGATGGTGACGTCGGCGACGCCGCTGCCGAGCATGTGCAGGCGGCGCGCGGCGGCCTGGGAGAGATCGATGATGCGCTGACCGTGATAGGGCTGGCGGTCGTTGACGGTCACGATGACGCTGTCGCCGGTGTCGTCGGCGGTCACGAGCAGGCGGGTGCCGAGCGGCAGGCTGGCGTGGGCGCAGGTCAGCTTGTTCTGGTCGAAACGGGCGCCGCTGGTGGTGCGGTGGCCGACCCAGTGGTTGCCATAGTAGCTGGCCTGACCGTCCTGGGACCAGCCGGGTCGCAGGTCACGGGCGTGGGTGGCGACGATGGGCAGGCCGAGGAGAGCTGCGAGCCAAAAAAGTGGTCGACGGGAAACGGCCGGCACCTTCCGTTTTCGCACGATCGCGACGCTCCCCCGTCCCCGGGCCGATTAGGCCACTGGCGACGAACCGAAATCAACCGGTTTCATCACTTTGATGCGATCGAGAACTATTTTTGGGCTGCCCGGGCGCGATTGACGGCTCGGCCGATCGTGGCCAGCATCGTCGCAAAGCGGTTGGGGGAGGAAAAGAGTGCCGGACCGATCGGTCATGGAAGGTGCGGAGCCGTTCGCGTTCGAGGGCGGCGAGACCGGAGTGCTGGTCTGTCACGGCTTTACGGGAACGCCGCAGAGCATGCGCCCGCTGGGCGAGGCGCTGCATCGAGCAGGTTACACGGTGCGGGGTCCGCTGCTGCCGGGGCACGGCGTGTCGGCGGCGGCGATGGCGGAGACCGGTGCGCGCGACTGGACCGGAGCGGTCGAGCGATCGTTTGCCGAGCTGCGGGCTCGCTGCGCGCGGGTGTTCGTGGCCGGGCTGTCGATGGGCGGGGCGCTCGCACTCTATCTCGCGGGGCGGCATCCGGACGAGGTCGCAGGGGTGGTCGCGATCAACGCCGTCGTCGAGCTGAACGACGCCGAGCTGGCGTCGATGGTGTTCGATCCGGCGATGGCAGCGACCGTTCCGGGGATCGGCTCGGACATCAAGGACGCGTCGGCGCGGGAACTCGCCTATCCGGAAGTGCCGGTGCGGTGCTTCGGCGAGCTGCACGCCCTGGTCGGCGTGACGCGGGCGCTGCTGTCGCGTGTGCAGTGCCCGGCGCTGATCGTGACGTCGCGGGAGGATCACGTGGTACCGCCGGCCAACGAAGCGGTCATTGCGGGACGGATCGGCTCGCGGCGGGTCGAGCGGCTGTGGCTCGAGAATTCGTTTCACGTTGCCACCCTCGATCACGATCGGGAGCTGATAGAGGCCGCGGCGGTCCGCTTCGTCAGGACAGCGTCGTGAGGCCCGGGAGAAAGCGGATGCGCGTATCGACAATCGCCGCGGTTGCGGCGCTGCTGGCTTCGTTGCCGGCGGCGGCGGCGACCGTCACGGTGGGCGCGATCCTGCCGCTGTCGGGGCTGTTCTCGACGCTCGGGCCGCCGGAGCGCGACGCGATCGCGATGGGAGTCGACCGGGTCAACCAGGCGGGCGGTGTCACCGTCGGCGGCAAGACATATCTGCTCGCGGTCAAGGTGCTCGACGACGAGTCGAGTGCGGCGACGGTGGGAATCGCGGACTACCGGCAGCTCGTGCAGGTCGACGAGGTGCCGTTGCTGCTGCTGGCCGACAACACGCGGCTCTACGCGTCGATGTTCAGCCGATTTCCGTTGCCGGTGCTCAACATTCTCGACAGCACGTATCCAAGCATCCTGGACGTCAATCCGCACGTGTTCCTGCTGCGGTCCGACACTCCGGCCTATGTGCCGGGCGGGGTGTGGTACGTGAAGAACGTGCTGCACCGGAGCCGGATCGGGTTCATCGGGTCGGCGGCGGATCCGTACTCGGCGGGGATCGAGACGTGGGTGAAGAAGGCGGCCGCTGCGTACGGGATGAGCGTCGTGTCGGACGTGAACTATCCGCCGGGGACGACGAACTTTGCGCCGTTCATTCAGAGCACGATGGCGGCGAAACCGGACGTTCTCTATCTCGGCGGCGTGACGCAGGAGGTGCTGCCGGTCGCCAAGCAGATTTACCAGCTCGGGATACGCGACCTGCCGGTGATCCACAATTCGGGCGCGACGCCGACGCAGGCGCTGCAGATCATCGGGGCGCCGCTGTATGACGCGGTGATGGCGAACAGCTATGACTTCGCGGGTTCGCTGCCGGAGACGTCGACCGATCCCGCGACGCAGGCGTTCTATCGCGCGTTCCTGGCGCGCACTCATGAATATCCGGACGACCTGACGATGTGGGCGTACGACGCGCCGTCGGTGATCGCGCTCGCGATGGAGCGGGCGGGCAGCGTGTCGGACCGCGACGCGATCGATCGCGCAATGATCGACGAGCCGGTACCGAAGGCCACCGTCAGCGGGTGGGTGCCGACCGCAGGCGGCAAGCTGTTCCATGACCGCGACGCGCAGACGCTCTCGGAAGGGGTGCGCTGGTGTACGGGGCGCAAGACGATCGCGCCGGCGTTCCTCTACTTCATGCAGGGCATGACGGTGACGCAGCCGGAGGTGATCGCGGACCGCTGCGGAGGTTAGGCATTGCTGCCCCAGGCGCTGGCGAACGGGGTGGTGCTCGGGGCGCTGTTCGCGCTGCTCGGGATGGGTCTGACCCTGGTCTACGGGGTCATGGACGTGCCCAATTTCGCGCAGGCCGGCGTGATCACGGTCAGCGCCTACGTGATGGTCTGGCTGGACGGGGGGGGGGGGCCGTTCGCCGCCGCGGTGGCGGCGGGGGTGCTGGCCGCCGGCGTGCTGTCGGTGCTGACGGAGCGGCTGGCGTATCGGTTTGTCCGGTCGCGACCGCTGGCGGCACCCGTGGTCGCACTGGGGTTATTGCTGGTTCTGGACAACGGCGCGCTTGAAATCTGGGGCGGCGATCACCGGTCGCTGTCGCCGCCGTACGCGGGCTCCCTGCTGCGGTTGGGACCGGTCGTCGTGCCGGGCGTGGCGGCGGCGCTGGTGGCGACGACCGCGATCGCGGTCACCGGGTTGCAGGTGCTGCTGCGCCGGACTTCGGTGGGACGAGCGATACGGGCGGTGTCGCAGAACCCGGAAGCGGCACGGCTGCTCGGGATCGGTCTCGAGCGGCAGTACGTGATTGCGTTCGCCATCTCGGGCGTGCTGGCGGGGCTCGCGGCCTTCGCCTACGCGCCGACCTATGCGGTGAGCCCGTACATGGCGGACGGCGTGATCCTGGA
>CAXTSH010000046.1:0-5657 GCA_964246925.1 uncultured Acetobacteraceae bacterium
CCCGCAGCATGCGGCAGCCGTCGATCCGGCCGTCTGCCTGCCGGCCGTCGGCGGCATGTGCGCGACCTTCGCGCCGCTGCCGGCCGACGGCGACGGCCCGCTCCGCCCCGGGCGGCGGCACACGCTGCAACCGGGCGAGTTCAAGCTGTTCGCCGCCGACGCGCTTCCTGCTCCCCAGCGCACACCGCTGGCGACCGCCCCGATCACGGAAGCTGCCCGCTCCCACAGACGGTTCGCCATCGAGGCGCTGGCGCCTTGCGTCGATGGTGGCGCTTTCGCGGTCAAGCGAACCGCCGGCGACCTCGTCACCGTATCGGCGGACATCATCGCCGACGGTCACGACAAGCTTGCGGCCATCCTGCAATGGCGCGCTCCGGGCGAAGACTGGCAGGAGACCCGCCTGCAGCCGCTCGGCAACGATCGCTGGCAAGGCGCTTTTCCGCTCACCGCGGTCGGCCTGCACCATTACCGGATCACCGCCTGGCGCGACGCCTTCGCCACCTTCCGCGACGAGCTGGCCAAAAAGCACGCCGCCAACGTCCCGACCGCGCTCGAGATACGCGAAGGCATCGAGCTCGTCACCCGCGCGCTCGAGGGCGGCGCCCCGCTGCTGACCGAACTGAAGGCCGCCGCCACGGACGACGAACGGCGCGCGATCCTGCTCGCCGACGCCACCGCGTCTACCATGGACGAGGCCGACCGGCGCCCGTTCGCCGCGACCAGTCCGGCCATCCCGGTCGACGCTGAGCGCACCGCCGCCGGCTTCGCCGCCTGGTACGAGATCTTCCCGCGCTCCATGTCCGACGACGTCACCCGTCACGGCACCTTCCGCGACGTCGAGCGGCATCTGCCGCGTATCAAGGCGATGGGGTTCGACGTGCTCTATTTCCCGCCCGTCCACCCGATCGGCCGCATCAACCGCAAAGGACCCAACAACAGCCTGACCCCGTCCGACATCGATCCCGGCTCGCCCTACGCGATCGGCTCACCGGAAGGCGGCCACACGGCGCTGCATCCCGAGCTCGGCACCTTCGAGGACTTCAGGCGCCTGCGCGATGCGGCCATCGAACACGGTCTCGAACTCGCCATCGACTACGCCATCCAGTGCTCGCCCGACCATCCCTGGCTGCGCGAACACAAGGGATGGTTCAACTGGCGCCCTGACGGCTCCATCCGCTACGCCGAGAACCCGCCCAAGAAATACCAGGACATCGTCAACGTCGATTTCTACGCCGGCGAGGCAGTCCCCGGGCTCTGGCTCGAACTCGCCAACGCCGTCCTGTTCTGGTGCGAGCAGGGCATCCGGCTGTTCCGGGTCGACAACCCGCACACCAAGGCGTTTCCGTTCTGGGAGTGGATGATCGCCGCAATACGCGCCCGCTACCCCGACGCGGTCTTCCTCGCCGAAGCCTTCACTCGACCCAAGATCATGGCCCGCCTCGCCAAGATCGGTTTCTCCCAATCCTACACCTACTTTACCTGGCGCACCGGGAAGGCAGAGATCGCCGAATATCTCACGGAACTCGCCGACGGCCCGATGCGCGACTTCTTCCGCCCGCACTTCTTCGTCAACACGCCCGACATCAATCCCTTCTTCCTGCAGAACGGCGGCCGGAGCGCCTTCCTGATCCGCGCCGCCCTCGCCTCCACGCTGTCCGGTCTCTGGGGCGTCTATAACGGCTTCGAGCTCTGCGAGGGCACGCCGCTCGGCCCTGGCAAGGAGGAGTATCTGGACAGCGAGAAATTTCAGCTCCGCGCCTGGGATTGGACCCGCCCAGGCAACATCGTGGCCGAGATCACCCGCCTCAATGCCATCCGCCGCGGCAATCCGGCCCTGCAGACCCACCTTGGCGTGTCGTTCCTCCCGGCCGCCAACGACGCCGTCCTGTTCTTCGAGAAAGCCACACCCGACCGGAGCAACGTCCTGCTGGTCGCCATCAGCGTCGACCCCTTCAACATCCAGAACGCCCCGATCGAGCTTCCGCTCCACAATTCGGGCCTTCCCGATACCGCCGGCCTTGACCTCGAGGACGTTCTCGACGATCGCCGCTTCCGCCTCACCGGCAAATACCAGAACGTCACACTCACGCCCGATCGACCCTATGCGATCTGGCGTCTCGTCTGAGGCACCCAGTCACCCATGAGCATGTCGACGACGACGCCGGTTCCGAGCACGCCCACACGGACCGACGACCCTCTTTGGTACAAGGACGCGGTCATTTACCAGATCCACGTCAAGTCGTTCTTTGACGGCAACAACGACGGTATCGGCGACTTCCGTGGCCTTCTGGAAAAGCTCGACTACATCGCCGACCTCGGCGTCACCGCGGTCTGGATGCTGCCGTTCTACCCGTCGCCGAGGCGCGACGACGGCTACGACATCTCCGACTATCGTGATGTCTCTCCCGACTACGGCAGCATCGAGCAGCTCCGCGAGTTCGTCGGCCGCGCCCATGAACTCGGCCTGAAGGTGATCACCGAGCTCGTCATCAATCACACCTCCGACCAGCACCCTTGGTTTCAGCGTGCCCGCCGGGCGCCCAAGGGCTCGGAGGAACGCGATTTCTACGTCTGGTCCGACAACGACGACAAGTACGGCGAGACCCGCATCATCTTTCTCGACACCGAGAAATCCAACTGGGCCTGGGACGACGTGGCAGGGGCCTATTACTGGCACCGCTTCTACAGCCATCAGCCGGACCTCAACTTCGACAACCCGGCCGTGCTGGAGGAAGTCCTCTCCGTCATGCGCTTCTGGGTCGACCTCGGCATCGACGGGTTGCGCCTCGACGCCGTTCCCTATCTCGTCGAGCGCGACGGCACCACCAACGAGAACCTCCCGGAGACCCACGTCGTCATCAAGCGCATACGCGCCGAGCTCGAACGCTACGCTCCCGGCGTGATGCTGCTGGCCGAGGCGAACATGTGGCCCGAAGACGTCCAGGCCTATTTCGGCGACGGCGACGAATGCCACATGGCTTTCCACTTTCCCCTGATGCCGCGAATGTACATGGCCATCGCGCGCGAGGACCGCTTCCCGATCACCGACATCATGCGCCAGACGCCCGAGATCCCGTCCAACTGCCAGTGGGCGATCTTCCTGCGCAACCATGACGAGCTCACGCTCGAGATGGTGACCTCGTCCGAACGCGACTACCTCTGGGAGACGTACGCGTCCGACCGGCGCGCGCGCATCAATCTCGGCATCCGCCGCCGCCTCGCTCCGCTCATGCAGCGCGACCGCCGCCGCATCGAGCTGATGAACGGTCTCCTGCTCTCCATGCCCGGCACGCCCGTCATCTACTACGGCGACGAGATCGGCATGGGCGACAACATCCATCTCGGCGACCGCGACGGCGTGCGCACGCCGATGCAATGGTCGGTGGACCGCAACGGCGGCTTCTCGCGCGCCGATCCGGCAAGCTTGGTGCTGCCGCCCTTGCTCGATCCGATCTACGGCTACTTCGCACTCAACGTCGAGGCACAGGCCAACGACAGCCACTCGCTGCTGAATTGGGCACGCCGCATGCTCGCCGTTCGTCGGCGGCACATCGCCTTCGGCCGCGGCACCCAGCGCTTCCTCTATCCGCAGAACCGCAAGGTGCTCGCCTACCTGCGCGAATATCACGACGGCGACAGCGAGACGATCCTCTGCGTCAGCAATCTGTCACGCACCGCCCAGGCGGTGGAGCTCGACCTGCACAACCACGAAGGCCGCATTCCCGTCGATGTGGTCGGCGGCTCGATCTTTCCGGCTGTCGGCCACCTCACCTACCTGCTCACCCTGCCGCCCTACGCCTTCTACTGGTTCCTGCTCGCCGAGAAGGAAGCCCTTCCCGACTGGCATGCACCCAACTCGGAGCCACTCCCCGAATTGCAAACCCTCGTCGTCAGGAACTCGGTTGCCGAGATCTTCGAGAACGGCAAACTGCTGAACGCACTCCAGTCGGTGCTGCCCGAATACCTGCGCAAGCGCCGCTGGTTCGGCTCGAAATCGGAAACGATCGACGAGCTCGTCATCGACTACGCGGTCCCGCTCGACCGGCGCCGCAACAACCGTGTCGCCCTCACCGAAATCCGTGCCCGCATCGGCGACCGCACCGAAAACTATGTGGTGCCGCTCGGCGCGGTCCCGGAGAGCGTCACCAACCCGCTCGTCCAGCAACTGGCCTTGAGCCGCATCCGGCGCGTGGCCCTCGTCGGCTTCCTCACTGACGGCTTCGCCTCGGACGATTTCACCATTGCATTGCTCGACCTGATCAGGCGAGAGGAACGCCTGCCTGTCCCGGGCGGCGGCGAAGTCCAGTTCCGCAAAGGTCCGACCTTCGACGGGCTGGATTTGCCCGAGCAGCTCGAGATCAGGCGTCTGTCGGCCGAGCAGTCCAACAGCTCGCAGATCATCTCCGACCTCCTGGTGCTGAAGATCATCCGCAAGGTTCTCGCCGGCGTCCATCCCGAGGGCGAGATGACGGGCTATCTGACCGAGCGCGGCTTCACCAACACCGCCCCCCTGTTCGGCGAGGTCGTGCGTGTCGACACCGACGGCACACCGCACACCCTCATCCTGTTGCAGGGTTTCGTGCGCAACCAGGGTGACGGCTGGGGCTGGACGCTCGACTATCTCGCCCGCGTCACCGACGACATCGGCATGCAGGAGGCCCCTGAAGGCGCCGAGGCGCTCGCCGAGCACTACGAAGGCTACCTCCCGTTCGCGACCGCAGTCGGCAAACGCCTCGCCGAACTGCACGACATTCTCTCGACCTCCACCGGCCATCAGGATTTCGAGCCCCGCACCGCCCGGCGTGCCGATCTCGACACCTGGGCCGAGGGCGCGATCGCACAGCTCGACAGCGCCGTCGTCCAGCTCGAGCGCTTCCTGTCCGGCGACACCAGTGCCGCCGAAACCGCGACCATAGAGATGGCCGATCGCACGGTTCAACGCGCCGCCTCGCTCCGCGACGTCGTCCGCGGCCTTGCCATGCACGGCGAAGGCGCGCTCGCCACCCGCGTGCACGGCGACTTCCACCTCGGTCAGGTCCTCGTCGTCGGCGGCGACGCCTTCCTGATCGACTTCGAGGGCGAACCCGCCAAGACCATGGACGAGCGGCGCGCCCACTCCTGCCCGCTGCGCGACGTCGCCGGCATGATGCGCTCCTTCGACTACGCGGCCTCCACGGCCGAGATACGGGCGCGTGCCGCCCCCGGGCTCGGCGCCGAACGCCAGCTCGTGGCGCTCGCAGCGTTCCGCGAGATCGCCACCGCCGCCTTCGCCGGCGCGTACAACGACGTGCTGGCCGCCAGCACCCACCCCTGGGTCTCGCCAGGGGCGCAGTCAGCACTCCTCGACCTGTTCCTGATCGAGAAGGCCGCCTACGAGATCCGCTACGAGGTCAGCAACCGGCCCACCTGGCTGCCGATCCCGCTACGCGGCCTCGACGACATCGCCACCCGGCTGCTGGGCGGCTGAGCGTAAACCGTGGGGCTCTGGCCCCCGCCCCGGGGGGGGGCGGGGGCCCCCCCCCCCCCGGGGGGGGCGGGGGGGGGGGGGGGGCGCGGCCGGCGAGCGGTTCGCGCTCGGGCGCGCTCGCCGGGGCGGGCCCGGTGAGATGGACCCGGTTGAGGTCCCAGACGTCCGGCAGGTCGGCGTGGCGCAGGAC
>CAXTSH010000046.1:5667-26723 GCA_964246925.1 uncultured Acetobacteraceae bacterium
CCCCCCCCCCCCCCCCCGGGGGGGGGGGGGGGCCCCCCCCCCCCGGGGGCCCCCCCCCCCCCCGCCCCGCTGGGGGCAGGCGCCCCCAGACCCGCGGTGAGGTCCTTGGCCTTGTCCTCCCCCAGTGTCCGGCCCTGCGTCGGGCGCATACCCCCGAAGCCTCTACCTGCCGTCTCAGCGACAGTTGATCGAGGGACCCGGTCGGCAACGCCACGAGCAGCTTGATACGGTTCTGCAGAGCGCGGAGCGTGTCACCGAGGCCGCGGCCTTGTCGATGTATCCTTCGACGGCGGCCGGATCGGGCATCCCCCCAATGCGCCGTCATCGGTTGGCCCGGCCAGACCGGGCACGTTTCTCCGGCGGCCTGCGCGCGGAGTTTCCCGTGCAGAGGTACAGGACGTCGAACGACCGGCGGGTCATGCCGCCACGTCCTGTCCACAGCATCCGGCGGCGATCGTGGGTTCTCCCGCGTGATCGCCGCGGGTCGTGCTCTCTCCCGTGGTCAGGAACGTCTCCCAGTCCAGACCGGACGGGTCGGAAATCCACGCCTTCACGGATCGGGCATAGCAACACGTCGTCGCACCTTCCTCGACCACCTGCCGGTCGGCCAGGCGCAGGCGTCCGTAGAGTTCAGCCAGCTCTTCCTCGGTTTCCGCCTGGATGCCGACATGATCGACGCCGGCTCGGTCGCCGCGCGCGGAGATTGCGAAGTTGATGCGCGGGTCGTCCAGCATCCATTTCGCATAGTCCGGCTTCTGGACCGCAGGGTTGGCCGCGAACAATGTGCTGTAAAAGCGAACGGATCGGTCGATGTCGTTCACGGAGACATGCATATGCAGACGCTTCATGGGCATTTCCTCCTGGTCTCGATCATGACGGACGCATCGCCACGAGTGACGGCGCAGCCGGACGGATCCCCCTGACAGCAATTCTCGGTCAGGTAGGCGAGCAACGCGTCCATCGCGCCATACTCGGCCTCGTAGATCAGCGACCGGCCCTCGCGACGGAATGTCACCAGACCGGCGTGCCTGAGATGGTTGAGGTGGAAAGAGAGCGTCGGCGCGGGTAGGTCGAGCCGCTCGCCGATGCCCCCTGCCGAAATGCCGTCCGTGCCAGCCCTGACCAGCAACCTGAAGATATCCAGGCGTGTGCCCTGCGCCAGGGCGGCAAGCGCGATGACCGCGTCAGACGATTCCATTTTTCTAAAATCGTCGAAGCGCCGCCGGTGTCAAGGGCTTGATGTAGGGCAGGTCTGAGGCCGGCCGGCGATATCTTGCGGGAAGGCGACGAGCGGCTGCCTTGAGCTGTTGGATCAACAGACCCGCGGGACGATGACCTGATCAGAGCAGGCTCGCCCATTGCGATGCCCGCCGGTTGGAGCAATGCTTAATGAAATGATCGGCGCAAGGCGAGCCGCAAAAGCAAACCGAACTACAAATGAACCGGGGAGATGTCGATGCCCTCCGTTCTGTCGCACAACCAGAGAGCAGGTGCCGTCTGGAGTTCCGGTGGCGCGGCCTACGAGGTCATCAGTGAAAGCATCGCCGACGGAATTGACCATGTCGTCAATCGCGTCTGGCCAACCGATGGCGAACGCTTTCTCGACATCGCGACGGGAACAGGTTGGACAGCCAGACGCCTGGCCGCGCGTGGCGCCGTAGTCACCGGCATCGACATCGGTGAGGGTGTGATCGAGGCGGCAAAGCGCCTTGCTCCGGCCATCACCTTCCAGATCGGCGACGCAGAGGCTCTGGAGTTTCCCGATGGCAGTTTCGACGGCGTCACGTCCACCTACGGCGTGATGTTCGTCTCGCGCCCGGAGGTCGCGGCGGCCGAGATGGCGCGCGTGACGCGCAAGGGCGGCCGTCTCGGACTGGCCACATGGCTGCCGGGCAGCGTGGTGGAAGACATCTTCCTGACGATGCGTCCTTTCATGCCGCCGGCTCCGGCCAACCCTCCACCGTCCCCGTTTGCGTGGGGACGCCAAGAGCGTGTTAGCGAACTGCTCGGGGAAGCGTTCGATCTGACTTTCGAATGCGGCATGACCGTGCTGCGTGTGCCGAGCGGGCAGGTCGCGTGGGACATGTTCGTCACCAGTTACGGCCCGACCAAGACGCTCGCCGCGTCGCTCGGCCCCGAGAAGCGCGGGGCCTTGGAGCGGGCGTTCGTGGCGATGCACGAGAAGCATCGCACGACAATCGGGATAGCGATGCCGCGCGAGTATCTCGTCACGATAGGGGTTCGCAAATAAAGCGGCGGTTGCGATGTATCCCGAACAGTAACTTGCCGGAACGTCAAAAGGTGCCTGCCATGACGACCGGTTGCATGGGCAATCCACGTTTCTTCGCCACCAACGGCCCGCTCGCGCTCGCTACCATCGCACAAGCCGTTGGATGCGCGCCGCCGTCTCGTCACGCGATCCTGATTGGGCTCGCAGGTTTGGAAAATGCGGGACCAGAGCACGTCAGTCTCGGCAGCAAACGCATCGTGACGCAACTGGACCACACGCGTGCCGGTGCGGTGCTGGTGCGAACGGAGTTGGCGTCTCGTGTGCCAGACGGCTCGGTGGCGCTCGTCGTGGCCGCCCCGTTCGTCGCCTGGGCCCAGGTCGCGACCCTGTTCCATGCCGCGCCGGAGGTCACTGGCGGCCTGCATCCGACGGCGGTGATTGCGGCAGACGCCGTGATTGATGCGAGTGCGCAGATCGGGCCCCATGCGGTGATTGGCGCGCGTGCGGAGATCGGCGCCGTTGTCGTGTCGGCGCGGGCGTGGTGATCGGCGAAGGCGTGGTGCTCGGGGCCGATTGCCGGCTTGACGCCCATGTCAGCCTCAGCCACGCAATTGTAGGGACGCGCGTAACCTTGTTTCCGGGCGCGCGGGTTGACCAGGATGGTTCGGTTTCACGCCGACGGATCGTGGGTTCCTCACGACGCCGCAGCTCGGCATTGTCGTGAGGAAGCCTGAGCTGGGGTGAGGCCAACTCCCACTTGGCGGATTCCAAAGTCGAACTCAGGCAAATGGTGGCAGACGCGATGCAGCCCTGGTTGGCAGAGAAGGCCTCGGAGCATCACGAAGAAATGGCGGAACGACATGAAATCTGGAGCGGAGTTGGCGCGGTACTCGGCGGCGTCGCTGCGGCCTTATGAAGACAGCCGACCAACAACGACGACCTGCGAAGGTGGCTACGCCAGCGTGAGCTGCACAAGTTGTCGAGGGTGGTGAGAACCGTCAGTGGACGCGCCTTGCGCGCCATCGCGCACCTCGACCGCCTGGAGCGCGACCACGAGCGCGAGCGCGTCAGGCGCCAGTCCGTCACCGACAACGCCGCGCCCGCCCTGCCCAAACCTCCCGCACCCGCCGCTCGCCATTATGCAGGCCATCTCGATCGACCTGCTTCGCGTCTGCGCCGACCGGCTCGGTCTTTCCCCGACCGGCCTCGACAGGGAGCCGAACCCTTCACGTGACGACGGGGCCCCGGGCCCCGACCGAGTGCCGGAACCGAACGAGGCCGGCGAGCCCTCCGCGCCCCGCACCCCGAAAAACGGTCCAAGGTTTGCGGGTCTGGGGCCGCCGGCCCCAGCGGGGCCTTGGGGCAGAGCCCCAGCTTATACCCCTCAAGGAACTTGCCCCCGCCAACCGCCTTCACATCGGCTCACGTCGAGCCGACGTATCGGCCCGTCAACGCGCCGAGGGGGATCCCGCATGGACCTGATCGTCACTCCATCTGCCGATCCCGGCCCGGCGCCGGACGCCGGCGCCGTTGCGAGCTTCGTCTCCGCCCGTCACGGCGACCCATTTTCCCTGCTCGGGCCGCACCGCGCCGACGACGGTCGCCTGGTGGTCCGCACCTTCCAGCCTGACGCGCAATCGATCGACATCGTCGGCCGCGACAGCAACCTTCCTCTCGGCCGCATGGTCCGCATCCACCCCGACGGTCTCTGGAGCGGCTGCATCGGCAGCGACGAACCCTACCGGTTCCGCATCGAAACGCTCGGCCGCTGGCACGAGACCGAAGACCCCTACAGTGTCCCGCCGCTGCTCGGCGACCTTGACCTCTATCTGCTCGCAGCCGGCCGCCACCACGACTTCGCCGGCATGATGGGTGCGCATGTCATCGAGATCGACGGCGTCGCCGGCGTCCGCTTCACCGTCTGGGCACCCAACGCCCAGCGTGTCTCCGTCGTCGGTTCCTTCAACGCCTGGGACGGCCGCCGCCACCCGATGCGCCGTCGCGAGCCCAGCGCCACCTGGGAGCTCTTCATCCCCCGCGTCGGCGCCGGCGCGATCTATAAATATGAACTTGTCGGCCCGTGGGGAGAGCTCCTGCCGCTGCGCGCCGATCCCTGCGCCTGGGCCGCCGAGATCCCGCCCGCCACCGCTTCCATCGTCGCCGATCCGCACCCGCATTGGACCGACGCCGCCTGGATGGCCCGCCGCGCCGCCGCCCAATCCGTGACCGCCCCGATCTCGGTCTACGAGGTTCACGCCACCTCCTGGCTGCCGGCCAGCGACCATGGCGCGATCGGCTGGGACCAGCTCGCCGATCGCCTCGTCCCCTACGCCGAAGCGATGGGCTTCACCCATCTCGAACTGATGCCGATCATGGAGCACCCGTTCGGCGGCTCGTGGGGCTACCAGCCGCTCGGCCAGTTCGCGCCACAGGCCCGTCTCGGCCCCCCCGACGGCTTCGGCCGCTTCGTCGACCGCTGCCACGCGGCGGGCCTCGGCGTCCTGCTCGACTGGGTGCCCGCCCATTTCCCGACCGATGCGCACGGCCTCGCCCGCTTCGACGGCACTCCCCTCTACGAACACGCCGACCCGCGCGAGGGCTTCCACCAGGACTGGAACACCTACATCTTCAACCTCGGCCGCAACGAGGTCCGCGGCTTCATGATCGGCAGTGCCCTCTACTGGCTCGAGCAGTGGCACGTCGACGGACTTCGCGTCGACGCCGTCGCCTCCATGCTCTACCGCGACTACTCCCGAAAAGCGGGCGAGTGGATCCCAAACCAGTACGGCGGCCGGGAAAACCTCGAATCGATCCACTTCCTCCAGGACCTCAGCCGCGCGATCCGCGAGCGCGTCCCCGGCGCCATCCTGGTTGCGGAGGAAAGCACCGCCTTCCCTGGCGTCAGCCGCCCCGCCGACGAGGGCGGCCTCGGCTTTGACTTCAAGTGGAACATGGGCTGGATGCACGACACGCTGCACTACATCGAGGAGCAGCCGGTCCACCGGAAGTGGCATCACGGCGAGATCTCGTTCGGTCTCGTCTACGCCTTCTCCGAGCGCTTCGTCTTGCCGCTCAGCCATGACGAGGTCGTCTACGGCAAGGGCTCGATGATCGGCAAGATGCCGGGCGACCACTGGCAACGCTTCGCCAACCTGCGCGCCTATTACGGCTTCATGTGGGGCCACCCAGGCAAGAAGCTCCTCTTCATGGGCAGCGAGATCGCGCAGGAGCGTGAATGGAACCACGATCGTGGCCTGGATTGGTTCAGCCTTGACGATCCCGCCCGGCGCGGGATCCAGCGCCTGGTCGCCGACCTCAACCGGGCCTACCGCGACCATCCCGCGCTGCACCGTCTCGATGCCAGTCACGAAGGCTTCGAATGGGTGGTCCTGCACGACGCCGACCAGAGCGTCTACGCGTTCATCCGGCGCGCACCCGACGCGGCGCTCGCCCTCGTCGTCTGCAACTTCACCCCGGTCCCGCGTCACGACTACCGCCTGGGCGTCCCTCACGGCGGCCACTGGCGCGAGATCGTCAACACCGACGCCGCCCTGTACGGCGGCTCCAATCTCGGCAATGACGGTGGCGTCCGGGCCGACGATGCCGGACAGCATGGCTTCCCCCATTCCGTTTCGCTCACGCTTCCGCCACTCTCGACCCTCATCCTGCTGCGCGATGATTGAAGGGCTTCCAAGGTGGATCGGTGACCGACCAGAATTTGCACGGGCTTGCCGCAGCGGCAGGCCTTTCCTCTCATTGGAAGGACGCCTTCGGTAAGACCCAGGACGTCTCGGTCGACACCCTGCGTGCCATTCTGGGCGCCCTCCAGCTTCCTGCCGGCACCGAGGCTGAGATCGAGGACAGCCGGGGCCGCCTGAACGCCGGCGCAGGCCTGCCGCCCGTCGTCACCGCGGACGCCGGCGGCACCGTCACCGTGGCGGCCCAGCCGGGCGCTTACCTGATCCATCTCGAGAGCGGCGCCACCGTCGGGGGTCATGCCGACGAGGCCGGCAACCAAGCCTCGTTCCCGGCGCCCGTGGACGCCGGCTATCACCGGCTCACGATCAGCAACGAGGAGTGCATCCTCGCCGTCGCACCGCGCACCTGCTTCACGCTCGCCGACGCGCTCCGCGCCGCCGGCCGCCCAAACCAACCCACCTGGGGCCTCGCCGCCCAGCTCTACTCCCTCAGGCGCACCGGCGACGGCGGCCTCGGCGACTACGCAGCGCTCGCCGACCTCGTCACCGCCGCCGCCCGTCACGGCGCCGACGCCGTCTCGATCAGCCCTGTTCATGCCCAGTTCAGCGCCGACCCCGACCGTTTCAGCCCCTACGCGCCCTCCAGCCGCGTCGCCCAGAACGTGTTGCACGCGATCGTCGACTTCACCGCCGCCGACGCCGCAACCCTCGAAGCCGACGAGCTCGTCAACTGGCCGCGCGCCGCCCGCCAGCGTCTCGCCGCGTTGAGGCGAGCCTTTGACCACGCGCTCGAAACCGACGATCTGGCCGGCTTTGACGCCTGGCGTGCCGATGCCGACGAGGGTGTCGAGCTTCACGCCCGCTTCGAGGCCCTGCACCAGCATCATTTCGCCGGCGGTCTGGGTCCGTGGCACTGGCGAGACTGGCCACAACAGTACGCCCGCGCCGACAGCGAGGCCGTCGACGCCTTCGCGCGCGCCAACGCACGCGACGTCACCTTTCACGCCTGGCTGCAATACCGCGCCGCGATCGGCCTTCAAGCTGCGCAGACGGCAGCACTCGACGCCGGGATGGCCGTGGGCCTCATCGCCGACCTCGCGGTGGGCGCCGATGCGGGCGGCTCGCAGTGTTGGAGCCGCCCCGAGGAAACCCTGGGCGGCCTGACCATCGGCGCTCCCCCTGACCTCCTCTCGCGCGACGGTCAGAACTGGGGCATCACGGCGTTCTCCCCGCGCGGCCTCCGCCAGCACGGCTTTCGCGCCTTCATCGAGATGCTTCGCACCGCACTCCGGCACGCCGGTGGCATACGGATCGACCACGCGATGGGCCTCAACCGCCTTTGGGTCGTGCCCGAAGGCGCCTCAGCCGCGCTCGGCGCCTATCTCCAGCTTCCGGAAAAGGATCTCCTTCGCCTCGTCCGGCTCGAATCCGCTCGCCACCATGCCATCGTGCTGGGCGAGGATCTCGGGACCGTCCCCGAAGGCTTCACCGACCGCCTGCAACGTCAAGGTGTGGCCGGCATGCGCGTCCTCTGGTTCGAAAAGGACGGCGATGACCATTTCAGGCCACCCTCGCGGTGGACGCCGGGCGCGTCCGCCATGACCAGCACCCACGACCTGCCCACCGTATCGGGATGGTGGCGCGGTCGCGACATCGACTGGAACGAGCGTCTCGGCCGCGCCACCGACGTCACCGCCGCACGTGCAGTCCGGGCGCGCGAGCGTGGCCAGCTCTGGCAGGCGATGCGCGACAGCGGCGCCGGCCACGGCGAGGCTCCCGGCGAGTGGAACGGCTGGGAGATCGCGGACGCGGCCGTGGCCCATGTCGGCCTGTCCGCCTGCGAGCTCGTCATGCTCCCGCTCGAAGACGCGCTGGCCCTCGACGAGGCGCCAAACGTGCCCGGCACCACCGACGAGCATCCGAACTGGCGCCGCCGCCTCCCCGGACCGGCAGCGACCCTTCTCGACGAGCCCCACGTCGCCGCCCGCCTCGCCCGCCTCGATGCCATTCGCAAGCACACCTGATGCTTGCCGGCGTCGCTAAAATCGACACACTTGCGGATCAGTCTGCCGGACAACAACGGCAACCGGGTGGGGGAGAGCGCCGATGAACCGTCTTGTCGTGGTCTCCAACCGGGTTCCGGTCGACGCGGCCGGAGCCAAGGCCGGCGGCCTTGCCGTGGCCCTCCGCGGACTGATGGAACAGCGCGGCGGCCTCTGGTTCGGCTGGAGCGGCAAGGTCGCCGATGACGGCCTGGTCCACCAGGTCGCGACGCACGAGATCGGCCGGATCCAATACGCCACCATCGATCTGACCCGCGAGGAACACGACCGCTACTACACCGGCTTCTCCAACACCACGCTCTGGCCCCTGCTCCACTCGCTGCTCGAGCACATGAGCTACGAACGCCGCAACCTGCAGACCTACCGCCTCGTCAACCAGCGCATGGCCGACAGCCTCCAGCCTCTTCTCCGCCGCACCGACACCGTCTGGGTCCACGACTACCACCTTATCCCGATGCCGGCGGCACTTCGGACCGGCGGCTTCAAGGGCCCGATCGGCTTCTTCCTGCACGTCCCGTTTCCCTCACCCGACATCCTGTCGTCGGTGCCCGAAGGCGGCACCCTGGTTCGGGACCTGCTCGCCGCCGACCTGCTCGGCTTTCAGACCAGCAACGACGTCGACAACTTCGCCGCCGCCGCCGCCCGCTACGCAGGTGCCACACGCATCCCTGGTTCCGTCCTCCTCTACGGCGGACGCAAAATCCGTCTCGGCTCCTTCCCGGTCGAGATCGACTACGACGAGTTCCGCATCATGGCCGAAGCCGGCTGGCGCTCTCCCGAGACGGAGCGCCTCCGGCGCAGCCTGCAGGGCCAGACCCTCGTCTTCGGCGCCGAACGCATGGATCCCACCAAAGGCCTGCCGCACCGGCTGGCCGGCTTCCGCCGCCTGCTCGAAACCCGACCTGCCTGGCGGCGGCGAACCACGCTCCTGCAGATCGCGGCAACCAGCCGCACCGAGGTCGAGTCCTACCGCGAGCTTCGCGAGGAGCTCGAGCGGCTTCTGGGCGCGATCAACAGTGAATGGTCCGAGCCCGACTGGGTTCCGGTACGACTGCTCGCTCGCGGCGGCGCCCGCGAGGCGATCGCCGGCTACATGCGCGAAGCCCGCGTCGGCCTCGTCACCCCGCTCCGCGATGGCATGAACCTGGTGGCCAAGGAGTATGTCGCGGCCCAGGATCCGCAGGATCCCGGCGTCCTGGTCCTCTCGCGTTTCGCCGGCGCCGCGCGCCAGCTCGGCGCGGCACTCCTGGTCAACCCGTACGATGCCGACGAGATGGCCGACGCGCTCGACACGGCGCTCAACATGACCCGACCCGAGCGCCAGGACCGTTGGAAAATGCTGTCCAAGGCACTCGGCCACACCTCCACTCTCGGCTGGGGCCGCTCCTTCGTCGCCTCCCTCACCCGAGTGGCCGATGAGCTGCCCGCCATCGAGCCTCCGGAGGTCGCCACCAGCCTCGAGCCCGCGGAGTAGCGCTCCTCGCACTTCTCAACCTCGATCGGCTTGGGTAAAAGGCCGCCCATGCCGTTCTACAAGGATCAAAGCGCCTCCGACCGCCTCGCCGAACAGGCCAAGGCCAAGCAGGCCATGCTCGAAAAATTCCGCGCCAAGCCGGGCCCGGACGACCCGGAGTTTCTGGCCCGCCAGGCCGAACGCAAGGCGATCGCCGAAGCGCGCGACAAACGCGCCGCCGAACGCAAGGCGGCCAAGGAAGCCGAGGCCGCCCGCATCACGGCCGAGCAGGCTGCGACTGCCGCCGAAAAGGAGCGCGAGGCCGCCGAACTTGCGGCCTACCTCGCGCGCAAGGCCGACGACGCCGCTGCCGCCAACGCCGAAGCCAAGGCCAGGGCCCTGGCCCTCGCCGCCGAGCAGAAAGCGGCTCGCGACGCCAGATACGCACGCCGCAAGGCGCGTTGACGCCGCCGGCCCGGCTGGCGCCATCCGGTTAAGAGTTTCGTTATCGATCCCTGGGAAGCTGTCGATGCTTTCAAGGGATCGTCATGCCGACATCGCCGTCACTGTCGCGCGTCTTCGCCCGCGGGCGAACGCGGGCACCGGACCGACTGAGGGTCGAGCAGGTCACCGCCGTCACCCGGCGGGCCAGCGTGTTCGCATGCGGCTCCCTCGTCTCCTGCCTGGTCGTCGTCACCGAATTCTGGCCTGTCGCCTCCCATCGCTACCTGCTGAGCCTGCTGTCGGTGCTCGCCGTCTGCCAATGCCTGGCTGTCGGCCGCAGCCTCTGGTACGCGAAGTCCTCACGCGGGATGTCGCGCTGGTCGTTTCACGTCCAGTGCGTCATGGCCGCCTCGGTCGCGACCACTTGGGCGACGGTGCCCTGCGTTCTGATGCCGCTTGCCTCTGCCGATCAGCAGCAGATGCTCGTCGCGATTGCCTGTGCACTGGTCGCCGCCAGCGTCCTGCTCGCCCCGGTGCTTCCGGCGGCGCTGCTGTTCGCAGCCATCGGCACGGCCGGCCCGGTGTTCGCGTCGCTGTCGGCCCACCGATCGACCGCCCTCGCCCAGTGCGTCCTTGACCTGGTCTACCTTGCGGTCGCGTCCGGCGTAGTCGTCCAGCAAGGCCGCGACTTCTCCCGGCGGGTTCAGAACGAGCTCACCGTTCTCGAGCAGGGCGACATCATCAAGATGCTGCTGCATGATTTCGAGGAGGACGCCACCGACTGGATGTGGGAGACCGACAGCACGCTGCGGCTCCAACGCATCCCTGATCGACTCGCCAGCGCGCTCGGTCTCGATCCAAATGTTCTGCAAGGCGCCTCGCTTCGCGGCTGGGTCGGCAGGAGCGCCCGGGAGACCGGTTCGGATGTCGGCGATGCAGTCGCTCTTCTCTCCGCGCTGACCGACCGCACCCCCTTCCGCGACCTGCAGGTGCAGGTCCTCGCCGGCACCGAGCCCAGATGGTTCTCCTTCAGTGGCCGACCCGTGTTCGCCTCCAACGGTGAGTTCCTCGGTTTTCGCGGCGTCGGGTCGGACGTGACCGCCATTCGCGAGTCCGACGAACGCATCGCCTACCTGGCACGCCACGACAGCCTGACCGGCCTGCCCAACCGGACCCAGTTCCGGGAGGCGCTCGCGCGAGCCTGCGCACGGTCGGCACCGTTGACGCTCCTCCTGCTTGATCTCGACGGCTTCAAATCGGTCAACGACACGCTCGGCCACCCGGTCGGCGATGCCCTTCTGGTCGCCGTCGCCGACCGGCTCCGGTCCTGCCTCGCGGAAGGTGATCTTGCAGCGCGCCTCGGCGGGGATGAATTTGCGATCATGCACGCCAGCGATCAGGCCGCGAGCGCCGAGCGGCTCGCGCGTCGCCTGATCGACAGCGTCTCCAAGCCCTACCGGCTGGGCGCCGTGCCCGCCAACATCGGCCTCAGCATCGGCCTCGTCTCGCCGCGTGACGCCGGTCTCGATCCCGAACAGCTCCTCAAGGGCGCCGATCTCGCACTCTACCGCTCCAAGGCGGATGGTCGCGGCACCTGGCACGCCTTCACCCCTGCGATGGCGGCGCGCGCTCAGGAACGTCAGGCGATGCAAGCCGACCTGAAGCGCGCCATCGCCGGCGACGAACTCATCCTCGACTTTCAGCCGATCGTCGATATGTCCTCCGGGCAAGTCACCGGGGCCGAGGCGCTCGTGCGATGGCTGCATCCGACCCGCGGTCGCATCGCGCCTGGCGATTTCATCCCGATTGCGGAAGAATCGGGCTTGATCCTGCCGCTGGGAGAATGGGTGCTGCGCCGCGCCTGCGGGGAAGCCGCCACCTGGCAGAGCGACGCACGAGTGGCTGTCAATCTCTCACCCGTGCAGTTCCGCGATCCGGCCCTGCTTGCGTTGATCGACCGCATCCTCGTCGAGACTGGACTGTCACCCCATCGATTGGAGCTCGAAATCACCGAGTCCGTGTTCCTTGATGCCGTGGATGCCACCGTCGCCTGCCTCAATGCGCTTCGTGCGCGCGGCATCCACATCGCGCTTGACGATTTCGGAACCGGCTACTCCTCGCTCAGCTATTTGCGTTCGTTCCCGTTCGACAAGGTGAAAATCGACAAGTCATTCATCCGCGACCTCGGCGGCAACGACGACGCGGTGGCCATCGTCGGAGCGATCATCGGCATGGCGGGCAGTCTCGGCATGCGCACCACGGGCGAGGGCGTCGAAACCACGCAGCAAGCCGACATCCTGCAGCGCAGCGGCTGCAGTCAGGTTCAGGGCTACCTCTTCGGCCGTCCCTGCGCCCCGCAGACCATCCGCGCCATCATGCACCCGGCTTGCGAAATCAGAACGACACGCGCCCTCGGAGCGCCGGTCCCGGAGCATTCCGGCGTCAGAAAACACATCCTGCCCGTTCTCTGATCACCCTTTCTGAAGCGGAAGGTTGCCGGCATGGGGCTCTGCCCAAACCCCGCCAAAGGCGTTCGCCTTTGAAAACCGTTACCTGTGACGATGTGCCGGTTTGGGGTCGCTGGCCCCAGCGTCGGCTTGCACGCGGCGACACCCGGCCCCAAAAACCCGCTCATGCCCCCACCGCTGCTTGCGTTGACCGACATCGTCCTCTCCCTCGGGAGCACCCGGCTGCTGGACGGCGCCAGCATGGCAGTCGGCGCCGGCGACCGTCTCTGTCTCGTCGGTCGCAATGGATCCGGCAAATCGACCCTGCTGAAGGCGGCCGCCGGCCTGATCGCCATCGATAGTGGCCTTCGCTTCCTCCAGCCAGGCGCCACCGTCCGTTACCTCCCGCAGGAACCCGACCTCGCCGGCCACGACACCGTCCTCGCCTACGTCAAGGCAGGTCTCGGCCCCGGCGACGATCATCACCGCGCCGTTGCCCTGCTCGATGCCCTCGGCCTCACCGGCCAGGAAGACCCGACCTCCCTCTCTGGCGGCGAAACCAGACGTGCCGCCATCGCTCGCACTCTCGCCGCCTCCCCCGACCTCCTGCTGCTCGACGAGCCCACCAACCATCTCGACCTCCCCGCCATCGAGTGGCTCGAAGCCGAGCTCGCTGACATGCGTTCCGGCCTTGTCCTGATCAGCCACGACCGCCGCCTGCTCGAACGCGTCGGCCGATCCGTCGTCTGGCTCGACGGCGGACGGACGCGACGCATGGATCGTGGCTTTGAGCACTTCGAAGACTGGAGAGACGAGATTCTGAAGGCGGAGGAGCAGGAACGCCACAAGCTCGGCCGCCAGATCGCACGCGAGGAGGACTGGATGCGCTACGGCGTCACCGCCCGTCGCAAGCGCAACGTTCGACGCGTCGCGGAACTCGCGGCCCTGCGACGCAAACGCCGCGACACCCAGGCCGGAAACGCCGCGCTCAACCTGCAAAGCCAGCATGCCGGCCTGTCCGGCAGGCTCGTCGTTGTCGCCGAGCATGCGTCGAAGTCCTGGCCCACCGTTCACGGCAGCAAGCAGGTCGTCCGCGACCTTGACCTGCGCGTCCTCCGGCACGACCGGCTCGGCATCGTCGGCGCCAACGGTGCCGGCAAGTCCACCCTTCTCGGCCTTCTGACTGGCGGCATCCAACCCGACACCGGCACGATCGCCCTCGGCGCCGCCCTGGAGCGAGCCACTCTCGACCAGCAGCGCGCCAGTCTCGATCCCGCCACCACCCTTGCCGACACCCTCACCGGAGGATCGCGCTCCGAGATGGTCGCCATCGGCGCAGAGCGCCGCCACGTGATCGGCGTGCTGAAAGACTTCCTGTTCCGACCCGAGCAGGCCCGCACGCCGGTCGGCACTCTGTCGGGTGGCGAACGCGGCCGCCTCGCGCTCGCCTGCGCCCTGATCCGCCCATCGAACCTTCTGGTCCTCGACGAGCCCACCAACGACCTCGACCTCGAAACCCTCGACCTGCTTGAGGACATGATCGCCGACTACCGCGGCACTGTCCTGCTCGTCAGCCACGATCGCGACTTCCTCGATCGGGTCGCTACCTCGCTCCTGGTCGCGGAAGGCGACGGAGTTTGGCAGGAATATGCCGGCGGCTGGACCGACATGCTGGCCCAGCGCGGCGCCTCCCCGTTCGCGCCGGCGGTCTCCGCCCAGAAACCGCCCACCACCCGCACACGGCGCCCATCCGCGTCAGCCTCGAAACTGTCGTTCAAGGAGACACACGCCCTGCAGACACTGCCCGGCACGCTGGAGGCTCTCGGACGCCGGATCGCCACCCTGCACGACCAACTCGCCGACCCCGTCCTTTACGGCAGGGATCGAGACAGGTTTGACAAGCTCACCCGCTCGCTCGAGCAGGCGGCTCGACAGCTGGAGACTGCCGAACAGCAATGGCTGGAGCTCGAGGCAAAGAAGGAAGCCCTTGGCCTCGTCTGATCCTGGTCTCCAACTCAGGATGCTCCTCGACCAGCCGCCGGAAATCCGAAGCCCGCAACGCCAGCAGGTGACTGAACGTCGTGCATCGCACCGGCTGTGCCAGCCGCGCACCCGCGAGCATTTCGTGTCCCCCCGCGAGCTGCCCCGCCCCAAAAGTCAGGCCTCCCTGCTCCAAAGTTCCCGAGCTCACGAAGTAGACCAGCCCAGGCCGCCGTCCCCGTCGCAGCACCGTCTCGCCCGGGATCGCAAACCGCACCGACACCATCATCCCGAGATCGTGCAGCGTTGCATCGGCCACGTTTTCGAACAGTGGAAAAGAACGCAGCCTCGCATCCACCCCTGACGCCAGACTGAACCGCAAACGCCGGCGCAGCCGCCGGCGCCGCCCTTCCACACCGGTCACCAGATCGTGGTGAAGTTCCTCGCCGATCAGCGATTCCAGCAGCAACCCATCATACTCTTCGGTCTCGATCCGCAATGCTATCAGGCGCAGCACGCGGCTCTCGAGCGCTTCCGCATAGCCGCCATGATGCAATCGCATCGCATGGAGCGCGTCGCCCAGCAGCTTGCGACGCCGGTCGAGCACGTCGGAGACGATCTCGGCCACGCGCACTCCCAGCATCGGCTCGATCCGCTGCTGCATGAATTGCGACAGTCGCAGCGCAAGCAGGTGGCTGATCAGCAGCATCTCGTAACGTGCCGTCATCTCGCTGACCAGCGGCGCGTCCAGGCGCAGCCAATGATGCAGCCACAGCGCCACTCTGAACGTCAGGTTAGGCTGCAACCGCCGACGCGCCGCCCGGAGGAACCCCAACCGGCCGTCATACCGCGCCCCGTCGATCATCGCGTCCGCCATCCGCAGCAGACGCTCCACAACGCCACGCGAGGGGCCTCGAAATCGGAACAGCTCGATCAGCATGGCCCGCTCGCGCGCGGCCAGCGTGACCAGAGCCAGCGCAATCCGATCGCGGTCGCTGATCGCGGTCTCAAAATCGTTGGCTTCCTGCTCGCTCTCCACCCGATGCTCGATGCTGCCCACCACGTGCCGCACCGTTCCTTCGGAAAACCCCAGCTCGCCGGCCATGGCGCGCGTGCGGTCGCGTATCTCCGCGAGCCCGATCGCCAGCACCTGCTGCTTGAGCACCTCGTCGCGCGGCGACAGTCGGTCGAGTCCCAGCCGAACCACCAGCATTCGCAACGTCGTCCCGTTCACCAGCAGCGTGACCAGCACGAACCCCGTCGCCACCACGGCGATGAAATGCGCCGTATCGCCGGACACCGCCGGGTTCTCCGTCACCGCCAGCACCAGCGCCAGCGTGATCGCCCCGCGCAGGCCACCCCACAGCATCGTCACCCGGTAGGGCATCGGCACCGGCCTCGACAGCCGGGCGAGCGACAGCAACGGCAACAGTCCGAACAGCACCGCTCCGCGAGCCACCAGGCCGGCGATGACTGTCACCCCGACCAGCAGCACGTCGCGTCCGGTCGTTCCGAGCATCAGCCGCGCCACCAGCATGGACGCGAGAACGAACACCAGCGAGCCCGCCCAGAACGCCAACTGTTCCCACAGTTCGGTCAGGAACCGCCAGGTCTGCGGCCGCATCGTCGAGGGCCCCAACGCCGACAGCGTCAATCCCGCTGCCGCCACCGCCACCACCCCCGACAGGTGCAGCCCCTGCTCGCACAGGATGTAGGCGATGAACGGCAACGCCAGCGTCAGCGAGACCTCACCGGCCACCGTCTCTCCCGCGACCGTGATCAGCAGCAGCGTCAGCCGTCCCAGCAACACGCCCACCGCCAGAGCACCGACGAACGATACCGCGAACAACTCCGCCGCGTGCGGCAGCGATACCGCCCGATGCTGCACCACACCCGCGAGCAGGATCGAAAAGATCGAGATCGCTGCAGCGTCGTTCAGCAGCGCCTCTCCCTCGACCAGGCGGGTCAGCCGCGACGCCGCCCCGATGTCGCGAAAAATCCCCGTCACCGCCGAGGGATCGGTGTTCGCCACGATCGCGCCCAACAGCAGGCACACCATCAGGTTCATGTGCGCGAACGGCATCAACGCAAGCCCGATCGTGGCCGTGCTTGCCACCACGGCCACGATCGCCAGTGCCAGCACGGACGCCGCGTCGTGCGCCAGTCGCCGCACGTCGATCGCAAGCGCGCCGGCGAACACGAGCATCGGCAGGAACACCAGCAGGATCGTTCCGCTGCCGATCGGCAGATCGACGATCACGTGCGCCGCCCGGTCGAACAGATGCGGGCCGGGTGCCCGGAGCACCAGGTCCGCGCCCCCGCCGATCACCACGCCCACTACCGCCAGGATAACCGTCTCCGGCAACGCCATTCGCCGCGCCACCGGCTGCGCCACGCTGACCAACACCAGCAGGAACGCGATCGCCAGCAGGACTCCCGGCAAGCCGACCATCCGCACACCTCCGCCTCGGGGCAACCCTTCCCGAGCCGTCGCCCACCCCCACTCTACCATCCGATCAAAGACACGCGCGGATGGACAAAGCGCCAGCTTTTGGCGAAAGAAATCATTCAAGGAGAGGACCCGCGACCGGTCCTGCGGGGAGCGCCTGATGTCTTCGACACGACCTCTGCTGGCACTTCTCGTTGGCACGGCGCTGGTCAGCTGGCTCGCCACGGGAATTTCCCCGGACGCTCGCGCCCAGTCCACCACTCAATCCGCTGGGCGCGTGCCCGCTGCCATCTCGCCGCAGGGCGGCGGCAAGCCGCAATCCGATGCCGCCGCCAGGCACGACCGCTTGAACGCGCATCCCGCCGCCATGGCCCAGCCAGCCCCTCCTCCCGAGGCGGCCGGCCTTGCCGTCTCGCCCGCCGAGGCGGCCCTGGTCAGGCATGGCGAATACATGACGCAAGCGGCCGACTGCATGCCCTGCCATACGCGGCCGGGCGGCACGCCCTATGCCGGCGGCCTCATCCTGAACACCCCCTTCGGCAGGATGGCTAGTCCCAACATCACCCAGGACAAGCAGACCGGCCTAGGCAGATGGACCGAGACCGATTTCTGGAACGTCCTGCACAACGGGAAGGGTCCACATCTCGGCGAATACATCTACCCGACGATGACCTACACCTCATACACCAAGCTCACCCGCGACGACGTGCACGCGATGTGGTCGTACATGCGGACCATCAAACCGGTCGACGCGCCAAGGCTGCCGATCTCGCTTCCCTTTCCGTTCAACATCCGCCCGTCACTGCTCGGCTGGCAGATCATGTTCATGGACCGCGGCACCTACCGGCCCGACCCGCACCAGTCCGCCGAATGGAACCGGGGCGCCTACCTCGTCGAGGGGGCCGGCCACTGCGGCGAGTGTCACACGCCCCGCAACGCGCTCGGCGGCATGCTCGACGGCCGATCCCTCGCCGGCGCCGTCGTCGACGGCTTCCTCGCCCCCAACATCTCGTCCGACACGCGCTTCGGCATCGGCGAATGGTCCGAAGATGAGATCACCGACTTCCTCAAGCACGGCAACACTGCCCGCACCGTCGTCTTCGGGCCGATGAGCGAGGTCGTGCATGACAGCATGGCCTACATGACCGACGGCGACCTGCACGCTATCGCCGTGTACCTCAAATCGACCCCACCTCGGCACGGCACCCTGATCGATCCCGCCCGCGACCAGCGCCAGTCTATTGCCCGCGGCTCGACGCTCTACGCCGCGAACTGCGCCCAGTGTCACCAGGCCGACGGCCGCGGCGTCAACGATGCCATTCCCAACCTCGCCCAGAACTCGGTCGTCATTCAGCGCGGCTCCGAGGACGTCATCATGCCCATTCTGGTCGGTCTCGAGGGTCAGGGCAGCTACGGCGCCATGCCGGCCTTCGGCGGCGCGCTGAGCGACCGCGACATCGCCGACGTCGTCAACTACGTCCGCACCAACTGGCGCAACACCACCGACGCCAGCACCACGGCTGCGACCGTCGCCGCCATCCGGGCCGACGCTCCCACCGGGCTCGGCGGTTCCGTCGAGGCCCGCCGCCTCGGCTGCGGCAAGATCGGCGACGGCACCGTCCCAGACACGATCGCCACGGAGGACGAGGTTGCCATTGCCTCCTGGGTCGCCGGCGGCAACGCCCAGAACGCCATCCTCGCTCTGGCCGCCCGCGCCAAGCGCGACAATCCGAGTGCCACACCCGCCGACGTGCTGGCCACCATCGTCGCCGCCTACTGCCCGGTCCTCGCCAACACGCCTCGCATCGACGCTGCCGAGAAGCGTCGCCGTCTCGCCGACTTCGCCGTCCAGGCAGGTCAGCAGGTCGCCCTGATCTACCCGCAATCCACCCGCGAGGTCCTGGTCAGCGCCGTCGTCACCCCCGACATGGCCGACACCATCAACCAGGCCGCCCAGTCGGCGCACATGACCACCCAGGCCTGGATCGCCACTCAACTGCAAAAGATCGCGCCGAAGCAGTAGGCTCGATGCCGATCGATCGAGGAGGCGACCCATGGCCGACGTGACCATCGGCGGCATCACCATCGCCGCCGAGATGCACGCTTTCGTCAACGACGAGGCGCTTCCTGACACCGGGCTGAAGGCCGAGGAGTTCTGGCCGGCGCTGGCCACCCTCGTCACCGATCTCAGCCCGAAGAACGCCCACCTGCTGGCCCGTCGCGACGACCTCCAGGCGCAGATCGACCGCTGGCACGTGTCCAACCGCCAGTCACCGCCCGATCCGGCCGCCACCGAAGCCTTCCTGCGCGACATCGGCTACCTCGTCCCCGAACCGGCACCGGCCGACCTCACCGTCAGCACCGCCAACGTCGACTCCGAGATCGCGCTGGTTGCCGGTCCCCAGCTCGTCGTCCCGATCAACAACGCCCGCTATGCGCTCAACGCCGCCAACGCCCGCTGGGGCAGCCTCTACGACGCGCTCTACGGCACCGACGCCGTCCCCGACACCGATGGCGCGCGCCAGCCCGACGGTGCCTACAACGAGGATCGAGGCGCTGCCGTCATCGCCCGCGGCCGTGCCCTCCTCGACCAGTCGGTCCCGCTCGCCACCGGTAGCCATGCCGACGCCACCGCCTACCGGATCGACAACGCCCAGCTTGCGGTCACACTGACCAGCGGCGCCGCCACGCAGCTCTCCGCTCCCGACCAGTTCGCCGGCTACACGGGACGGAGGGATCAACCGACCTCCATTCTCCTCACCCGTCACGGCCTGCACCTGGAGATCGTCCTCGATCGCACCCACCGCATCGGCAGGACCGACCGCGCCGGCATCGCCGACATCGTGCTCGAGAGCGCGCTCAGCACGATCGTGGACTGCGAGGACAGCGTTGCCGCCGTCGACGCCGCCGACAAAGTCGGCGTCTACCGCAACTGGCTCGGCCTGATGCGCGGCACGCTGAGCGCCAGCTTCGAGAAGAACGGCCGAAGGGAGCAACGCTCGCTCAACCCCGATCGCACCTTCAGCCGCCCGGACGGCACGGAGCTCACCCTCCCGGGGCGTGCCCTGCTTCTGGTGCGCAACGTGGGCATGCACATGCTCACCGATATCGTCCGCGACCATCAGGACCAGCCGACCCCGGAGACCATCCTCGACGCCGCCATCACCGCCCTGATTGCGCTGCACGACGTGCGCGGAATCCACTCGGTTCACAACAGCCGCGCCAAATCGATCTACATCGTCAAACCCAAGATGCACGGCCCCGACGAGGTGGCCCACGCCGTCGAGCTCTTCGCCCGCGTCGAAGACCTCCTCTCCCTGCCGGTCAACACGCTCAAGATCGGCATCATGGACGAGGAGCGCCGCACCAGCGCCAACCTCGCCGCCTGCATCGCGCAAGCACGCGAGCGCGTCTTCTTCATCAACACCGGCTTCCTCGACCGCACCGGGGACGAAATCCACACCAGTTTTGAAGCGGGTCCGATGATCCGCAAGAACGACATCAAGACCACGCTCTGGCTCCAGGCCTACGAGAACCGCAACGTCGAGATCGGGCTCGCCGCCGGCCTCGTCGGCCGCGCCCAGATCGGCAAAGGCATGTGGGCCGCCCCTGACCAGATGGCCGCCATGCTGCAAGCCAAGCGCGCCCATCCCATGGCCGGCGCCAGCACCGCCTGGGTCCCCTCGCCGACCGCCGCCACGCTGCACGCGCTCCACTATCTCGAAATCGACGTCGCCGCACGGCAGCGCGAAATCGCCGAAGCCACCGCCCACGCCCGGACCGGCCTGGCCGACCTGCTCACCGTGCCTCTCGCTCCCGACAGCAACTGGTCTCCCGACGACGTCAAGGCCGAGCTCGACAACAACGCCCAGAGCCTGCTCGGTTATGTCGTCCGCTGGATCGATGCCGGCATCGGCTGCTCGAAAGTCCCCGACCTGCACGATGTCGGCCTGATGGAAGACCGCGCCACGCTGCGGATCTCGAGCCAGCATATCGCCAACTGGCTCCACGCGGGCGTGGTCAGCAAGGAGCAGGTTCTCGAAACCCTCTGCCGCATGGCCGTCGTCGTGGACCGCCAGAACCAGGCTGACCCTACCTACAGACCGATGGCTCCCACTTACGACGGCCCCGCCTTCCGCGCCGCCTGCGATCTTGTCCTGCACGGCAGAACCCAGCCCAACGGCTACACCGAGTTCATCCTCACCCGCCGCCGCCGCGAAGCCAAAGCAGCGACAGCCTAAGCAAGGCCAGGGCGCCCCCCTGGACCCGCTGGGGCCGGCGGCCCCAGACCC
>CAXTSH010000047.1:0-25331 GCA_964246925.1 uncultured Acetobacteraceae bacterium
TGACCCGCGCCTGCAGCGGTCGTCAGGCGTAGCGGACGGCGCCAATCCGCCGTCCAAGTGAAGCCGTGAGAGCGACCAAATTACTGTTTACCGCCGGCTCGCGCTCCATGGAGCGAGTGGAGTGCTCCCGCAGGATTGCTCTCGTCACCTGCGCCAGCAGCCCTGGTGATACGCGACCAATGCAGCGGAGATCCGCCCGTTGCGCCCGCACGATCTTGTCGCACGCGAAGATGACGTCCGCCTTGGTCAGTCCGCTGGTCGCCAAGTCGCACCAAGAATGCGGCTGCACGTGCGCCCGGTGCTTCGCTGTTGTCGGAGAGATGACCCTGACGAGCTTCACCGCTCGGCCGTCAACTAAAACTACCAGAAAAGCCTGTCTGCCGCTCACGACAACGTCGCCAGCATTGAACCCAACATTGAGTTCCACAGTCGTCATCTTTCCGTATGTCTGTCAAACTTGGACCAATGAGAAGTATCGGCCCCCTCGAAAAGTCAACGCCACACATCTAGGCGCAACTTGTTTAGTATGTCACACTTCTAACTGCGGCCGGGCCCAGTGTCAACCATAAACGTTTCGATACCGTCAGATTTGCTCCTCTTCACTCGCTCACGCCGCGCTTGGTCGTGCGTGTGGTAGTGCTCTGCCAGCATCTCCAGCAAGAGGACCGTCTGTGCGGCGATTTTCTTGCGACTGTTCACGTCGCCCGGCATCAGGCGCCGACCCGCCTCAGAAAATGACAGTTCCTCGAGAACGATCATCCGCAACCGAGTTTCAGCTCGCGTGCCGAGGCAACGACGAACATCGCCGCAACGAGCCAACGCAGCTACCCTCGCCAGCATTCCGGAATGGGCGTCCGCCGCCTTCCCTGAGCGGCGTATCGCTGGGTCACTCGCCCGCTCTACCCCCATGACCCAGTCACGATACCATCGCTCGGCAGCGGCAACGTGGCTATCGTCGATTTCTCCGGACCGCCGAAGCCCGGCTAGCGCACCTTGAACGCGTTGCGCTCCGTCAATGAAAACGATCTCATTGGCGTGACGTCGCCGCTCAGGGGTGACTGACGCTGGCTCGGGTGAGGCAGTTTGCACGCAGACATGATCCGACATAGTTGATTGTCCAAGAAAATGGTTGCCGCCTTTGGCCGCGCACGTGGCGGCCTGCCTGGCTATCAATCGCTGCGATCACAGAAAGACTGGGAGAGGGTACGCTGGTCCTTGTTCAGACATGCTTTCGCAGATGGCACCCCAAGTCATCGGGTGACCCGCAGGCAGTGGCGCTGCTCCGCTAACCCCCCGCTCACCAGAGACATCAAGCCGGCGCGCTCCGATGACGTAGGCGCGCTTGGCGAGGACGCTCCGGCTGACGCCGAGCGTCTGTTCAGCGACACGCAGGCTGACCCGACGTTTCGCGAGCAGATCATGCAAGGCGGTGTCAAGCTCAAGTGACCATTCAACCGGCTTCGGCATGGGATTTTCCTCAAAGATCATGATCTTAGGGAACCCAAAGGTGACAAAGGATCCTTCGCCGTACAAGCGTTAAGCCAGCCGGACAGCCAGAAATGTTGCGTGACCGGAATTTGTTCCTCATGAATTCGTGTAAAAAACCTTAAGCATCTACCAGACCAAGACTCTGGTTTGAGGATCGCCTCATGCATCCCCTGTTCGCTCGTCCGGATAAAAAGTTGGAACGGCCAACGACCATCTCGTCACCGGGGGATCGCGGCAGCTCGATCACGACCCTGCCGAGTGGACTTTGGTACGGCGATTGCTCAATATCGGCCCATGAAGTATGCGCCCACAACCTATCCTCACTGGGAAGCGCCCGAGCTTGGCATGGTCCGAGCCACTGGCGCGTCGCTGGTGGTGACTGCGGTGATCATGGTCGGGATATATCTGCTGATCCCGACGCGACATCATCCACCGCCGCCACTCGTCACCCACGCCAGGATGGTGACGCTGCCGCCCCCGCCTCCGCCGCCGCCTGAGGTCGTTCAGCCTCCCGAGCCGCTTCAACCGCCGCCAATTACGCCTCCTCCTGAGGCACCCGCACCGGCGCGCATCCAGATACAGAAACCACCCCCAAAGCCGATCAGGCGGGTGATCCGGCATCCGCCGCAGCATCATGTCGTGCCGCAGCCTCAACCGCCTCAGCCTCAAATTCAGGCGCCTCGGGTCACAAATCCTCCGCCTCCATCTCCGGTGCAAAACGGTACAGACATGCACGAGTACGGGCAGGAACTGCATGACCAGATCCAGGCCGCCATTGAAGTTCCTGCCGCGATCCAGCAGTTGGGACTATCTGGGACGGCCATCGTGGCGTGCACGGTGTCACCGGAAGGTCGACTGGTCAGCGCCCGGGTGGCGCGGTCGAGCGGCAATCCGCTTATCGACCAGGCGGCGCTCGCCGGCGTTCGGCAGCACCGTTTTCGCTCCTTTGTCGGACCAACGTCGTCCTTCGTCATTCCCATCGAGATTACAGGATCGGGAGATCAGTAGATCACAGGCTTGTGAGTGTCAGGTGCCTTGGAGTTAGGCAAAGACATTTGCCCAACATTTGTGCGATAGTCACGGCTTGACCGCTCGTCGAGGCGCCTGAACAATCGCGGCTTACAAGGTTCGCAGTCCTGGATCGGCTGGCACGGTCGGATTCCAGCAACCCTTCAATGTCAGACCAGCTTAGCCGAGGGGTGCCGAGCACCCGGTTGCAATGAAAGATGACGCAATGATCCAGCTCTTCATCCACTACGTCGAACTCAGCGCCGGACTGCTGGCGATCATGCCCATCCTTCTGATCGTTGTCATTGCCGTCATCATTGAACGGTTGTGGCTGCTAAAGAAGACGCTGAGCACCGGTCGCAAGATCATGAACCGCATGCGCTCGATCCCATATCAAGACATCGACAGCATTCGAACCCTGGCAGAGAGCAACGCCAAGACGTTGCAGGGCCACCTGATGATCACAGCGCTGTCGTCCCGCGGCGAAAGCTCCGACGAGATGGAGTATCACCTCGAAGAGGAGATCCTCTACGCGCTGCCTCGGGTGACGCGCCTGATGTGGATCCTCGATACCGCCGTGACGATCGCGCCACTCCTAGGCCTGTTCGGGACCATCATCGGGATGATCCAGGCATTCAACGTGCTGTCGAACCACGGCGGCCCCAGTGAAGTCACCGGCGGTATCGCCGACGCGCTCGTCTCGACCGGAGCGGGCCTCCTGATCGCCATCATCGCTGTTTACGCCATGAACTACCTCAACACCCTGGTCGGCCAGGTTACGCATCAGCTCGAGGTTATTAAAATCACTCTGATCAACCGGACACATGGGGGTGGCGTTTCACAGAACGCTGGTGGCACGGTCGCTGACCTGCGCACCGCCGCCGCTCGCCGCTGATCGGACAGGAGCAACGCAATGGTACGTAGACGACATCACGAACGGCCGCGTCCGCGGCTGGAAGTCGTTCCGATGATCGACATCATGATGTTCCTTCTGGTTTTCTTCATCATGCTGGTTCTCCGCATGATCCCGGACGCCGGGGTCAGCTTGTCGCTCCCGACCGCCACAACCACTCAACAATTGCCTGACACACAGGTGGTCATTGTCATCGACAAAGCCGGCGACATCCACGTGCAGGACAAGATCTACGCTCCGGACGAGTTGACCCAATATCTCGATCAGCAGAAAGCCAATGCCAAGCTGAACGTCATCGTTGCGGGCGACAAAGGTACGACCATGCAGCAGCTGATGACGGTCATGGACGTTGTCAGAAAGGACGGAATTACCGATCTTGGCATCGCCACCAAACCGGATTGACAGCTAGGCAGGCGATCGCGTCAACGCTTTGCCGCCGGCTCTCTCTCAATGTCGCGGTCCAACGCTTCGCAGTATTGAGCGACCCTCGATGAGGGTGCAGACGCACACGCTCGCTCTGCATCCGGCCGACAAGCCGACACTGCACTCTGGAGGTCGCTCGCCATCACATCCCTGGCCACCCCGACTTCATTCTGCTCGCCTTGGAGAGCTTGCGGTGCCACGCCTCCTTCTTCGAGCTGGCCTCCGAGTTCCTTGAGCTGACTGTCCGTTGTCTCGACCTCGTCAAGCGCAGACGAACACGCTGCCGACACCGTGGTTTGTGACGCAGTCAAGACATCAACGAGGCCCTTGATCTCGCCTCTGTAAGGCTCCGCACGATCCAGATCGTCAGCGAACGCGGTGGCGAGGGCAAGAATACCGATCTGAGACCAAGCCATAACATGGACAAGCCTGCTACGGGCCATTGCGCCGCACAACCATGTCAAGCAGCCGATGGCGCAGAGCTGGCAGCGATTGGTGACGATGGCCAAATGCATCCCGCTCGAGAAAATATCCTGTGAGCATCAATCCATCGCAGCAGTCACTGGGCGTCGCTCCACCATCGGCATCGTTATCCAGAAGGTAGGGCGGCAGCCTGAGAAGCTTGTCACGCCACGCTCCCGCTCCGACGTCTGACACCGCACATCCGCTCCGCGGCGAGACGAATCTAAGCCCATCGGTCGCTCCGGTCACGGCGCAACGCGATAGATCGAGACCATAACCAAGCTCTTCGAGCAGGACCGTCTCCCACCGAACCACCGCCGGAACATCAGCACATCGCCTAGCGAGGGCGGCGAGCAAGTTCACAAGACCGACATAGGTCCGCGGGTAGGGTGCGCGTTCCGGTAAGGCACCAGCGGCGACAGCACAAGTCGACGCAAGTACCAACATTGCCAGTGGCGCATCAAAGAGGCTTGACGAAGGTACCTGCAATGTCTCGCCACGCAAGGTTCCAAGCTGGCCGGCTAGCCTTCCCTTCCATCTCGCACGCACGATATTGCCGACCTGCCAGACTGATCGAGCACCTCCTGAGCCGGCGCCATGCGCCAATCCCCTATGTGCTCCGTGCTCTTCCGTCAGCAGCGTGACGACCGCGCCGCCTTCGCCGAACGAAGCTGCCGACAGGACGATGCCGACGGTCTCCCATTCCATGCGAAGACGGTCCCGATCTCACTCCTCATCCGGCGCCGTCACCCCAGAAGCCGCCGCCACCTCTGCGGCAAAGTCGATCTCTTCCTTCTCGACGCCTTCGCCAAGCTGGTACCGGGCAAAGCCGCTGAGCTTCGCGCCCGCCTTCTGCACGATTGCCTTTACACGGCTCTCACCGTCATGAACCCAGACCTGCTCGAGCAGCACCACCTCTTCATAGTATTTTCGCACTCGGCCCTCGACCATCTTTTCGAGGATCGTTTCCGGCTTGCCCGAAGCGCGCGCCTGCTCGATCAGTATCGCCTTCTCTCGCTCCAGCGCCGACGCGTCCACCGCGTCCACGTCGAGCGCCTCCGGCCTCGTCGCCGCAATGTGCATGCCGACTTGGCGTCCCAGGTTTTCGAGCGTCTCGATCTCACCTTCTGCTTCGATGCCGACCACCACACCGATGCGGCCCAACCCGGGCCGAAGTGCTTGATGCACGTAGCTTGCAACCACCCCGTCGCGCACCGTGATCCGCGTCGCACGGCGGATCGTCATGTTCTCACCAATGGTCGCGATCAGGTGGCTCAGTTCCTCCGCCACGGTGCGGCCGCTGCCAGGGTAATCTGCCGCCCTCAGCATCTCGACGTTGTCACCAGTCGAGAGTACCAGCCCAGCCACCGTCTCCACAAAAGCCTGGAACTGCTCGTTGCGCGCCACGAAGTCGGTTTCCGCGTTGACTTCAACCATCGCCGCCACCCTTGGCACCGACGCAATGCCGACCAGACCCTCCGCCGCGGCCCGACCCGACTTCTTAGCTGCCGCTGCTAACCCCTTCTTTCGCAACCAATCTATGGCGGCCTCGACATCACCAGACGTCTCGCCGAGCGCCCTCTTGCAATCCATCATGCCGGCGCCCGTCTTTTGGCGCAGGTCTTTGACCAACCCAGCCGTGATTTCGGCCATCGCCACTCTCCTCCGACCCCGAACTGTTCGAATCAGGCCGTCGCTTCGGCCGCCTCCGGAAACGCGTCCAGCGGCAAATTTTCCGATGCACCGATGTCCTGACCGGTCGCCGCAAGCTCGGCCGAGATCCCGTCAAGCACGGCGCTCGATACCAGATCACAGTAGAGGGTGATCGCCCGGATCGCATCGTCGTTCCCTGGGATCGGGTATGTCACGCCAGCCGGGTCGGAATTGCTGTCGAGCACCGCGATGACCGGGATATTCAGCTTGTTGGCCTCCTCGACAGCCAGCTTTTCCTTGTTTGTATCGATCACGAACAGGATATCCGGGAGGCCACCCATTTCCTTGATCCCACCCAGCGACCGCTCAAGCTTCTCACGGTCGCGCGTGATCTCCAGGATCTCCTTCTTCGTCAAACCCTGCGTGTCACCCGACAGCATGTCGTCGATCTGACGTAGCCGCTTGATGGACCCGGTGATCGTTTTCCAGTTCGTCAGCATGCCACCCAGCCAGCGATGGTTGACGTAGTATTGCCCACACCGCTTGGCCGCCTCGGCGACGTGCTCGGCGGCCGCTCGCTTGGTACCGACAAACAGCACACGACCCCCTGAAGCTGTCGTATCGCGCACCGCCCGAAGAGCACGATCCAGCATCGGAACCGTCTGCTGCAGGTCAATGATATGGACTTGATTGCGAACGCCGAAGAGGAACGGCGACATTCGAGGGTTCCAGCGCCTGGTATGGTGCCCGAAATGGACACCGGCCTCGAGCAACTGACGCAGAGAGAAGTCGGGCATCGCCATCTGGGCGCGACCTTTCATGGTTCGGTTGGACCTCCGCGGAGCCTCAGCGGCCAGCAGGCCGCACCGAAGCGTAACCCCGCGTGCGAATTATCGGCGCAAGTTCACCGACCCGCGGCATATCGCTCATCCGAGCCCGAGAGACAAGTCGGCGCCCTCACACCAACTCGACCCGTGCCACTCCCGGCAGGCTCTTGAGCGCCTGTGCGAGCCGCGGCGTCAACGCACATGGGTCTGGCAAGACCACTTCGAGCGTTGCCGGCGCGTCGGCGCCCGGTACCAGAACGACCGTCCCTCGTCCGCTTGGTCCTCTCGCCAGCACGGCCCGGATCGGCTCGAGCGCCTCTGCTCGCTCCACCCAAACCCGTATGGCACCCCCCGCCGCCTCGGTCGCAACCTGATCGAGATCGACAACGTCCTGTACGGTCACCCGGATCGCCTCCCCTTCAATCTTGAGGTCCGCAGTGACCAGAACCGCCCGGCCGAGCGTCAGCAGATCGCGCCGACGCGCGAGGACTTCCGAGAACAGCGTCACCTCCAGCATCCCGGTCGGGTCCGACAGCCGTAACCAAGCCATTTTCCCGCCCGTCCGCGTCGGCCGCTCCTTCCGGTCGACGATGCAGCCGGCGATCCGCACCCTGCCACGCCCTGCCCGAGCTTCCGCCTCGACGTCAACCGTCCCCACCGTCCCGAGCCGTTCGAGCAATCCTCGGTAGGCATCGAGCGGATGCGCGGTCAGATGAAAGCCGATCGCCTCCGCCTCGTGGCCGAGACTCTCGACCTCCGACCATTCCGGCGCGTCCGAAAGCCGCAATTCCTCGCCGATCCCTGGTCCTCCAAACAAGCCGATCTGGCCGCTTGCCGCCTCCTCGCGGTTGCTCTGCGCCCGCTTCAGCACGGTCTCGACGCTTGCCAGCACCCTGGCCCGGTTCGGCTCCAGACAATCGAAAGCCCCAGCCCTCACCAGATTCTCAAGTTGCATCCGGTTCAGCGGCTCCGGATCAATCCGAAGAGCAAAATCCTTGACGTCCGCGAATGGCCGATCGGCACGGGACGCACAAAGCGCTTCCATCGCTGCCATGCCCACACGCTTGACCGCGGCCAACGCATACCGGATCGACTGGTGCCCCTCTGCGTCGACCTCGACGCGGAAGTCTGCCGCCGAACGATTGATGTCCGGTGGCAGCAGCCGGATGCCGAGACGCCCGATCTCCTGCCGCAAAGCGGCCAGCTTGTCGGTATTGTTGATGGCCAGCGACAGGCAGGCCGCCAGAAACGCCGTCGGGTGATTAGCCTTCAGCCACGCCGTCTGATACGAGACCAACGCGTAAGCGGCGGCATGGCTTTTGTTGAAGCCATAGTCTGCAAACTTTGCCATCAGGTCGAAGACTTCGATCGCCTTGGCTGGCGGAATACCGCGTCTGACGGCGCCTCCGGTAAAGATTTCCCGCTGCTTGTCCATCTCGACGCGAATTTTCTTGCCCATCGCGCGACGCAAGAGATCCGCAGCACCCAGACTATAGCCGGCCATCGTCTGGGCAATTTGCATGACCTGCTCCTGGTAGACCATGATCCCATAGGTCTCTTCGAGAATTGCATGGATCTCGGGATGCGGCGCCACCCAGACCGCTCCATGCTTGCGCGAGCAGTATTCGGGGATGTTGGCCATCGGTCCGGGCCGGTAAAGCGCCACGGCCGCTGTCAGATCCTCGAGCCGGTCGGGCCGCATCTGCCGAAGCACATCACGCATGCCCGCACCTTCGAACTGGAACACGCCGCCAGTATCGCCGCGCGCGAGCATCGCGTAGGTGGTGCCATCGTCGAGCGGTATACGCGTCAGATCGATTTCGATCCCGGTCTGACGCAAAAATCCGATGGCGCGTTCGAGGATCGTCAATGTCGTCAGACCAAGAAAGTCAAACTTCACCAAACCGGCCTGCTCGACATATTTCATGTTGTACTGCGTAACCAAGCCGTCCGTCTTCGGATCCCGATACAATGGTACAAGATCAACCAGGGGCCGGTCTCCGATCACCAAGCCAGCCGCATGCGTGCTCGCATGTCGATAAAGCCCCTCCAGCTGCAGGGCGATCTCGAGCAATCGCCGCACGCCCTCGTCCCCCGCCCGCATCTCGCGGAGCCGTTGCTCGCCGGCGATCGCCTGGCCCAGTGTCACTGGCCTCGCCGGATTGTTTGGGATCAACTCGGCGACCTTGTTGACCAACCCAAACGGCAACTGCAGTACGCGTCCGACATCTCGCACCGCTGCTCGTGCCTGAAGCTTGCCAAACGTGATGATCTGCGCAACCCGATCGGCACCATATTCGCGCCGCACATAGTCGATCACTTCGTCACGCCGCTCCTGGCAGAAGTCGATGTCGAAATCTGGCATCGAGACCCGATCAGGGTTGAGGAAACGCTCGAACAGCAAGCCGAACCGAAGCGGATCGATATCCGTGATCGTCAATGCCCAGGCAGCCACCGACCCCGCACCCGATCCGCGACCGGGCCCGACCGCTATACCCTGCAGCTTGGCCCACTGAATGAAATCGGCAACGATCAGAAAATACCCCGAAAATCCCATCGCTTCGATGACATCGAGTTCGTATTCGATCCGTTCCCGATAAAGTTTTCCATCCGGCGCCGTGGTGCCAAGGCGTCGTTCCAGTCCTTCCAACGCCATTGCCCGAAGCGTCTGCGCTTCCGTCTCGCCCGATCGCACCTTGCGGCAGATCGGCAGCACCGGCGCCCGACCTTCCGCCATCACCGCACAAGTGCGGGCGATCGCCAACGTATTGTCGCAAGCTTCGGGCACGTCAGCGAACGCCGCCCGCATCAAACCGGCGTCCTTAAACCAGTGTTCCTGGGTCACCCGAACGCGGTCCGTCTCGCCCAGCGTCTTGCCTTGCGCGATGCAGAGCAGCGCGTCATGCGCCTCATACATGTCCGTGTTTGCGAAGAAGCACTCGTTGCTGGCCACCAGCGGCAACCCGGCAGCATCGGCCAGCGAAATGAGACCAGGCTCGATTGCGCCCTCTGCGGCCATCCCGTGGCGTTGCAACTCGACGGCCACCCGTCCCGGAAAAGCCTCCGCCAGCGCCGCCATATATCGGCGCGCTTCTCCCTCCTGTCCATCGCCGAGCAACCGGCCGATCGGTCCGCGCACGCCGCCAGTCAACAGCATCAGGCCGGCAGCATGCGCGCGCAGAAAGTCCAGCTCCACGACCGGAGCAGCCGGATCACCTTTGATAAAGCCGGCCGTAGAGAGAACCCGAAGGTTCGCCAGGCCTGTTGCATTTTGCGCCAGCACCACCAGCTGATCACCTTCGACCGGCAGGCTACCAGTCTCTTGCACAGGCCGGGCGACGTTGAGCTGACAGCCCACGATCGGCTGCACGCCCGTTTTCCTGCAGGCGTCCGAAAACTCCAACGCTCCAAACAGGTTGCCCGTGTCAGTGATGGCGACGGCCGGCATCGAGGCAGCCTGGGCCAGGGTTGCGAGTTCGCCGACCCGAATCGCGCCCTCGCTCAGCGAATACGCGGAATGAACCCGCAGATGGACAAATCCCGCGTGGCTCATGGTGTCACTCCAGAAGTTCTCAGCTCCCGGTCGGGATCAGACCGATCCAGCGGAACCCGGCATAGAGCCGCATCATGTTGATGCTGAGCAGCATCATCATGCCGATCCCGACAAACCCGGCGACCTGTCTGATACCGATCGCTCTCAGATACGGAAAATGCAAGCCGACCCATAGATAGAAGCCGGCCATCAACACGTAGTACCCCGCCCAGGTCAGCGTCATGAGCTGATAGAAGCGGCGGGCGTGCGGAAATGCGATCGCGTCCGCGCCCGCCTGCTGGGTCAACAGCTCCTCCAGAACCGAACAGCCGCGAGCGCCAAAGACAAAAAAGACGCCGACCAGGAGAGCGCTTACGGCGCCCTCGAACTTCAACATGAACGGTGTCTTCGACGCGAGGTCAATCACGCCAAAGACGATCGCGAGCGTCGTCGTAAGCACATACAATCTCGGGAAACCGATGCCGCCACGGCGGCGTCTCCAGATATCGAACGCCACGAAAACCAGTGTTCCCGCGATCGCCGCTTTGAGGCCCACCGTCTCGAGCAGTGCGTAGAATACGATGATCCCGCCGAAATCGTAAGCGCCTGTACGAGCCACCTTCGCCAGGCCCCGGAGGATCTCGCTCACAACGCCGACACCTTGCCGTCGCGCAGCGTCACCACGCGATCCATTCGGGAAGCCAGGTCCCGGTTGTGAGTGGCGATCACCGCGGCGACCCGGAGCTCGCGCGCTACCCGCAACAACTCGGCGAACACGATTTCCGAAGTGTCGACATCAAGGTTTCCAGTCGGCTCGTCTGCCAGCAGGACCGCCGGCCGGTTGGCCAGCGCCCGCGCAATCGCCACCCTCTGCTGCTCCCCACCAGACAGCTTCCCGGGCAGATGCCGTTCCCGATGCTGCAGCCCGAGTGTTCCCAGCAGCTCCCGGGCGCGATCGACCGCGTGACCACGCCCGACGCCCGCGATCAACTGCGGCAGCACGACGTTCTCCAGTGCCGAGAACTCAGCCAGCAGGTGATGCGCCTGATAGACAAACCCGATTGAGAGTCGGCGCGTCGCGGTTCGCTCCGCATCCGACAGGCGTGCCGCCGGCTTGCCGCAGATCACGATGTCGCCCGCATCCGGACGCTCCAGCAATCCAGCCAGGTGGAGCAACGTCGACTTGCCCGCGCCTGACTGAGCGACGAGTGCGACCATTTCGCCTGCCTCGACGGTCAGGTCAGCCCCACGCAGGACGGCGAGCTCCGCGTCGCCTGATCGGAAGCGTCGCTCGAGCTTTCGCAATTCAATGGTCGGCTCACTCATGGCGCAGCGCTTCGACCGGATCAGTCCGCGCCGCGCGCCAACTCGGATACAGGGTTGCCAGCAGCGACAGCGCAAGGGCCATCGCGATAACCTTCGCGACTTCATCCCACTCGAGTTTCGCCGGAAGATGTTCCAGGTAATAGACCTCGGGGTTGAACAGCGTCGTTCCCGTCGCCGACTGCAGCCACTGCCTGATGCGCTCGATGTTGAGGCAGAACACCACGCCGAGTACGGTGCCGGCAAACGTTCCGGTCACCCCCACCGACGCACCGCACATCAGGAAGATGCGCATCACCGCGCCTCGTCCAGCCCCGATCGTGCGCAGCACCGCAATGTCTCGGGTCTTGTCCTTGACCATCATGATCAGGCTGGAAATCACGTTGAACGCCGCCACCACGATAATCAGAGTCAGGATCAGGAACATGACGTTCTGCTCGATCTGGACGGCCGCAAAGAAGCTGTTGTTGCTCTGCGTCCAATCGAGCACTCGAAGCCGCTGGTCCGAGAGCGCCGCGGAGATCCGCCGCGTGACCGGCGCGACACGCTCCGGATTGCGCACGCTCACCTGAATCTCGGATACCGCCGGCGGAGCGTCGAGCTGGAAATAGACCTGCGCCGCCGACAGCGGCAGAAAGACGTAGCTTGCGTCGTAATCGTTCACGCCAGCCTGAAAAATCGCCACCACCCGATAAGCCCGGACCCGAGGCACGGTTCCGAACGCGGTCGCTGCTCCGTTGGGTGAAATCAAGGTGATCCGGCTGCCGACGCCAACCCCGGTGCGCTGTGCCAGCGTCATTCCGATCGCGATTGCGTCGTCGCCCTTGAAATCGTCGAGGCTGCCCGCCCGGATATTGTCACTGACCTCCCGAAACCCGACAAGTCCGGCTTGACTCACCCCGCGCACGACTCCGCCGCCAGAATAGGGACCGGACGACAGCAGGACCTGCCCTTCGACGACCGGCGAGGCCGATACCACGCCAGGCACCCGCTCAATCCGGGCGGCCAGGCTGTCGTAGTCGACGATCGACGAGCCCGCACCGTAGACGCCGAGGTCGCCGTTAAAGCCGAGGATCCTTGACAGGAGGTCCGCCTTGAACCCGTTCATCACCGACATCACGATGATCAGCGTCGCCACGCCGAGCGCGATCCCGATCAACGAGAAGCCAGCGATCACCGACACGAACCGCTCACCGCGCCGCGCCCGCAGATAGCGCGCGGCCACCATCCGCTCAAAACGACCGAACATCGGGTCAGCTCAGCCGGGCGATCGCGTCCTCGACGGTCACCTCCGAGCGCTCACCCGTCCTGCGCCGCTTCAGCTCGACCCTCCCGGCCCCCGCTCCGCGCGGCCCGACCACCACCTGCCAGGGATGACCCATCAGGTCGGCATCGGCGAACTTCACCCCCGCCCGCTCGTCGCGATCGTCCAGCAAGGCTCGATCCGCCATCGCGCCATAGATACGCCCGGCAACTCCGTCACACGTGGCGTCTCCCACCTTCAGGTTCAGGATCGCCGCATCAAAGGGGGCCACCGCATCCGGCCAGACGATGCCAGCCTCGTCGTGACCTGCCTCGACGATCGCTCCGACCAGCCGGGACACGCCGATCCCGTAGCTCCCCATCTCCGGATGCAACGGCTCGCCGTCGGCGCCGATCACCGTGACCCCCATGGCACGGGTATATTTGTCGCCGAAGTAGAACACCTGCCCGACCTCGATCCCTTTGCCTGCACGCTTGCGATCCTCCGGCACCGCCGCCCAGGCTGTCTCATCGTGCTTCTCGTCGGTTGCCGCGTACATCGACGTGACCGTCTCGTAGAAACTCGCCAGATCTCCTTCGCTGCCGTAATCGTAGGCCGAACGGACCCAGTCGAGATCCTCGAACGCGGCGTCGTAGAACACGTCGCTTTCGCCGGTCGGCGCCAGCACGATGAATTCGTGGCTGAGATCGCCTCCGATCGGCCCTGTCGCCGCCCGCATCGGGATCGCCTGGATGCCAAGCCGCTGAAAGGTTCGCATGTAGGCCAGCATCATGCGCCGGTAGCTGGTCACGGCGCCCGCGTAATCGATGTCGAACGAATAGCCATCCTTCATCAGGAACTCGCGCCCGCGCAGGACGCCAAATCTCGGCCTGACCTCATCGCGGAACTTCCATTGTATATGATAGAGCATCTGCGGCAGGTCACGATACGAGCGGGCCGTCTGCGCTAGGAGGTCGGTGATCATCTCCTCGTTCGTCGGTCCATACAGCAGATCCCTCTGGTGACGATCCCGTATCCGAAGCATCTCTTCGCCATAATCCTCGTATCGGCCGGACCGGCGCCAGAGCTCGGCCGGCTGCAACGTCGGCATCAGCATCTCCTGCGCTCCTGCCGCGTCCTGCTCTGCCCGAACGATATCGGCAATCTTGCGAAGCACACGCACGCCGGCAGGCAGCCACACGTAGATGCCGGCCGTCGCCTGACGGATCAGCCCTGCCCGCAGCATCAGGCGATGAGACGCGATCTGCGCCTCCGCCGGGTTCTCCCGCAAAGTCGGCAAAAAGCTACGTGACAAACGCATTGGAGGTCCTGCCGCCTGGATTCACACGCTTCTTGTGTGATCGGATCGCAGACCGCAAGGGACGCCGCTGATGTTGCGACGCACAAGTAACGAGTTGAAACGAGACAAAAAAGACGCAAGATGCACGAGAAAATGCGTGACAATGATCACGTGAGACGATAGTTAAAAAAGGCCCGCGCAGCCACAAGGCGCGCGGGCCGAGTTTAGGGAGGAAACGCCAGTCACACGGCAGGATGAGGACCATTCCTCATCCTGTGGGCGATGGTCGCCCGTTCGATTGCCGGACGTCCACAAGAAAACGGCGACACTGGCTCTCAATCTGGGCATTCTGGACACATTTGCTCTCGTTATGAGCAGAACCGCGGATCAGACGCACAATGGCCGTGCATTTCAAACAGGCCATGGCGGAAACTCAGCACGTCACCGTCGACCAACCAGAAGCAGGCCACCCACAACGACGCCGTGACGAGGGTGGTGAGCAAGATGGCACGTATCGCGAACGGACCTCTTTGCGTTCCTCTCACTCCGGAAACCGGATCCGGATCCGGGTCGGGCCGCGACACGAACGGCAATACGGCAAACAGTGCCGTCCACCAGAGCAGCGCGAACAGAACGCACCCTGCGAACCAGCCCACAATCTTCAGACCCGCAACAGGTGAACATCCACCAGCGGCCGCTTCTGCAGCCGGCGTCCCAACGTTCGCCGAAGTGCCGTCTTTGCCGCCTCCGTGAACGCGGCGTCGTCGCGTCGCAATAGCGCCGGCAACTCCGCCATCGCCTCGGCAAAGTCATTCTCGACGCGTCCATGCTCCGGATCGTCAACGTCGAGTAATCCAGGCGCCGACACCCGTGGCGTTCCCCGAACCTCGCCATAGACATCGATCGCAATACTCGCAAGCACGATACCGTTGAACAACATCCGCTTGCGAGCCGCCAACACGCCCCCCGAAAGCGGCACCACCCGCTTGCCATCGATCGCCAACCGCCCGACCGGAACAGTATCAATCACCTCCGTGGCACCCGGCAGCAGCCGAAGCAGATCGCCGTCCTCCAACACCACCGGCTCCGCACCGGCTTCGCGCGCCAGGGCCGCATGGCTTGCCATGTGACGCCACTCGCCGTGCACCGGCACGGCATAACGCGGCCTGACAAGCTCATACAATCGTCGCAACTCATCGCGAGCCGGGTGACCCGAGACGTGGATCGCGTGATCCTCGTCCGTCATCACCCGCACCCCACGGCGAACCAGATGATCCTGAACCAACCCTACCGCGCGCTCGTTGCCAGGAATCATGCGGCTCGAGAACAAGACCGTATCCCCCTCACCGAGGGCAACATTGGGATGATTGTCGGCCGCAATCCGCGCAAGTGCCGATCGCGGTTCGCCTTGGCTTCCGGTGACCAGCAGCAGCAGATGATCGTCCGGAACGCTTCCTGCGTCGCTCTCGGGCACAAACTCAGGCAATCGGCTGAGATATCCGGTCTCGCGTGCCGCCGCGTCCAGGTTGCGCAGGCTTCGCCCCACTAGGCACACCGAGCGGCCAGCCGCGATCCCCGCCAACGCGACGCTTTCCACCCGTGCGACGTTGCTCGCGAAACATGTCACCGCCACCCGGCCCGTCTTGATGCTGCCGATCAGCCGCGTCAGTGTCCTGCGTACCGATGCCTCCGACCCGGAATGCCCCTCGACCATCGCATTGGTGCTGTCGCATATCATCGCCAGCACGCCCTCCCGGCCGAATGCGGCAAATCCCGCCTCGTCCGTCAACGGCCCCACCAATGGCTCCGGGTCGATCTTCCAGTCTCCCGTGTGAAGAATCCGCCCATAGGGCGTACTGATCGCGACCGCCTGCGCCTCCGGAATCGAATGCGCCACTCGCAGGAACTGCAGTGAGAACGGCGCCAGCTCCAGTTTGCCGCCGGCCGGGATGACCGTCAGCCTGACATCGCCCAGCAGCCCCGCCTCGCCGAGCTTGCGGCGGAGGATTGCGGCCGCAAACGGCGAGGCATAGACCCGGCAACGCAAACGCGGCCAGAGGTGCGCGACACCGCCGATATGATCCTCGTGCGCATGCGTGATCACCAGCCCGAGCAGCCGGTCACCCTGGGAGACCAGAAACTCCGGATCGGGTAGCAGGATTTCGGCTTCCGGCAACTCGTTGCCCCCGAAGCCGATCCCGCAATCGATCGCGAGCCACTTTCCATCGCATCGATAGGCATTCAGGTTCATGCCGATCTCACCCGTCCCGCCCAGCGGCAGGAAGGCGAGATCGCCTGCGTTGGAACTCATCGAGTGTCAAAATCCTGGATAGAAGTTAATCGGCGTCGGTCTGGCGCGCTCTCTCGCGTGACAATCTGGGGGCGGGGTTGCGTTGCGCCAACATCCGTAGTCCCTCCAGCGTCAAATCCGCGTTGGTCGCCTCGATCATCACCGAGCCCTCGGAGAACAGGGGCGCCAGGCCACCGGTCGCGACGACCTTCATCGTCTCGCCGAACTCACCCGCTATCCGCTGGCACAGTCCGTCGATTAGCCCGACATATCCCCAATAGATGCCGGATTGCATCGCGCCCACCGTTCCGGTGCCGATCACGGATTGCGGGCGTCCGATGCCGATCCGCGGCAACCGCGCAGCATTCTGGTGCAGCGCCTCCAAGGAAAGATTGATGCCCGGAGAGATCGCCCCGCCGACGAAGGCACCCTCTCCATCCACCACATCGAAGTTCGTCGCCGTTCCGAAATCGACCACGATCAAAGGACCGCGGTAGAGCGTGTGTGCCGCCAGCGCGTTGGCCAGGCGGTCGGCACCCACTTCCTCGGGTCGCTCCAGCTTGATCCTGAAGCCCCAATCCAGCAGCGAGCGGGCCACCAGAGGCTCCACGTCGAACCACACCCGGCAAAGCTGACGAAGATGATACAGTGCCGCCGGCACCACCGTCCCGAGCACTGCCCCCGAGACTTCCTGCCGCCTTAGGCCGGCCAGTCCGAGCAGCGTCGTCAGCCAGACGGCATATTCATCAGACGTCCGCTGCGGCTCCGTCGCAATCCGCCAGCGGCCACGCCATTCGGTTCCGTCATGGACCGCAAAGACGATGTTCGTGTTTCCGGCATCGATGACCAGAAGCATGTCAGCCACAAGCCAACGCGATGTCGCCCGTGCTGACGATTTCCACCAGACCGCCCACCTCCATCAGCAGATGGCCATGCTCGGACAGACCGGCAAAGCGACCTTCCCGCCCTTCCACGAGCACCGGCGTGCCCGCCCGATGCGCCGCCCCCATCCAGGCCGAACGCGCCGCCGCAAACCCATCGCGCCGGGTGGTGGCGAACCATTCATCCAGGCGGGCCAGGATGTCATGTGCCACCGACTCCGGTTCAGGCAGCGGATCGGCGCACATCGCCAGACACGCGCTTGGCCGATCCAGCGAAGGTGCCGTCGCCAGGTTCGCACCGAAGCCGATGACCATCCATTCGACCCGTTGCATCGGAGACAAGGCCGTGTCGACCAGAACCCCTGCGAGCTTTTCGCCCTCCAGCAGCACGTCATTCGGCCATTTCAGCATCAATCGCCTGCCGTCCGTCACATGAGCCTGCAGCCCCTCCAGCATCGCGAGCCCGGAGAGAAACACGACCTGACCGATCTCGTCGGTTGCCATGTCCGGGCGCATCAGCACGGACATCGCCAGGTTGCCCGCCGGGGCCTCCCACCGTCTTCCCCGCCGTCCTCTTCCCCTGAGCTGGCGCCGAGCCAGCAACGCCTGCACGCCGCCTCCCGCCATGGCCCGCTCGATAAGCGCGTCGGAGGTGGACCCGATCTCGTCCACCACCTCCAGCCACGTGCCTGTCAATCGAACAGCACCCGTGAGGCGGTCTGCGCGGCGGCCATCAGCGGGCCGCCAAACACGATGAACAAGACCGTAAATCCGCCCGCCAGCGACGAGACGAACACGATCGGCATCGCTCGCCGATCAAAGCGCTCCGCAGGCACGTCGAACCACATCACCTTCACCACCCGGAGATAGTAGAACCCGCCCACAACGCTGGTCAGCACGCCGATGACGGGGACCGTCCACAGCCCCGCCTGGATCGCGGCCAGAAACACGTAGAGCTTGCCGAAGAATCCGGCCAGAGGCGGTACGCCCGCCATCGAGAACATGAACACCGCCAGCAGGACCGCCAAGGCCGGGTCGTTCCGCCCCAGGCCGGCGAGATCGCTGATCCGCTCCAGCGGCCGGCCTCGACGACGCATCGCCATAATGCAGGCGAACGCGCCGGCATTCATGAAGATGTAGACGATCAGATAGACCAGCACGCCTTGCACGCCGGCCACCGTGCCGGCTGCGAGCCCGATCAGCGCGTAGCCCATGTGCCCGATCGACGAGTAGGCCATCATCCGCTTGAAACTGCTCTGCGAGATCGCCGCGAACGATCCCACCACCATCGACGCGACCGAGACGATCTCGAGCAGGAGTTGCCATTCGCCGACCACGTGCCCGAACGGGCCGATCATCACCCGGATCAGCACCGCAAACGGCGCCACCTTCGGTGCGGTGCTCATGAACGCGGTCACCGAGCTTGGCGCGCCCTCGTAGACATCGGGCGTCCACATGTGGAACGGGGCCGCCGACAGCTTGAACGCCAGCCCCACGATCACGAACACGATGCCCACCACCAGGCCCGCCGACACCGGCGCCCCGCTCAGCGCGCGCGCGAGCGCCGCATAATCCATCGACCCGCCAAACCCGTAGACCAGCGATATCCCGTAAAGCAGCAGCCCGGACGCCAATGCGCCGAGCACGAAGTATTTCAACCCCGCCTCGGACGACCGCACCGCGTCGCGCGCGAACGCGCACAGGATGTAGATCGAGAAGCTCTGCAGCTCGAGCCCGAGATAGGCGGTCATCAGGTTCGCCGACGACACCATCACCAGCATGCCGACCGTCGAGAACGCCAGCAGCACCGGAAACTCGAAACGCCCGATCCGCTCGCGGCCGTTGTAATCCATCGACAGCAGCGTCGTCAGCGCGGCCGCCGACAGGACCAGGATCTTGAGAAACCGCGTGAAACCGTCGGCGACGTACGTTGCGTGATAGGCGACTCCAGTCCCGCCAACCGCCACCAGCACGGCGGTCACCAGGAAGCCGGCGAGCACGACCAAGCTGCACGTCAGCTCGCCGCCACCCCGCGGCCGCGTCACCCCCCAAAGCAGAGCCGCCATCGCCACGATCGCGAGCACGATCTCCGGCAATGCCAGCGTCCAATCACCCGTCACAATCCGGACCCCGCGACCAGAAACGTGGTCAACAGCACCACCAGCCCGATCAGCATCGTGAACGCGTAGACGGCAATCGACCCGGTCTGGATCCGGACCACCGCTCCAGACCCGCCCAGCGCCGCCTGCGAGACCCCTGAGGACACCCCGTCGATGACACCCCGATCGCCGCCGCGCCAGAGCAACCCGGCAAGCGCCCTGAATGGCCGCACAAACATCGTGTCGTAGAGCTCGTCGAAATACCAGCGATGCAGCAGGAACCGGTGCACCGACGGCAAGCGCGCCGTCAGCCGCTCCGGCACCTCCGGCGAGACGAGATAGAACCAGGCGGCGACCCCGACCCCCCCAAGCGCAAGCACGGTCGGTGCGATCGACGCGAGGCTGGGCGCCTGGTCGCGCTGACCCGACAGCACGATCGCCCCGCGCCAGAACCGCTGCGCCCCGTCGCCCACCAGCGCGCCGTGCAGCAGGCCGCCCGAGAACACCGCACCGAGTGCCAGCAGGACCAAGGGCACCAGCATCACCGGCGGGCTCTCGTGCGGGTGCGCGGATGCCGACACGCGCGAGCCTCCGTGAAACGCAAGAAACACCAGGCGATAGGTGTAGAACGCCGTCAGGGCGACCGTCGCCACCCCGAGCAACCATCCATAAGCCGCCACCCAACCATGCGCATTGAAGCTCGCATCCAGGATCGCATCCTTCGACCAGGCACCCGCGAACGGCGGGATCCCCGACAACGCCAGCGCCCCGCACCACATCGCCCCATAGGTCACCGGCAACTTGCGCCACAACCCGCCCATCCGGAACAAATCCTGTTCGCCCGCCAGCGCATGGATCACCGAGCCCGCCGACAGGAACAGAAGCGCCTTGAAGAACGCATGGGTGAAGAGATGAAACAGCCCGGCGTTGAACGCCCCCACGCCACAGCCGAGAAACATGTAGCCGAGCTGGGAGCAGGTCGACCACGCGATCACGCGCTTGATGTCGGTCTGCACCAGCCCGATCGTCGCCGCAAAGAACGCGGTACTCGCCCCGATAAAGGCGACCATCGAGAGTGCGAACGGTGCGGCCACCAGCAACGGCGAGAACCGCGCAACCAGGAACACTCCGGCCGTGACCATGGTCGCCGCATGGATCAGTGCGGAGACCGGCGTTGGCCCCTCCATGGCGTCAGCGAGCCAGGGCTGGAAAAATAGCTGTGCGGACTTGCCCATCGCGCCGATGAACAGCAACACCCCGATCACCTCGAGCGCCGGCATGGCGATCGTGAGCACATGGTAGCTGTCGCCCGCATGCGCCGGCACCTGAGCGAAAATCCGGTCGAGCTCGACGGAGCCGAAGATCAGGAACGTCAGCGCGATCCCGACCATAAAGAAGAGGTCCGCCACCCGGTTGAAGATGAACGCCTTGATCGCCGCCGCATTCGCCGAGGGCCGGTCATACCAGTAGCCGATGAGCAGATAGCTCATCAGCCCGACACCTTCCCAGCCGAAGAACAGCTGGATCAGGTTGTCCGCCGTCACCAGCATCAGCATGGCGAACGTGAACAGCGACAGGTAGGAGAAAAACCGGAACACCGGCCTCTCCTCGTGGCTCATGTAGCCGACCGAATAGACGTGCACGAGCATCGAGACGAACGTCACCATCGCGACCATCGCCGTCGACAACGGGTCGGACTTCAAATTCCAGTCGCACGAGAACCCGCCGGCGCGGATCCAGTCCGCGATCTGGATGTCGTGATGCGAATGAGGGCTGGAGTGCGCCCCCGCCAGAGCCAACACCCCGGCCAACGCCGCGACGACCATCAACACGACCGAGACCAGCCGTGCCGCCGTATCCCCGATCACGCGGCCGAGCAATCCACTGATCAGCGCGCCGAGACCGGGCGCAAACACCGCGATCACCAGCATCCGCTCAACCCTTCATCAGAGTGACATCCTCGACCTGGATCGAGCCGCGATTGCGGAAATAGACCACGATGATCGCGAGCCCGATTGCCGATTCGGCGGCCGCCACGGTCAGCACAAACAACGCGAACACCTGTCCGGTCAGATCGCCGAGCACCGCCGAGAAAGCCACCAGGTTGAGATTGGCAGCCAACAGGATCAGCTCGACCGACATCAGGATGACGATGACGTTCTTCCGGTTGAGGAAAATTCCGAACACCCCGAGCACCAGCAGGATTGCCGACAGCACCAGGTAGTGGCCAACGCCGACCGCCATCAGCCGCGCTCCTCGACGGTCGGTACCTTGATCGTAGCCGGATCGAAACGCCGTAGGCCGCCATTGTCCGCCACCGTGCCGCCGATCTGCAGATCGAGCATGCGGATCGTGTCGGACGGTTGCCGCCGGTGCTGCACGGAGGCATCCTGCCGACGCACCGGCCGTCGGTCGCGCAGCGTCAACACGATGGCCCCGATCATCGCGACCAGCAGGATCAGCCCGGCCATCTGAAACAGGAAGACGTAATCCGTGTAGATCACCCGCCCCAGCGCCGTGGTGTTCGTCAACCCGATCGGCGTCGGCGACGCGGCCGACGCACGCACCATCGACGCTCCCCCCGACACCCGCCAGCCGGCGACGCTCACGAACAACTCGACCAGGAGTACCGCGCCCACAGCCACCCCGATCGGCGCATAGCGCTGGAACCCTTCCCGGAGCTGGTCGAAATCGACGTCCAGCATCATCACCACGAACAGGAACAGCACCGCGACCGCGCCGACATAGACGATCACCAGGATCATCGCGAGGAACTCGGCCCCCGCGATCAGGAATAATCCGGCCGCGTTGAAGAACGCCAGGATCAGAAACAGGACCGAGTGCACCGGATTGCGCGCCGTCACCACCATCGCGGCCGACGCCACGAGGATGGCCGAGAGCAGGTAGAAGACGAACGACGTGATCATGGAGGTCCCGTCCGATGATGTCGCCCGGACCCTACCTGTAGGGCGCGTCCTGTTCCAGCCGGTGCGCCAGCACGCTTTCCCACCGGTCGCCGTTGGCGAGCAGCTTGGCCTTGTCGTAGAGCAGTTCTTCCCGCGTCTCGGTCGAATACTCGTAGTTGGGTCCTTCGACGATTGCGTCCACCGGGCACGATTCCTCGCACAACCCGCAATAGATGCACTTCGTCATGTCGATGTCGTAGCGCGTTGTCCGCCGCGAGCCGTCGTCCCGCGGTTCCGCCTCGATCGTGATCGCCAGCGCCGGGCAGACCGCCTCGCACAATTTGCACGCGATGCAGCGCTCCTCGCCGTTCGGATAGCGGCGCAGCGCATGCTCGCCCCGGAACCTCGGCGACAGCCTGCCCTTCTCGAACGGATAGTTCAGCGTCGCCTTCGGCTTGAACATGTAGCGCAGCGTCAGCGCCATGCCGGCCAGCAATTCCGTCAGGAGAAAGCTGCGGGCCGTGCGATCGAGAAACGTCATTCAATCACCCCTAAAGGCCAGGGGCCTCGTGCGTAAGCACGCCTTCCGGCGTGACGCCCCTGGACCCCGCCAAAGGCTCGCCTTCGGCAATCATTACACCCCATCGGGTAACCAGCCCGTCAGGGTCAGAAAGCCCGCGGTCAGGACCATCCAGCCCAGGGTCGCAGGTAAAAAAATCTTCCAGCCCAAGCGCATCAACTGGTCGTAGCGGAAGCGCGGGAACGTCCCGCGTACCCAGATGAACACGAACAGCACGAACATGATCTTCAGGATCAGCCAGACCGGACCCGGCAGCCAGGTGAACGGCGCGATCCCGAACGGGGCCAGCCAGCCGCCCAGGAACAGGACGGATGTCATCGCACTCATCAGGATCATGTTGGTGTATTCGCCAAGGAAGAACAGCGCAAACGTCATTGCGCTGTATTCGGTGTTGAAGCCGCCGACCAGCTCCGTCTCGCCCTCCGGAAGGTCGAACGGCGGCCGGTTCGTCTCCGCCAGGCCCGAGATGAAGAAGATCACGAACATCGGCAGTAGCGGCAGGCAGAACCACACATGCCGCTGCGCCAGCACCACGTCGTTGAGGTTGAGGCTGCCCACGCACAGCAGCACCGAGACCAGCACGAACCCGATCGAGACCTCGTAGCTGACCATCTGCGCCGCCGCGCGCATCGCGCCCATGAATGCGTATTTCGAGTTGCTCGCCCACCCAGCGATCAGGATGCCGTAGACGCCGAGCGACGAAATCGCAAGCAAGTACAAGACGCCCACGTTGATGTTCGCGACCGCCCAATGATTGTTCGTGGGAATCACCGCCCAGGCGATCATCGCGAGCGCGAACGTGATCATCGGCGCCAGCAGGAACAGCACGCGGTTGGCGCCCGAAGGAATGATCGTCTCCTTCGTCAGCATCTTGATCGCGTCCGCGAACGCCTGCAGCAGGCCGAACGGACCCACCACGTTGGGCCCTTTGCGCAGGTGTATGGCGCCGAGCACCTTACGCTCGGCATACGTCAGGTACGCCATCCCGATCAGCACCGGCACCAGCACGGCAACCGTCTGCAACACCGTCAGGATCGCGTAACCGGCCTCCGTATGCAGCAGGAAATCGCCCACGCCCTACTCCGCTGCATCGGCCAGAGGTGCCTCGGCGAACGGTGACCCGATCACCTCCGTGCATTTCTGCATCGTCAGGCTCGCCCGGCTGATCGGATTGGTCTGATAGTAGTCCACACCCGTCGCCACGATCGGGACCGTTCCCAACTCACCGCCCGCCGTGGGCCCGGTCCGGTCCGACACGCCGAACCGCGGCAGATGAGCGCGCGCGAACACCGGGTTGATGCTGTCCATGCGCGCACGCAATGCGCCCATGTCGTCGTAGGGCAACGCCCGCCCGAGCACATCGCTCATGGCACGAAGGATCCGCCAATCTTCCCTCGCCTCTCCCGGGGGGAAACTGGCCTGAAACGCCACCTGCACCCGCCCCTCGGTATTGACGTAGGTTCCTTCCTTCTCGGTCCACGTCGCCCCTGGCAGGATCACGTCCGCCCGAGCGGCGCCCGCATCGCCATGGCTGCCCTGATAAATCACGAACGTCTCCGGCCCGATCCGACCCACGTCGAACTCGTCCGCCGCAAGCAGCCAGAGCACGCGGACCCCGCCTGCCATCATCCCTCGAACGGCAAGACCGTCAGGCCCCGGCACCAATCCGAGATCGAGCCCGGCCACCCGGGCCGCCGCCGAATGCAGCACATTGAACCCATGCCAGTCCGGCGCGAGCGCTCCAATGCGGTCGGCCAGCGTCCAGCACGCCGACAGCACCGCCGCGCCATCCTCGCGCGTGAGGGCCGCCTCCCCGATCACGATCATCGGCCGCTTGGCGCGCGCCAGCACGCCGCCAAACCCCTCCTCGTCATCCGCCAGCCGCGCCAGCAGCGAAGGCTCGTCGCCCAGCACCGTCACCGGATAGGTCTGGTCCGCCCCCGGATCACCGATCGACGCCACCGAATAACCGCCGGCCAGCACCCGTTTGCGGATCCGGGCATTGATCACCGGCGAGAGCCGACGTGCATTGCAGCCGACCAGCAGCAGCGCGTCGCTCTCCTCGATCCCCGCGATCGTCGTGTTGAACAGGTAGAAATCCCGGCGCGAAGCGTCGAGCGCCGCCCCATCCTGCCGGCAATCGAGGTTCGGCGATCCGATCGCCGCCATCAGGTCGCGCAGCGCCGTCATGCTCTCCGCGTCGCACAGATCACCCGCGATCGCGCCGACACGCTTGGGCTCGGTCGCCCGTATCCGCTCCGCGATCAACCCGAACGCGTCCGGCCACGATGCCGCCTGCAACTTGCCGTCGCGGCGCACCCAGGGCCGATCCAGCCGGCGCCTTCGCAGCCCGTCGAACGAGAACCGGCCCTTGTCGGCCATCCATTCCTCGTTCACCTCGTC
>CAXTSH010000048.1:0-24804 GCA_964246925.1 uncultured Acetobacteraceae bacterium
AGCGCCGGCACTTCAGCCGATCCCTTTCGCACCTGGAGCGTGCTGCGGGGTTGTCTGGTAGGCGTTCCAGACGACACGGCGCTTCCCCAGGCACGACGTGGCGAGGCTCTCGATCAAGAGCGATGAACCATGTCTCCCGCCTTCGGGCGGCAATTGGCGCGTTGGTCAGTCCCAGCGTCCGTCATCGTGGCGGAGTGCCTGGCGAGAAGGAGTTTGGAGGGCCTGCTACGGTGCCACCAAGCACCTAATCATGATGCTCACGACGGATATCGCCGCCGCGGCAGGCTTGCTTGACAGGGGCCCTCGCGAGGGTGTCCGATCAATGGTGAAGGTTTTGTCGTCTTAGAGCTGGGGCCGCACTCGTCGGCTACAAAACAACCTGCCGACAGGGACACGGACCATGGAGGAGACGGCCCACTACTGGGTTCTGCTAGTCTATGCTCTCGCCGTGCTCAGCTCGGTCGCGGCGATGGTTGGCGGATCCTATTTCCTCGGACAGCGTCATATGCGGCAAGCCACCCGCCAGCCGTTCGAGTCCGGGATTGTCCCGGTCGGGTATGCGCGGTTCCGGCTGCCGGTCCAGTTTTACCTGGTCGCGATGTTCTTCGTGATCTTTGATCTCGAGGCGGCATTTCTCTATGCATGGGCCACGGCGGTGCTGGCCGCCGGATGGACCGGCTACATCGTGATGCTGGTTTTCATCCTCTCGCTCCTCGCAGCGCTGGCTTACCTCTGGCGGGTTGGGGCGCTTGACTGGGGTCCACGACCGCGTCCGCTGCCGAGGCAAAGGCCTGGTTGATATTATGCGCTTCTCGATCACGAAAGCAGCGCTCGGACCCGCGGCCTCGACGACTGATCCTTATCTTCGCGGCGCCGCCCGCGACGGTAAGGAGGGCAGACGGAGCTCCGAAGGCGGCACCTTCACCGACGCGGTCCGCCGCAACATGGCTCTCTCCAAGCTCGAGGACATGGTTGCCTGGGGCCAGAAATACTCGGTCTGGCCGCTCAACTTCGGACTGTCCTGCTGCTACGTCGAGATGGCGACCGCATTCACGAGCAAGTTCGACATCGCGCGCTTCGGGTCCGAGGTGCTGCGCGCCACCCCGCGAGAAGCCGATCTGATCGTCATTTCCGGCACCGTGTTCGTGAAAATGGCGCCGGTAATCAAGTGGCTTTACGACCAGATGCTGGAGCCGCGCTGGGTGATCTCGATGGGCGCATGCGCCAACTCGGGCGGCATGTATGACATCTACTCTGTGGTCCAGGGGGCCGATAGCTTCCTGCCGGTCGACGTCTATGTGCCCGGCTGCCCGCCGCGTCCGGAGGCACTTCTCGAAGGGCTCATGCTGTTGCAGCGTTCGATCGGCACGGACCGCCGGCCGCTGAGCTGGGTGATCGGACCGCAAGGCGTCGAGAAGCTCGATCGACCGAGCTTTCGCGACCTCAAGCGCGAGCAACGCCAGGCGGCAACCGATCTGCGCACGCCGGACCACGTGTAGGAATGCCGGGATGCTGACTGAAGTCGACAGCATCCCGGTCAAAGACGCCGGGCAGATCATACTGCGCGACTTGCATCGACGATTTGGGCCAAAGGCGATTACCGCGCAGAAAACGGCCGATCAGATCCCGACGTTTTGGATCGATCGGGACACTGTGCACGACGCGCTGAAGCATCTACGCAGCGGCGCCGAGCTGGCCTTTCGCGTGCTCTACGACCTGACCGCGATCGACGAACGGCTGCGCGTCCATCGCGAGGGGCTTCCACCATCCGATTTTACGGTGGTCTACCACCTCGTCTCCTTCGAGCGGAATGACGATGTCCGCATCAAGGTGCCGCTCATGGACGGTGCGCTCGAGGTCCCGAGCGCTGCTGATATCTGGCCCAACGCGAACTGGTACGAACGCGAGGTGTGGGACTTGTTCGGCCTGCGCTTTGCCGGTCACCCGAACCTGCGTCGGATCCTGACGCCGCCGACCTGGACCGGCCATCCGCTTCGCAAGGACAACACCGCGCGAGCGACCGAGATGGACCCATACGCGCTCACCGAGGAGCGCGAGATGATCGAGCAGGAGGCATTGCGTTTTAATCCCGAGGAATGGGGGATGAAGCGGCATAGCGAGACCGCCGATTTCATGTTCCTCAATCTCGGACCCAACCATCCGAGCGTGCACGGCGTGTTCCGCATCGTCCTTCAACTCGAGGGCGAAAAGATTGTCGATGCGGTGCCGGACATCGGTTTCCATCATCGGGGCGCCGAGAAGATGGGCGAGCGCCAGTCTTGGCACACCTACATTCCTTACACGGACCGCATCGACTATCTCGGCGGGGTCATGAACAATTTCCCCTATGTCATGGCGGTCGAGAAGCTCGCCGGCATCGAAGTGCCGTCGCGGGCGCAACTGATCCGAATCATGCTCGCCGAGTTGTTCCGGGTGGCGAGCCATCTCGTCTTCTACGGAACCATGTCGCAGGATGTCGGCCAGCTTTCGCCGGTGTTCTACATGTTCTCCGACCGCGAGCGGGTTTTCCAAATCATCGAGGCCATCTGCGGCTTCCGCATGCACCCGGCGTGGTTTCGAATCGGCGGCGTGGCGGCTGATCTGCCCGAGGGCTGGGACAAGATGATCAGGGACTATCTGGATTACCAGCCAAAGCGTCTCGACGAATACGAGAAGCTCGTCATGCAGAATCGGATTTTCAAGGCGCGCACGATTGGCGTCGGTGCTTACACGCTTGAGGAGGCGTTCGACTGGGGCGTCACCGGTCCCGGCCTGCGCGCCTGTGGCCTTCCCTGGGACTACCGCAAGGAGCGTCCCTATTCCGGATACGAGCAGCTCGAATTCGAGATCCCCACCGCCACGAACGGCGACTGCTACGATCGCGTGGTCGTCCGCATCGAGGAGATGCGCCAGAGCCTGCGCATCATCCGCCAGTGCCTCGAGAACATGCCTCCAGGTCCATACCGGTCATCACATAGGCTGGCGACGCCGCCGCTCAGGGACCGTACGATGCACGACATCGAAACCCTGATCACCCATTTTCTCAATGTGAGCTGGGGGCCAGTCTTGCCGCCCGGAGAGGCGATGGTCAGCATCGAGGCGACCAAGGGGATCAACGGATACTACCTGATCGCGGACGGCAATACCGGCTCCTATCGTACCCGTATCCGCACACCCTCATTTCCTCATCTGCAGATGATTCCGCTCATCAGTCGTGGCACCTATGTCGCCGATCTCATCGCGATCCTCGGCAGCATCGATTTTGTGATGGCCGATGCGGACCGTTGAACGAGACGAGGCGGAAGTGCCGCTTGAAGCCGCGTTGTGTGAGCAGATCGCAGGCGTAGCGCAACGCGCCGAACGAAAGCGCGCAGCGGCCACCGACGCCCTAAAACTGGTGCAGAAGCGGTTTGGCTTTGTGTCAGACCAGCATCTCGCCGAAGTTGCGGCGCTGCTGGAGATGACGCCGGCCGAGCTCGATGGCGTCGCCACTTTCTACAACCTGATCTTCCGCCGCCCGGTCGGCCGCCATGTCATCCTGCTGTGCGACAGCGTTGCGTGCTGGATGATGGGCGAGGCAGCCGCGCGCGCCCAGTTGCGCGCACGCTTGGGCATCGCTCCGGGCGAGACGACGAAAGATGGCCGGTTCACGCTGCTGCCGATTGTCTGCCTCGGCTGCTGCGATCACGCGCCGGCCATGATGGTGGACGATGACCTGCATGGCGATCTCGACGCCGCACGGCTGGACGCCATCGTCGATCGTTACCGATGAGGCAGATGATGGAAAAGCCGCTCACCGCTCTCATCCAGCCTGACGGCACCCCGCTCGATCTGACCGGCTACGAGCGCGCCGGCGGCTATCAGGCGATGCGAAAAGCGCTCGGCATGACCCCGGGCGCGATTATCGACGAGGTCAAGCGCTCAAAATTGCGTGGTCGCGGCGGCGGAGGATTTCCGACCGGGCGCAAATGGGAGGCGGTGCCGCAAGGTGCCGACGCACCGGGGCCGCGCTATCTGATCGTCAACGCCGATGAGATGGAACCGGGTAGCTTCAAGGACCGGCTGCTGCTGGAACACACGCCGCACCAGATGATCGAGTCGGTCATCATCAGCGCTTTCGCGATCCAGGCCGAGACTGCCTACATTTTCGTGCGTGCCGAATACGTGCTCGCACTCGAGCGGCTTGCCCGGGCAATCGCCGAGGCCGAAGCTCGTGGCTATGTAGGGGCCGAGATTCTGGGCTCCGGCTTTGCGATCTCCATTCACGTGCATGCAAGCGCCGGGCGCTATATTTGCGGCGAGTCGAGCAGCCTGCTGACTGCGCTTGAAGGATTTCGCCCGCTTCCACGCGCCCGCCCACCTCGCTCGGCGGTGAGCGGCCTCTGGGGCAAGCCGAGCGTTGTCAACAATGTCGAGACTTTGTGTAACGTTCCACACATCATTGAGCGGGGCGCGGACTGGTTTCTTGGTCTCAGCCGCAGCGCGGACGGCGGCACGAAGCTCTACGGCCTGAGCGGGCGGGTCAATCGGCCCGGCCTATGGGAGCTCCCGCTCGGCACCTCGTTCATCGAAATTCTTCAAGAGCATGCCGGCGGCATGAAGGATGGTTACGAATGCCGCGCGGTGCTGCCGGGCGGTGCTTCCACCGCCTTCCTTATGCCGGAACATTATGATTTAGCAATGGATTTCAACTCGCTCCAGAAGGTGGGTAGTTCGATCGGCACCGGCAACATCATGGCACTCGATCAGCGACGCTGCCCGATCGGCATGCTGCGCAACCTCGAGCACTTCTTCGCCCAGGAATCCTGCGGCTGGTGCACGCCCTGCCGCGACGGCCTGCCGTGGGTGGAGCGAATTCTGGTTGCGATCGAGGCCGGTGAGGGTCAACCCGAGGATTTGGAAACGCTCGCCCATCACGTCGCTTTCCTTGGTTCGGGCGGCACCTTCTGCGATTTGGCCCCGGGCGCTATGGCGCCACTCGGCAGCGGTCTCAAGCATTTCCGACCGGAGTTCGAGCGACATATCAACGAGAAACGTTGCCCTTGGCACGAGACCGCGGAGGCGTGGGCATGACGACCTTCCTGGTCGACGGCAGGCCGTATGTCGGCAAGCCGGACGAGAATCTGCTCCAGGCCTGCCTCGGCGCGGGCCTTGACCTCCCCTACTTCTGTTGGCATCCGGCGCTCGGTTCGGTCGGTGCCTGCCGCCAATGTGCGGTCAAGCAGTACGACAGCGAGGACGACAAGACCGGGCGGCTGACGATGGCTTGCATGACGCCGCTCGCCGAAGGTGCGCGCTTCTCGCTCGCCGATCCGGAGGCGGCTTCATTTCGCGCCGCCGTCATCGAGTGGCTGATGATCAACCATCCGCACGATTGTCCGGTCTGCGAGGAAGGCGGCGAGTGCCACCTGCAGGACATGACGGTGATGACCGGGCACGCCTACCGGCGCTACCGCTTCACCAAGCGCACTCATCGCAACCAGAACCTCGGTCCGTTCATCAAGCACGAGATGAATCGCTGCATAGCCTGCTATCGCTGCACGCGCTTCTATCGCGACTATGCCGGTGGGCGCGATCTCGACGTGTTCGCAGCTCACGACCACGTCTATTTCGGCCGCCATGCCGACGGCACCTTGGAGAGCGAATTCAGCGGCAACCTGGCCGAGGTCTGCCCGACAGGGGTGTTCACCGACAAGACCTTCTCGGCGCGTTATGTTCGCAAATGGGATATGCGCGGCGCCCCCTCGATCTGCGTCCATTGCGGGCTCGGCTGCAATACCATCGCCAACGAGCGCGCGGGCGAGCTGCGTCGTGTCGTCAACCGCTATAACGGCTCGGTCAACGGCTACTTTCTCTGCGATCGCGGTCGCTTCGGCTACGGCTTCGTCAATCGACTCGATCGGATCCGTAGACCGCTTGCGCGCGAAGCGGACGGCAGCCAAACGGCAGTCAGCCGGGAGGACGCAATTGCCCGCTTCGCGGGCCTCCTTCGGGCCAGTGATCGGGTGGTCGGCATCGGCTCGCCGCGCGCGTCGTTGGAAGCCAATTTCGCGCTGCGCACCTTGGTCGGAGCCGAGAATTTCTATCCCGGCGTCAGCGCGCGCGAGGGACGCCTGCTGCGTCTGGTTGCCGACATCGTGAGTTCCGGTGCGGTGCTCGTACCCTCGCTCCGCGAAGTGGAACGAGCGGATACGGCCTTGATCCTAGGCTCGAACCTGCCTGACGCTGCGCCGCGCGCGGCGCTTGCGCTGCGCCAAGCGGTACGCGGTGCCGAGTTCGTGCTCGCCGCGAAGGCAGACATCGCCCCCTGGCAGGATGCGGCGGTGCGTACTGTCGCGCGTGATGTGCGCAGCCCACTCTTCATCGCCACACCGGCCGCAACCCGGCTCGACGACATCGCGCACACCGCCTTGCGTGCCGCTCCTGCCGATATCGCGCGGCTGGGCTTCGCGGTGGCCGCCGCCATCGACTCCGAGGCGCCGGTGGTCGCGGATCTGTCACCCGATCTGGGCGCGCAGGCGCGCGCCATCGCAGACGCGCTGCTTGCGGCCGAACGCCCGCTGATCGTGTCAGGCGTCGAGGCGGGCGACGAAAGTGTGATCCAGGCGTCCGCCAACGTCGCTACGGCGCTGCGCGCGCGCGGCAGATCTCCAGCCTTGATGCTGAACGTTCCCGAGTGCAACAGCCTCGGCTTGGCGCTCATGGGGACTGGGCAGGGGTGCGTCGAGGTGGCGCTCGCCGAGCCGGCCGCGCTCGTGATCGTGCTCGAGAACGATCTCTCCCGGCGCGCGAACGACGCGGCAATCGATTCGGCGCTCGCCTCGCGACACCTGGTGGTGCTCGATCACAGCGAGAGCCCGACCTCGCGTCGGGCCGAACTCGTCCTGCCGGCGGCGAGCTTCGCTGAGGCTGGCGGCACGCTGGTCAGCAGCGAGGGGAGAGCACAGCGCTCGTATCCGCCGATCCTGGCCGAGAACGATGTTCGCGAGTCCTGGCGCTGGCTCGGCGATGTCGGCCGCGCCGCCGGTCGCAATGCCTGCGCACGCTGGAGCACGGAGGACGATATCGTCGCCGACCTGGTCTCCGCTCTGCCGCGGTTCGCTGCGATTGCGCGCATCGCACCGTCGGAGGATTTCCGAGTGGAGGGTTGCCGGATCTCCAGCGAGCCGCATCGTTTCTCCGGCCGTACGGCGATGAACGCAGACCGCAACGTGCGTGAGCCCAAGCCGCCCGTGAGCAAGGACTCGCCATTCAGTGCCACCATGGAAGGCCACTACGGCAAAGTGCCGTCGGCATTGCTGCCGTTCTTTTGGGCGCCTGCCTGGAACTCCGTGCAGTCGGTCAACAAGTTCCAGGCCGAGATCGGTGGCGCGCTCGAGGGCGGCGATCCCGGCGTGCGGCTGCTGGAGATGAGCACGGACGCGGGACTTGCCTATCATACCGGCATTCCCGAGACATTCGCACCGCGGGCTGGGATGTGGTTCGCGTTGATGTTGCCTCGCGTGTTCGGCGACGATGAGCAAAGCGAGCGCGCGACGCCGATCCGCGAGCGCATGCTGCCGCCGGCACTCGCGCTGAATGCCGAGGATGCAGCGCTCACCGGCGCTGCATCGGGCCAGGTGCTCGAGTTCGATATCGACGGCGAGCGCCAATACCTGGCGCTCGAAATTTGCCCGGAGCTGCCACGCGGCGTGGCTGGCATCGCCGGACTGGCCGCGAAGGCCTACGCGCTGCCGGCCTGGACACGCGTCACCAGAGCCGAGCCAGCCACGCCGTGACCAGCTCCAACGACATCATGGCGGGCCTGCTCAATGTCGTTCTGGGTCTCACCTTTCTGCTGGTGACGGCGCCTTTCCTCACCTGGGTAGAGCGGCGGCTGCTCGGCTTCTGGCAGGACCGTCATGGGCCCAACCGCGTGGGACCGTTCGGCCTGCTGCAGGTGGTCGCCGACGGAATCAAAATTCTGTTCAAGCAGGATTGGATTCCCCCCTTTGCCGATCCAGGTGTTTTCGTACTTGCGCCGGTCATTTCCATGATTACCGTGATGCTCGCATTCGCCATCATCCCAGCAACCCCGGTGATTGGCATCATCGGCAATCTCAATGTCGGCCTTCTCTTCTTCCTTGCCATGAGCGGGCTCGGTGTCTACTCGGTCGTGCTCGCGGGCTGGTCCTCGAACAACAAGTTTTCCCTTCTGGGTGGGCTGCGCGCCGCGGCGCAGATGGTGAGCTACGAAGTTTTTATGGGCCTCTCGCTGGTCGGGGTCGTAATGCTTGCCGGCTCGTTCAACCTTACCGATGTCGTTCATAGGCAGCGGCATTTGTGGTTCGTCATCCCTCAGTTCCTCGGTTTCATCGTCTTCTTTATGGGCGGCATTGCCGAGACTCATCGGCTCCCATTCGATCTCCCCGAAGGCGAGAGCGAGCTGGGTGCGGGCTTTCATACCGAGTATTCGGGCATGAAGTTCGGCATGTTCTTCATCGGCGAATATGCCGGGATCATGCTGGTTTCCGCGATGACGACGGTGTTGTTCCTGGGTGGCTGGTATGGGCCGGTGCTGCCGCCGTTCCTCTGGTTCGGCCTCAAGACGGGCTTTCTCATCGGTTTTTTCATCCTGCTGCGCGCGGCTCTGCCCCGTCCCCGCTACGATCAGTTCATGGCTTTCGGCTGGAAGCTGCTGCTGCCGATCACTCTGCTAAACATCCTGGTCACGGGCGCGCTGATGCTTGCGTCGGCGACAGCGTAGAGGAGAAGGCGATGCTCAGTCTGGTGCGAACGCTCTGGTATACCTTCCTGCACCTGTTTCATCGCAAGGTGACGGTCTCCTATCCCGAGGAAATGCCTTACCTCGCGCCGCGCTATCGCGGCCGGATCGTGCTCACCCGCGATCCCGATGGCGAGGAACGCTGCGTGTCCTGTTATCTTTGCGCGGTCGCTTGCCCCGTCGACTGCATCAGCCTGCAAAAGACCGAAGAAGAGGGGCGCTGGTACCCCGAGTTCTTCCGCATCAACTTCTCCCGTTGCATCTTTTGCGGCTTCTGCGAGGAAGCCTGTCCGACCTACGCAATCCAGCTCACCCCCGACTTCGAGATGAGCGAATATGATCGCAAGAACCTTGTCTACGAGAAGGAAGATCTCCTGATCAGCGGCACCGGCAAGTATCCGGACTACAATTTCTACCGCGCCTCCGGCGTCGCGATTCCGGGCAAGGACAAAGGCGAGGCTGAGAACGAACAAGAGCCGATCGACCTTCGCAGCCTGCTACCCTGAACGAGGCGCGGTCGAAGCACGTCATCTCATGAGTGGCACCTTCGAAATGTCTTCGGTCGTCGCAGTGATCGCGACCGTGATGATGATCACGCGCCCGTCGGCGGTCCACGCGCTGCTCTATCTCACCGTCTCCCTGCTCGCGGTGGCGCTGGTGTTTTTCGTCCTCGGTGCACCCTTCGCTGCCGCGCTCGAAGTCATCATCTACGCCGGCGCCATCATGGTGCTTTTCGTGTTCGTGATCATGATGCTCAACATCGGCGAGGCGGCGACGGAACTCGAAAGCGCCTGGCTGCAACCATCGACCTGGATCGGTCCGTCGGTTCTTGCACTGCTGCTTGCCATCGAGCTCGGCTCGCTTGCCGCGACCGGTGGCATCGCGCGTCCCGCGGCTTCGGTGGTCAACGCCCGGCCGGTCGGCATCGCGCTGGTCGGCCCCTACATGCTCGGCGTGGAGATTGCCTCGTTTCTCCTGCTGGCCGGCCTGATCGCCGCATTTCATCTTGGGCGCTCGCTCATGCAGGGGGATTGAGGTGGTGGCAACGGTTCCGGTCGACCAGGGTCTGCTGCTCGCCGCGGTCCTGTTCGCGCTCGGCCTCGCTGGCGTCTTGGTCCGGCGCAATCTCCTGTTCATGCTGATGTCGCTCGAGGTGATGCTGAACGCAGCGGGCGTCGCCTTCATCACCGCCGGAGCGCGTTGGGCGGCACCGGACGGCCAGATCATGTTCATCTTCGTGCTCACGCTCGCGGCGACGGAGGTTTCGGTCGGGCTGGCGCTGATCCTGTCGATGCACCGGCGGATCGCCACGCTGGATGCGGACGCCGGCGATCATCTGAGGGGATAGCCGATGCTCGAGCTCCTCTGGCTGATCCCGACATGTCCGTTGCTCGGTTCGTTGATCCTCATGCTGGGTGGCGGACGACTGTCCACCCGCTTCGCGGCGACAGTCGGCGCGGGCTCAGTCGGGCTGGCCGCACTGGTTGCCTTTCCAATCGCGGCCGGTTTCTTGCTCGATCCGCCACCTGGTGCAATTTATCGACAAGAATTGTGGCGTTGGCTCGACGTCGCCGGGTTCTCACCGGACGTAGCGCTGCGGCTCGATCCGCTTTCTCTGGTGATGATGCTGGTGATCACCGGCGTCGGCTTCTTCATCCATCTGTTCGCGACCGAATTCATGGAAGGCGAGGAAGGCTACGGCCGGTTCTTCGCCCATCTCAACCTGTTTGTCGCTGCCATGCTCCTGCTGGTGCTGGCCGACAACTTCTTGGTCCTCTACGCCGGCTGGGAGGGCGTCGGAGTTTGCTCCTATCTGCTGATCGGCTTCTGGTGGCGCGTTCCCGCCAACGGCCTCGCCGCGCGCAAGGCCTTCATCGTGACGCGCATCGGTGACACCGCGTTCCTGATCGGCCTGCTGCTGATGGCACGCCGGCTCGGCACGCTCGACATTGCAGACACGATGAAGATGGCGCCCCACATTTGGCAAGTGGGTTCGCCAATCGCGACGCTGATCGCCTTTCTCCTGCTCGGCGGTGCGGTTGGCAAGTCGGCGCAGTTGCCGTTGCAAACCTGGCTGCCCGACGCCATGGCCGGCCCGACGCCGGTGAGCGCGCTGATCCACGCAGCAACGATGGTAACCGCGGGCGTCTACCTCATCGCCCGAACCCACGCGCTGTTCCTGCTCGCACCGGCAGCGGAATGGACGGTCGGTGTGGTCGGCGGGGCGACGCTGCTGCTCGCCGGCTTGACCGCGCTGGCGCAGAACGACATCAAGCGCATCCTTGCCTATTCCACCATGAGCCAGATCGGTTACATGTTCCTGGCCCTCGGCGTCGGCGCCTGGAGTGCTGCGATATTCCATCTCATGACACACGCCTGCTTCAAGGCGCTGCTCTTCCTCACCGCAGGCGCCGTTACCATGCGGCTTCACCACGAACAGAGTATTTTCAGGATGGGTGGGCTGGCGCGGCGCCTGCCGGTCGCCTTCTGGAGCTTCCTCATCGGCAGTGCCGCGCTCGCGGCACTGCCGATGATCACGGCCGGTTTCTATAGCAAGGAGGCGATCCTCTCCGGCGCCTGGGCGGACGGAGCGGGAGGGCGCGTGTTGTGGGTTGCCGGCGTGGTCGGCTCCTTTCTGACCAGCCTCTATATCTTCCGTGCCGTGTTCATCGCCTTCTTCGGCGAGCAGCACACGCCGGTCAGCGGGCGCTATGGATGGCGCGTCATTGTTCCGCTGGCAGCACTTTCCGGACTCTCGCTGGTGGGTGGTCTGGTTGAGCTGCCTCCTGCTTTCGGGCACGTCACGCTGCTGACGAACCTGCTCGCACCGGTGCTGCCCGCAAGCAAGGACGTGACCGACGCAACGCCGTTGTTGCTCGCCAGTCTCGCACCGCTTCTCGGTATTGCCATTGCCTCTGCGTTGTATTTGCGCCCGGCGCGGCCGCCCGCCGAGACGGCGCTCTGGCGCTTCTGGCACGCCGCCGCGGGCTTCGACTGGCTCTACGATCGCTTGCTCGTCCGCCCGGTGCTGTGGGCGGCTCGGGTCGATCGCGATGATTTCGTCGATGACATCTACGACGCCATCGCCTGGGCGACGCGTGCGGCCCACCGGGAAGCACGGCGCACGCAGAGCGGGCGCGTGCGCTTCTACACCGCCGGCCTCGCCATCGGCTCGATCGGCCTCATCGCGATCGCAATGCTCGGATGATCCTGTTCTGGCTGCTTCTGGTGCCGACGCTCGGCGGTGCGCTCGCCTGTCTTGCAGGCTCGGCGAATCCGGCCTGGCCGCGCTGGATCGCGCTTGTCGCGCTTTCGATCGAGTTCATTCTCGCCCTGACCCTGGTCGGCCCCGCCGTTTCGTCGGGCCAGACCGCCTGGATCGCGAGCCTCCATCGCCCCTGGATTCCCCAACTCGGCATCTCCTTCGAGCTCAATGTCGATGGGCTGAGCCTGGTTCTGATCCTGCTCACCGTCGCGCTCGGCCTCGTCTCGGTGGTGATATCCTGGACCGAAATCACCGACCGGGTCGGGCTGTTTCACGCCAACCTGCTTTGGACAGTGACCGGCGTAATCGGCGTGTTCCTTGCTCTCGATCTGTTCCTGTTCTTCTTCTTCTGGGAACTGATGCTGGTACCGATGTATTTTCTGATCGCGCTGTGGGGCCACGAGCATCGCTTCTACGCCGCGATCAAGTTTTTCCTGTTCACTCAGGGCAGCGGCCTTCTCATGCTGGTCGCGATCCTGGTCCTCGTGTTCATTCACCAGCAGGCGACCGGGCACCTGACCTTCGACTACCTCGCACTGCTCGGCACCAACATGGGTTCCACCACTGCGTTCTGGCTGATGCTCGGCTTCTTCGTCGCCTTCGCAGTCAAGCTGCCGGTCGTGCCGTTCCACACTTGGCTGCCGGATGCCCATACCGAGGCGCCAACCGCAGGTTCCGTGCTGCTTGCCGGCATCATGCTGAAGACCGGAGCCTACGGCCTGCTCCGCTTCGTGGTGCCGTTGTTTCCTGCGGCTGCCCACGCCTTCGCGCCGGCAGCGATGGTGCTAGGCGTCATCGGGATTCTCTACGGTGCGCTGCTCGCTTTCGGCCAGGACGATCTGAAGCGGCTGGTCGCCTACAGCAGCGTCAGCCATATGGGTTTCGTGCTGCTCGGCGTGTTTGCCTGGAATACGCTGGCGCTTCAGGGTGTCGTCGCACAAATGGTGGCGCATGGCCTCAGCACCGGCGCGCTTTTCATTCTCGTCGGCGCCCTGCAGGAGCGCATCCACACCCGCGACATGCGGCTGATGGGCGGCTTGTGGGGCACGATGCCGCGGCTTTCGGCGCTCGGCATGTTTTTCGCCATTGCTTCGCTCGGGCTGCCCGGACTTGGCAACTTCATCGGCGAATTCCTGATCCTGCTCGGCACTTTCGCTGTCAGCGTGCCCTGCACCGTGATGGCTGCGTGTGGTCTGGTCGCGGCCGCCGCCTACGCGCTGCTGCTGGTGCAGCGGGCGTTTCACGGCAGGGCCGAGCAGCACGTCGGGACCACGCCGCCGATCGATCTCACCGCACCGCATCTTGCAGTGATGGCGGTCCTCGTGCTCGCCATCATTTACCTGGGTGTCTATCCGCAGCCGGTCTTCGACCAGGTGGCGCCGGGACTGGCGGTGCTGCAGCACAACGGCGCGCTATCCGCGAGCGCACTCAAGCACCTCGCGGGGTGACCCGATGAACGAAGCGGCCTTCGCGGCCTTCGCACCTTTTACCCTGCTCGGCGCGGTGACGATCGTGGTGATGCTGCTGATCGCCGTCCACCGCAACCATCGTCTCACCGCGCTCTCGACCATTGCCGGCCTGCTGTCATGCTGCATTGCGCTGCCGCTCTCGGCACCCGTATCGCCGACCACGGTGACACCGCTCTTTGTCGTCGACGGCACCGCCCTCTACTATGCCGGACTGGTGCTCGGCTCGGCAGTGGTCGTCGCCATTCTGTCCTTCGCGTACCTTGACGGGTCTGGGCACGCGCCGCGCGACGAGTACTATCTGCTTCTGCTCATTGCGACCCTCGGCGCGGCATTGCTGCCGGCGAGCGTCCACTTCGCCTCGTTTTTCCTCGGGCTCGAGACACTCAGTATCGCGCTGCTCGGCCTGATCGCCTATGCGAGCCCGCGCGAGGACGCGGCCGAGGCCGGCACCAAATATCTCATCCTTGGCGGCGCCTCCTCCGCCTTCCTGCTGTTCGGCATGGCGCTGATCTATGCCGATCTTGGCACCATGTCGTTCGCCCGCATCAGTGCGCTGGCCCAACTGCGAAACGCGCACGATCTCTATCGCCTGGTCGGGGTCGCCATGATCGTGACCGCCGTTGGCTTCAAACTCTCGCTGGTGCCATTCCACATGTGGGCGCCCGACATCTACGAGGCGGCACCGGCACCGATCACCGGCTACATCGCGGTGGTGTCGAAGATCGCCGTCTTCGCGGTGATCCTGCGCTACTTCATCCTCGCCGACGTCCATCCCGACGCCTCGCTGCGCGCTGGCCTCGCTGCGATCGCCATCCTGTCCATGCTCGGCGGCAATCTGCTCGCGTTGCTGCAAAACAACGTCAAGCGTCTGCTCGCCTACTCCTCGGTCGCCCAGTTCGGCTATCTGCTGGTCGCCCTTCTCGCCTCGAGTTCCCTGGGCACCGAGGCGGCCGCCTACTATCTCGCCGCCTACGCGGTGACCAGCCTCGGCGCCTTCGGCATCGTCGCTCTGCTCACCGCGCCGGGTTCCGGGCGCGATGCCGACCGGATCGAAGACTACCGCGGCCTCTTCCGCACCCGCCCGTTCCTGGCGGGCAGCTTCGCCCTGATGCTGCTCTCGCTGGCCGGGATGCCACCGACCATGGGCTTCATCGGAAAGTTCTATCTTGTCGTCTCGGGTGTCGGTGCCGGATTGTTCTGGCCGTTGGCGGCGCTTGTCGTCGGCAGCGTGATCGGCCTTTATTATTACCTGCGCATCATCGTCGCGATGGCGATGCCCGCCGAGCCGACTGCCGCCCCACCCGGCGCGGCGCCGTTGTTCGGCCATGCGGTGATCGGGGCCCTGCTTGTGGTGTTGTTGGCGCTCGGCGCCTATCCGGCGCCCGCGATCACACTGATCCGGATGACCGTTGGCCACGGCGGCGGATGAGCCGGTCTCAGGCATCAATGATGGCGTCCTGGATCAAGACGATCCGATTGCCGAGTTTCTGCTGCGGAGAGATGCCCGGATGTTCTCTCGCGGGACGTGAGAGCCTTTCTCCTCTTGAGGTCGTCAGGTCCGACCTCGACCCGTGGGCAGTTTTATAGCGCTGTCTTCAACGCTTTACGGCGGGGAGCAGCAAGGATTGCAGCGACGCCGATGTTGGCAGCGTGTCAGCATAGGTGGGCGCCGGCGTGACACCCGATTGTCGCTCGAAGGCGAAGGCGAATACCAGCAGCCGGTGTTCGGACCATTTGGGGCCGATGAAGGAAAGACCCACCGGCAGACCCGCCACGTCTCCCATCGGCACCGTCAGGTGCGGATAGCCCGCCACTGCCGGCAAGGTCGAGGCACCGGGCCCGTCATGGTCGCCGTCGACCGTGTCGATGATCCAGGCCGGGCCGCCGGTCGGCGCCACCAGCGCCGCCAACCCGTCCTTCGCAAGCAGCCGATCAATTCCTTCGGCCCCCGCGAGGCGCTGGCCCGTCTCCAGTGCCGCCACGTAGGCAGGATCGTCCAGGCCCTTTGTCGCCTCGGACTTCTCCATCAGGTCCTGGCCAAACAAGCCCAGTTCGCGATCCTGGTGCTGAGCGTTGAAAGCGATCACGTCGGCGAGGCGGCGGCACGCGACGGATTTTGGGGCGGCGGCAAGGAACGCGTCGAGCGACACCTTGAACTCGGTGAGCAAGACCGCGGTCTCGGCGTTTCCGACCGCGTCCAAATCCGGTCCGTCGTTCACCTCGACCAGGGTTGCGCCCGCCTTGCGCAGCACCTCGAGCGCGCGCGCGAAAACGGCGTCCGTGGCCGCATGGTGCCCCGCCAGGAACCGGGCGACGCCGATCCGCTGGCCCTGCAGCGCTTTCGGATCGAGCACGTCGGCGGACGGAAGATGCCCGTCGGCTTCCCGCGTTGCGGGGTCGGATGGATCGCTCCCGGCGATGACCGACAGCAGCAGCGCCGCGTCGGCGACGTCGTGCGTCATCGGTCCAGGCGTATCCTGCGTCGGCGAGATCGGGACCACACGCGAGCGGGACACCAGACCCACTGTCGGCTTGATCCCAACGAGGCCTGTCATCGACGACGGGCAGGTGATGGAGCCGTCGGTTTCGGTGCCGATCGCCGCCGGCGCCAACGAGGCGGCCACCGCGGCCGCACTGCCGGAGGATGACCCGCATGCCGTGCGGTCGAGTGCGAACGGGTTGCGGGTCAGGCCGCCGACCCCGCTCCAGCCGCTGATCGAGGCCGAAGATCGAAAGTTGGCCCACTCCGAGAGATTGGTCTTGCCAAGGATGACGGCGCCGGCCGCGCGCAACCGCGCGACCACCGGCGCATCAACATCCGTCACGTTTTCGGTGAGCGCCAGCGATCCCGCTGTCGTCGGCATCGGTCCCGCAACCTCGATGTTGTCCTTGATCAAGATCGGAATGCCTTCGAGCGGGCCGAGCGAATGGCCTTCCCGGCGCCGCCGATCGCTCGCTTGTGCCTCGGCCTCGGCGTTCGGGTTGACCGCGACCACCGCGTGCAGAGCAGGTCCAGCCTGGTCGACTGCCGCGATCCGCTTCCGGTAGGAGGCGACCAGGTCCACCGACGTGACCCTGCCGGCCGACAGATCGTGCGCCAGAGCCGCGATCCCCACACCCTCAACCGGGTAAGCACTCACAGGTCGCGCTCCCATCATTGCCAGCCCGGCCAGCACGCAGGCCAATCTTGAAACCGTCATGACGCCGTCATGCAGTCTACGGCGCGTTCGCGCAACCGGCGTTCCGGCCTTTACCGTTCGCCAACCCTACCCCGCTAAAGTGGCGCCAGTCGCTCATCGAGCATTGCAAAAAGGACCATCGTGGCCAACGATTCGAACGACGATCTGGGCTGGGACTCGCCGGACGCGCAGTTTCCCGACGCGCCGGTACGCGCGATGACCCAGAACGAGATCGACGACCTGTTCGGCGGTGCCACGCGCGATGCTGAACAGAGCGCGATGCAGCGCATTCTCGGCGCCGGTCTCGTCCTTTACGAGCGCCTGCCGATGCTGGACGTCGTGCTCGACCGTCTGACGCGGCTCGGCTCGGGCACGTTGCGCAACCTGCTCGGCGTGAATGTCGAGCTGTTCATCGAGAGCGTCACTACGGTCCGGTTTGGCAGCTTTCTCGACTCTGTGCCATTGCCGGCGCTCCTCGGCGTTTTCCGTGCCCACGAATGGGACAACCAGGGCCTCCTCGTCGTGGAGCCGGGACTGGTCTACTCGATTGTGGACATCTCGTTGGGTGGCCGCCGCGCGGGGCCGGTTCGTATCGAGGGCCGGGCCTTCACCTCGATCGAGCGAAATCTGGTCGAAAAGCTGCTTGATCGTCTGCTGGACGATCTCGCCACGAGTTTCCTGCCTCTCTGCAGCGTGAGCTTCAAGTGCGAGCGGCTCGAAACCAACCCGCGTGCCGCTTCGATCTCGAGCGTCAACAGTGCCGCCGTCAATGTCCGGCTGCGCGTGGAAGCCGGTGACCGCGCCGGGTCGATCGAGCTTCTGCTGCCTTACGCGACCCTGGAGCCGATCCGGGAGATCCTGATCCAGCAATTCATGGGCGAGAAGTTCGGCCGGGACTCGATCTGGGAGAGCCATCTTCGCGAGGAGCTCTGGGCGACCGAAGTCGAACTCGACGCCATCCTTGATGAGCGCAGTCTGCGGCTGTCGCAGGTGATGTCGCTCCAAGTCGGTGACAGGCTTGAGCTCAACGTCAACGTCAATGAACCCGTGAGCCTGCGGTGCGCGAACGCACCGATCTTCACGGGCAGGCTCGGGCGCAAGGGCAGCAAGATGGCTGTGCGCCTCGAAGCGCGCGCGAACTGATCAGAGAGGGCGCTGCGTAAACTTCTCGACAATCTGGCCGCGATATCCTGCTCAGGATGCCCCGGAAGGAAGGACGGCCGTGAACGACCACGTTGCTTCGGAAGCAGAAAAACTTGCCGACTCGATCGCGCAGACCTTCGACGGCGAGGTCGACTCCCTGCTGGAACTGGTACGCTCGACAATGAGGACGATGGACTCGGAAATCGACAGTCTCCGAGTGTCTTTCGTTCAGGAAATTCGTGCTCTTGCGGAAACGGTGTCTGCTGCGCGGGCTGAGATCTCGAACCTCAAGGGCGAGAAGGAGTTCGGCAACCCGATCCCCGAAGCGACGGACGAGCTCGACGCGATCGTCGCACACACGGCGGCTGCCACCGAGACGATCCTGGACGCCTGCGAGCACCTCGACCTGTTCGCCACCTCGCTGACCGACGAAGAGGCAGTCCGTGTGCAGAACGAGACGATCCGGATTTACGAGGCGTGCAGCTTTCAGGACATCACGGGTCAGCGGATCAGCAAGGTGGTGACCGCGCTCAAGATGATCGAGCAAAAGATTGAGGCGATCACCGGCCGCTACGGCATGACCAATGTGGCCCGCGGCGTCGAGGACAATGATTCGTTGCTGAACGGCCCGCAATCGCCCGACGTCGCCATCAGCCAGGACGAAATCGACAAACTCCTGACCTTCTGAGTCGCAACCTCAAACCGACGAGAACACGCCGATGCTCACCGACAAATCGATCAAGATCCTCATCGTTGACGACTACAAGACCATGCTCCGTATCATTCGCAACGTTCTCCGCCAGATAGGTCTGCTGAACGTGGAGGAGGCCAATGATGGCGCGGAGGCGTTCGCCATGCTCAAGCAGGGCGAGTATGGCCTTGTGATCAGCGATTGGAACATGCAACCGATCACCGGTCTCGACCTGCTGCAACAGGTGCGCGCCGACGAGAAGCTGCGGAGGCTGCCGTTCATCATGGTCACCGCCGAAAGCAAGGTTGAGAACATCGTCGCCGCCAAGCAGGCAGGTGTGTCGAACTACGTCGTCAAGCCGTTCAGCGCGGAGACGTTGCGGTCAAAAATCGATATGGTCTTCGCGTCGGCTTGATGTCCGTTCGCGCGCACTGAAGTCGGTCGAGCAGCATGCTCAGAGGGTAAGGGTTGGGGCTCTGCCCCAAACCCCGCCGGGGACAGCGCCCCGGACCCGCGACGCATTTGATCACTGGGGGTGAAGCGGCGGCGGCTCTCGGCTTGATTTTTCAGCAGCCTGCGAGCGGCGCGACCGTTGCAGGTGTGCCTCGACCAGCGCGAGGTTGCGCAGGTTGGCCTTGAAGACCACGTCGAATGCGTCTCCTGCAATCGGAACCGCCCCGCCGAGGGCCTCGATCCCGACATTGGCAAGCATTCGCGCCAGTACTGCCCGTGGCACGCCCATCTTGTGGGCTTGCCAGACGATCAGCAGCGAAAGTCCCGCCAGGACAGCGTCGCCACCGCCTGGAACAAGACCGATCACGCTGTTCAGCCCGAAGCGGAATCGTGTTCCCGGCAGGCGAGCCGCCCCGTCGACCAGCCAAGCAAGACGCCGGATCAACGCCAAGCGCCGCGCCGCGTCTTTGTCTGCTCTCGTCTCGGTGCGCACCATGACGTCATCCTCCCTCTTGAGTGGTCACCCAGGACCGAGCAGGTTCACTTTTCTGCCGGGCGCTCAGGAAGGAGGCCACGCTTGATCAACGGAACGCGAAGCGCAGTATGCAGGGGAGTTGCCCTCGTCTTCCTGCTCACGATGGCAGCATGCGAGAACGAAAGCGCACCCGGTGCGGTCCCGCAAGCGTCGGCCCCGGCGCGGCCGCCTGCCTTCAAGGTGCAAAGCTTCCTTCCGGATGAACGATCTGCCGTGACAGCCGGTGCGGGCGAGCCGTCCGGAGCCGAGACCGAGCGGGTCAACGACCCGTCCGCGGCACCCGACACCCCGCTGTGCGATCGGGCCGCCCGCGAGAGGGTCGTCGCAGCCGAGGCGGTGTCGCCGTTCGTGATGGCGAGCGGGAGCGCCTGTCTCGCCACCGCCTGCTTCGATCCGCTGACCTCGACCTATATCGGCGCGGACGGCTACCGCCATGTCTGCCAGTGATCTCGGCAGGTCCTGCCGCGCGCATGGCAGGCGCGCTCGGATCCCATTGATCGGGATGGCGCATTACGCTAGCAGAACGTCATATGAACGGTCGCGTCTTTATCTGCCATCATATGCCGCCAGCGCGCGTGATCTCGACTTCGCTGTTCGCCACCATCCGGTCCGGAGTCTCCGATGATCCCGCGACCGGCCTGATCGGCGATCTCAGCGGCCGCAATATCGCCGAACCAAACCGACACTCGGAGATGCGCCATCAGTTCCACGTTCTGCACGAACGCGCCGCCGGGCTGGACTATGTAGGCTTCGAGCACCATCGTAGGATTTTCTTCCTGGAGCCGGTGTCTGCTCCGTACCTCTATCGCATCGATCCGTCCCTGCTGGCGATCGCCCGACAATTCTATTCGTCACAGCATCTGGTGACGTTGGCGGTCGACGAAGCCGTCTTTCAGAGCTGCCTCGACCTCCGCATCACTCATGACGAGGCGATGAAGGCGCTCGTCGACCGCTTGATGCGCGATCATGATGTCATGACACAGCGGCCGTTCGCGATCCCTATCGACGACGACTGGCGCGCGAACCATCCGGCTGCCGAGTGGGACGTGCTGGTGGACGTGGTCCGCCGTTCAGGTTTTTTTCGGCAATCCTTCGATCTGATAGATTTCTCGTTGGGCCATGTCCGCTTCTGCAGCATGTATATCATGCGTCTTCAGATTTTCCGCGACTACATGGATTTCTGGATGGAGTGCATGGCGCAGCTCGAAAGGCTCATTGACGGTTGCGAGCGTCACCTCGGTTATTTCTCGGAACGATTGCTGAACTTCTTTCTCTATGGCAGGCGGATGCAGGATGCTTCTATCCGGATAGGCTGCCTTCCCTATGTGACGCACCGTCCGTGACCGGCGCAAATACCGCATCGATCCGGCGCAGGAGTTCGACCAGACTGGCCCGCTCAGCCGCGACAGAGTAACGCTCAGCGAGCGCCCGGCAGGCCGGAGCGGCGTCGGCCCGGCAGATCGAGCCGTCGTCCAGGGCGTGTGCCGTGCCGGCCACACTCTGGACGAACGAGAGCACGTCTCCCTGCTCGATCTCGCGGAAGATGGGCGGTTCCCAGTATTCCTTCGCACCCTGGCCCGTGTAGCCGACGACGAGGTTGCCGGCGATCGCTGCCTCGATCGGCGGCAGCGGCAGGCCTTCGAAGTCGGAAAACGACATGAAGATCGAGGAGCGAGACAGGGCGGCGGCGCAACCGCGCTCGTCCTTGTTGTGGATCGGGACGATCTCCCATCCGGCGGGGAGGTGCTTGGGCAGGGCGAAGACGATGCGGGCCGCATGATCGGCCATCTTGCGCGGCATGAAGGTGATCTGCCGCTCGCGCGCGCCGCTCAGATCGCTCCTGAACGCCGTCGGGACCGAGTAGCGGATCGCGACGACCTTGCGCGCGTCGATTTGGGGGTAGTTGAGCCGGATCACCCGCGTGGTGTCGCTGGAGATCGACAGCAGCAGGTCTGCCTTCGCGTAGACTTCGTCGACGCTTGCGTAAGCGGGCGAAGGAAGAACCTGGTGCGTCAGGTAGCCGTTCTGGACCATGATGCCGTAGCGGATACCCTGTGCGATGCACTGGCCGCCGAAGATTGCCGCCCAGATTTCGGGGATCAGCACGAAATCTTCGGCCGGGTCGAGCACCATGTTGGTCAGCAGCCGAGCACGATGCGCAAACCAGCTGCACGAGAAGGCGTGGTCGAATGGATGCAGCACGAACGTGTCGAGACCGAGATGGTCGATCATCTCGGCATGCCGGTAGATGACCTTGATGCCGCCAGTCGGCGTGTCGTCGGCCGGGCAGAGAAAAATCAGGCGCCGCATGCTATGGCGCGCCGGCCGGACGTTTGACCAAGCCGGCCAGGGATGCCTCGTAGAACGCCGTGAACGTCGCGATGTCGCCGATCGTGTCGTGCCATCGCGCAGGCGCAAAGCGACGGCGGAAATCTTCGTAACGCTCCCGGTCGGTGGCAAGCGACACGGCCGTGTCGACATAGGCTTCCGACGATCGCGCGATGCCGTCGACGGCCCCGATCGCGTCCAGCATGCTTCCCGCCATGCGGGAGGCAAAAGACCGTCCGGAGAGGGTGAGCAGCGGCAAACCCATGCGGATCGCATCGCTTGCGATTGTGCCCGCGTTGTAAGGGAAGGTGTCGAGGAACAGGTCGGCGAGCCCGAGCCGCGCCATGTAGAGGCTTGGATCGACGCGTTCGGCGAATGCCAGGCGGTCGGGATCGACCGATCGGGCGCGGCAGGCAGCGCGCAAATTGTCGCGCGCGCCGGTCTGATCGGCACAGAGCCAAAGCAGTGACCCGGGCGTTCGCTCGAGGATGGTCATCCATGACCCGAACATCGCCTGGGTGATCTTGTAGTGGTTGGAGAAGCAGACAAACACGAAACGATCGTCGGGTAGGCCGGCGTCGGCGCGCGACATGGCCCGACCGATCTCTCGCCTGCTGTCGTTGGCCTGGTAATGGGATGCAATGGCGAGCGGCCGCGGTTGGTAGAGGGTGGCAATCTCCGGGGGCACCACCCTGTCGTCGCAGAACATGACGTCCAGCTCCGGCAAGGGCACCGGTCCGACGAAGCCGAGATAGGTTGCCTGCACAGGAGCGGGCCGGTGACGAAGGATCTGCATGCGGGCGCCCGCGGTCAGCCCGTTCAGGTCGACCAGGATGTCGATCTCGTCGGAGCGAATTTGCTCGGCTGCCTGACTGTCGTCCATGTCGCGGATGAAGCGGACATGGTCGAATGCGTTGAGGATGCGGCGACGGATGGCGCTGCCGTCGTCGCTGGTCGTGCAGTAGCCGTAGACTTCGAAACGCTGACGGTCGTGTCGCTCGAACAGCTCGGCGATGAGATAGCTCATGGCATGGCGGCAGAAATCCGATGACAGATAGCCGATGCGGATGCGGTCGTGGTCGTAGCCGCGCGGCGGCGCGAGTGCGCGGCGGCCTGCTGCCGTCTTGCGCGCGATCCAGCCGGCGGCAGCCTCGCACTGCAGCCCGACATCGTCGGTGAGGGCGAGGGAGGCGAGCGGACCCGCGTGCCGCATCAGTGTTTCGTGCGACAGGCCGGGAATGCGGTCCGACAGCACCGGCCAGAGGCATAGTTTCTGCCGCAGGTGAACCCAGTGCTGGATCGCGTCCGGTTGTTCGGGGTCGGTGACAAGGCTCTGCGTCAGCAGGTGCTCCGCTTCCTCGAGCCGTCCGAGTTGCTCGCAGAGCCGCGCGCGCTGATTGAGCAGGCTTGCACGCGCTTCGGTGGATTGCAGCGCCTGCGACCAGATCGCCAGAGCCGCTTCGGGTTGCCCCTGCTGCTCGAGCAGCAAGCCAAGATTGACAGCCGCCGGCTGGAAGTCGGGGCGTAGCGCGAGCGCCGCCCTGTAACAGGACGCGGCACCATCCTTGTCGCCGTCGCGACCGAGCTCGACACCGAGGTTGAACCAGGCGGCAAACACCGGTTCGAAGCTTTGCGGCCGTGCGGCGATCCACCTCCGGTACAGATCGACAATGGGCGCCGCCGGCCGCACGCGCTCGACGACAGTCACGAGTTCCTCAAAGCCGAGCCGTTCGACGTCGTGCCTGGGCTCAAGGAAGGGTGCGTTCATCTAGTGAAACAAGGCAGCAATCTGTGTGCTGCTCATGCTGTTGATCTGCATGGTGGTGAAGGCCGCGACCTGCGTGCTCGTCAACGCGTTCAGCTGCGTCGTGGTGACCGATCCGAGCTGGGTGGTGGTGATGGCGGTGATCGACGCCGTCGTCAGCGAAGGCAGGTCCGTCGTCGTGAGAGCCGGGATCTGCGCGGTGCCGAGGGCGGCGATCTGCGCGGTGGTGAAGGCTGCGAACTGCGCAGTGGTGAGCGCGCCGATTTGCCCGGTCGTCAGCGCGGAGACGGACAGCGTCGTCAGGGCGGCGAACTGGCTGGTCCTGAAGGCACCCACCTGGCTGGTGGTCAGCGCCTGGATCTGGTCGGTCGAGAGTCCTTTGATGCCGATCGTCGTGATGGACGCGAGGTCTGTGTTGGATAGAGTGCTGAGCGCCTGCGTTCCGATCGCGCCAACCTGCTGCGATCCGAGGGCGGCGATCGTTCCGGTGCTCAACGCGGGCACCTGCAGGCTGGTCAGGGCGGCGAGCTGCGCCGTGGCGAGGTAGCTCGCCTCGGAAGACCCGAGGGCCGCAATCTGTGATGTTGTCAGATTGCCGAACGACGCGGTGGCAAGGGCCTGAAGCTGACCGGAGCCAAGTCCGGCGACGATGGCGGTGGACAGTGCCGGTGCCTGTGTGCTGGTCAGGGCAGCAACCTGCCCGGTTCTCAATCCGGCCAATTGACCGGTGCCGAAGGCGGCGATCTGTGCGGTCCCGAGCGAAGCGATGTCAGTCGTTGCGATCGCCGCAAGCTGCGCCGTCGAAAGCGCGGCAATGGCTGCGGTCGACAAGGCAGCGGCCTGGCCGGTGCCGAGTGCTGCAAGGCCGGCGGTGGTCGCACCCTTGATGGAGGCGACGGTGATCGCGGCCACCTGGGCGGTACTCAGTGCGGCAATGTCGGCGGTGGTGAAATTTGCCAGTTGCGCCGACGACAGCGCCGGGATCTGGACTGTGGTGAGTGCGGCCACCTGACCGGTCAGGAGCGCTGCGATCTGTCCGGAGGTCAGGGCGCCGATCTGTCCGGTGCCGAGTGCGGCCAATGTCGCGGTGCTGAGTGCAGCGATATCCGCGGTTCGAAGGGCAGCGATCTGAGCCGTGGACAATGCGGCGGCGTGCGTGGTGTCGAGGGCGGCCGCCGCCATGGTGGTCAGGGCGGCCACCTGCGTGGTGGT
>CAXTSH010000049.1:0-3196 GCA_964246925.1 uncultured Acetobacteraceae bacterium
CCGCGAAAGCCCCCCTCGTCCGCGCCATTCAACAATATTTCGAGGTGTCCAACTGATGCCGATCATGTCCCGAAAGCACTAAGGTCAAGCAGCGCGTCCGGCGCGAGCTCTTCCGTTGTAATCGACGTCGTCCCTTCAGGTCAAAACCAGACGAACATCGCGTCTGTCTCTGGATCATAGCTGATCGGCATTGTGGTTTTTCATCCCATGCATGACTGGCGATCACCACGACATATCAGCTCTGTCCGAACTTGTACACCGCAAAGCACGTGCCCACGCGAGTCGGCATCAATCTGAAAGGACCGCACTGTCCAATCGAACGAATGAAAACCGGTAAAAAACTACTCACCGTGTTCACCCTTGCTGGGCTCGGAGTGACGCGCCCGCGACTGACAACTCGAAGACGCGCATCGCCAAGGAATGCTCTCTCACCTTCCGACAAATCCGCTGATCGGCCGTGACGAGCGACCGGCCCGTGGCCTCAGCAAGCGCCAGGTAGACGCAGTTATAGGCTGGATGGCCGAGCGCGATCGACAGGTCGACGGCTCGCCCAAGCAACCGTCGCATCGGCATCTAGTCCACATCGGCGCGCTCCAACAGCCGGCCCGCGAGCGACGCCTCCTCGGCGGACAACTCCCGCCGGACTACCTTCTTCCAGAGAATATTCGCGCACTCCGCGATCAGAAGGTCCGGCGCCGACAATCGAAACGCTAGCAGTTCGAGCGCCTTATCGGTGCCAGGCTCCTCGACCACCCACTTGATCGCGACGCTCGCATTGATGACGAGCGACTTCAACGCTCGTTGCGGCCCTCCCGAGCCAGAACCTCCGACGGCATATGCCGCCGCCCCGCTGTCAACTGCCGCAAGTCAGCCGCGAGCTTGGCGAAGTCGGTATCCAACTCGCCCTCGACCGCCTGCCGAAGAATGTCGCGAGCCTCCGCCTCCGCCGACTGCCCATGACGAGCCGCCCGTCGCTTCAGACGGACAATCACCTCGTCGTCGAGATTGCGCACACTCAAACTGCCGGCCATCAAAGCGCTCCGAATGCTGCCACTGTCAGCATTGCTGGCACTTCTCCCGACGTCAGCCAAGGTCAACGTCTTCGCGTCCCCCTGTCAACGAGGTGCCTACGTCCATGCACACGCGCCTCGCAGCTCCGCCGGCTCGACGGGATCGTCCTGCAACGGCCAGAATGCGCGGGACGCGAACTGACCCGCGACGCCGACGAGTCAGGCCGCAGGTCACTGCCGTCCTCATGCCGAGCTCCACCGGCGGACTAGTCCAAGGCGTCCGGTCCGAACACCGTGGTGGCGGGTTGCTAAGGTGAGAGTCTCACGTCGCGTCCGCGCGGCGCTCGGAGGCCCGCTCCCGCACGTCGAGCACCTCAATCCCGATGACGTCGCCGGCGGCATCCAAGTCGAGCAGAACACCCGGAGCGACCTCCTTCGTCTCTCCGTCGACTTCGTTCCCTCAAGAGCAAACCACACGAACATGGCGTCCGCCTCTGGATCGTAGCTGCATCATGGCTTGGCGTTCCTGTCCGGACGAACCGTGATCACCACGATATCGGCACCATCCAGCCGATGCACCACCCAAACACGCGCTCACCAAGGTCTGGAATGATCTTGAACGACCGCGTCCGCCCCGGATGGTTTGGGTCGGCGTCGACCCGATCCGGATCGCAATCGCCGCCTCAACCCACTCACGCCAAAGTCCACGCGCTTCAACAGCCTCCGCCACGTGCTTCGTCAGGCGAAGCAAATGACCCGAGTTTTCGAGGACAGCCGCACAATCCTCGCCCGCAAAACCTCAACACCCGATCCCAAAATGAATGACACCACGAATTTCAAGTTTTACCCCACCTCCCGGGTGCCGCCGCGCCAAAGCCCCGCTCGGCGAACCACATCCTTCAACGCCGCATCTACACCGCGAATTTCAAGTTCCCGCTCGCCGCGCCGAACGCTCGCAAGCCACCCCTGCCGCACCGACCACCATGAAATTCAAGTTCGTCCGCCCCCGGCAATCCACCGCCGCGTCTCATCCAGGAAGGCCTCGAACCAAACTCCGTAACCTCCAGCCCAAACCGGATATACGAACACCAGAGTAGATCAGGAGACCGGGATGCAGGTCGGCAAATGGGGTAACTCTCTGGCGGTCCGCCTCCCCGCCTCCGTCGTGGAACGCTTGGCACTCAAGGAGGGCGACGACATCGAGATCGAAATCGCCGGCGACCGCACCTTCCGCATCGACCGGGACCGGAGCCGCGAGCAGGCGCTCGAACGCCTCAAATCCCTCAACTGGACCCTCCCGCCCGGCTTCCGCTTCAGCCGCGACGAGGCCAATGAGCGGTGATTTCCTCGACACCAACATCCTCGTCACCGCGACGCTAGGCACCGGCCCCCGATCCGAAACTGCCAGGACACTCGTGGCTGCAGGCGGCATCCTGAGCGTCCAGGTCCTGAACGAGTTCGCCAACCTGGCCCACCGCAAATTCAAGCGGACCTGGCCCGAAATCCGGTCCGCGCTGAGCGCCTTCCGTACCCTCTGCCCCGACATCCGACCCGTCACCGTCGCCACCCATGCCGCAGCGCTCGAGATCGCCGCCCGGGATGGCCTCTCCTTCTATGACGCCCTGATCGTCGCCTCCGCCCTGGAGGCCGGCTGCACGACGCTGTTCTCGGAAGACCTGCAGGACACCCGTATCATCGCGGGCCGCCTGACCATCCTCAACCCATTCCGGTCCCGCACCCGACCACCATGAATTTCAAGTTCCCGACCACGCAATGAACCGCAATCCCCGCCAGCCAGCAGCGACGACCACCACCCAGCCACCAGGATTTTCAAGAGCAACCCGACACCCACACCGGGACGCCGCCGATGCCGGACTGACCCAAACCGCCGCCATTGCGTCCGGTCCCGAAAAGGTCGAATCTCCCGAATGGCATATGACCGGCGAGCAACGCCGCGCACGAACAGAGGGAAGAACACCTCATGAGGCAGCAAGCCCGCCAACCCGCGATCAGCACAGCCATCCTGACCGCCTTATCCGCCCTCGTCGGCGCCCTGGCCCCGACCGTCCCAGCCACCGCCGCCTCGCTCGGCATCGACCCGAACTTCGGTCCCAACGTCACCATCTTCACCCCGGCGACCCCCCAGACCCAGATCGAGGCCGCCCTCAACGCAGCCGCCGCCCAGC
>CAXTSH010000049.1:3296-24077 GCA_964246925.1 uncultured Acetobacteraceae bacterium
CCGGCGACCCCCCAGACCCAGATCGAGGCCGCCCTCAACGCAGCCGCCGCCCAGCAGGTCACCAACCAGTTCGGCACGCAGCGCACCGCGTTCCTGTTCACCCCCGGCACCTACGGATCGAGCGCCCACCCGCTGAACTTCCAGGTCGGCTACTACACCACCGTCGCCGGTCTCGGCCGGCAGCCAGGCGACGTCGTCATCAACGGCTCGGTCGACGTCTACAATCAATGCAGCGCCGGCAGTTGCAACGCCCTCGACAATTTCTGGCGCTCGCTCTCCAACCTCACGATCAACGTCACCGGCGCTGCCAACAACGCCGACCCGACCAACGGCTGCTACGCCTCCGAATTCTGGGCCGTTTCGCAGGCCGCTCCACTCCGTCGTGTCGCGATCAACGGCAACACCACCCTCGATGACTACTGCACCAACCCGTCCTACGCGAGCGGCGGCTTCATCGCCGACTCCACCTTCAGCGGCCCGATCGTCAGCGGCTCGCAGCAGCAGTTCCTCACCAGGAACAGCGCGATCGCCAGCTGGTCCAACGGCGTTTGGAACCAGGTCTTCTCCGGCGTGATCGGCGCCCCCGCCCAGTGCTACCCGGCGCAATCAACCTGCGGCGGTCCCTACACCACCCTGCCGACCAGCCCCGTCACCCGCGAAGCCCCCTACCTCACCCAGGATTCAACCGGGCACTACGCCGTCTTCGTCCCCTCGGTCCAACGCAGCAGCCTCGGCCCGAGCTGGACCGCCACCACCGCCACCCAAGGCCAATCCATCCCGTTCGCCCGCTTCCTCATCGCCAGCCCGTCGGACCCGGTGCAGCTCATCAACCTCGCCCTCGCACTCGGCTTCGACCTCATCCTCACCCCGGGCGTCTACAATCTCGACACCCCCATCGTACTCCCCCATCCGGACACCGTGGTCCTCGGGCTCGGCATGCCGACCCTCGTGCCGCAGAACGGCACCTCCGCCATCACCGCGCTCGCCGCCAGCGGTGTCGAGATCGAGGGCGTGATCGTCCAGGCCGGACCAACCAACTCCTCCACCCTCCTGCGCCTGGGCACGAAAGGGCAGGGGGCCAACCCCGACGACCCCTCCGCCCTCTACGACGTCTTCTTCCGCATCGGCGGCGCCGCCCCGGGCCGTGCCACCAACAGCCTCGTCGTCAACGCCAGCAACGCCATCCTCGACGATGTCTGGGCCTGGCGTGCCGACCATGGCGCCGGCGTCGGCTGGACCGACAACACCGCCGACACCGGCCTGATCGTCAACGGCGACGACGTCACCGCCTACGGCCTCTTCGTCGAGCACTACCAGAAATACCAGGTCATCTGGCGTGGCCAGCGCGGCACCGACATCTTCTTCCAGAACGAGATGCCCTACGACCCGCCGAGCCAGGCCGCCTGGACCGAGGCGCCCGGCGTCGACGGCTGGGCCGCCTTCAAGGTCGCCGACGCCGTGACGAGCTTCAGCGGCTACGGCATGGGCAGCTACAGCAACTTCGACCTTGGCGTCGACATCTTCGCCGACCACGCCTTCGAAGTCCCGACCGGCCTGCCGCCCGCAAGCCTGAACGACCTGCTCACGGTCTTCCTCAGCACAACCTCGTCCGGCGGCATCCTGCACGTGATCAACCAGACCGGCGGCTCTGCCACGATTGCCAACCCGAGCACGCCAGTCACCGTCGTCAGCTATCCATAGAAGCCGTCAGATCACCCCGGCCGCCGCCAGCGCACCCCACAGCATCGCGCCCAACCCAAGCACCAACCCTCCGACAACGAGCGCCTCGAGCCGGGTCGCCAGATAAAGACCCACCAGCACGATCGCGATCTGCAGCACGCGCACGCTGCGTTCGAGCTGCTCATGATGGTGCAGCGCATGGTCGCGGGCGTGCTCGTCCGCGTGCGCCCGCTCGGCGAGCTGCTTCATCCCGCCGCTCGCCGGATCGTCCCCCAGCCGCGCCGCCTCCGCGTTCGCGCGCGCGATCGCCGCCGCAACGCCCGGCCCGGGCGGCATCGCCCGAAGCATCTCCGCCGCCTCCGACCGGACCACCCGCCGGACCGATTTGGCCTGATACTCGTTCCAGATGTCGCTCGCCGCGATCGTCCGCGCCAGATAGGCCGTCTGCGCGTCGTTCGCACTCATCTCGATCACGACCGCCACCGCCGCGAACACCGCGACCAGGATCGCGGCCCGCCGCGTGCCCTGCGGCGGCGCGCTCGCGCCATGCCCATGACCATGCGCGTGTTCCAGGCTCTCCTGAGCCATTTCGACATTGTCCATGGTGCTCGGCTACCGCCCGAACAACGCTGCCGGCAAGCTACGCTCCGCGCTTCTTCTCATACTCCTCGTCGATCGCACGAAGCAGCCCGCCCAGTTCATCGACCTTGCGTCGCATTTCCTCGAGCGAGCGCGCTGTCGTGTCCTCCCAGCCGTCACCGAAATCGGCCGATGTCGTGGCTTTCCCGCTCAGCAGCAGGCTCAGCAGATACTGTGATCGTTCCTGTTCGACGCAACACCAGCGGATCAGGCTGGCGAGCGTTGCTCCCGTGGTCACGTTTCTGTCCTTTTCTGCTCCCGGTATACGACGGCACCGACGTCGAGCCTACCCGATGTGACAGGGCTCGCGTCTCGGCGGCACATGGACCTGCACCGTCATCAGCCGGGCCGGCTCGTCCCCGATCGTCCCCGACCGGTGCCCCTTCCGCCCGTCGGCGCTCCGCACGCAGTTCTGGTCCTCCCCGAACGAGAACTCGCCCGGTCCCTGCTCGATCCTCGTGCCGTCCATGCTCTCGATCCACCAGCGTCCGGACAGCACCACGATCCATTGCGGCGCCGGGTTCTCGTGCCATTCCCCGACCCAGCCCACCGGCTGCACCGTGAACACCACCGTCGACGACGCTGTCTCCTGCCTGTTGTTCCACTGTGGATCGGCGTCGCCCACACCCTTCAGCTCGAACGCAGCGAGCGCGCAGAGCGTCTGATGACTGACCCCGTTCTCGTCCGTCCACAGGTGCCAGTACGGCACGGTGGGCTGCGGACCCGACCCCTCCGGCGCTCTCGCAGTTGGCATGGTCACGCGACGTCTCCCCTCGTCGTTGCAACGCATAGAAGCCCGGAGCGACGCCCAAGTTCTTCTGGCAAGGGCTCCGCCCTTGACCCGTTCGGGCCTCGGCCCCAAACCCCACCCATGACGAATGACTATTTCTCGCTCACAGGGCGCGTGGCTCTGGTGACCGGCGGTTCGCGCGGCATTGGCGAAATGATCGCGGAAGGCTTCCTGCGCGCCGGCGCCGCCCGCGTCTACATCACCGCGCGCAAGGCGGGGCCGTGCGAGGAGACCGCTAGGCGACTGTCCGAGTTCGGCACCTGCATCGCCCTGCCGGGCGATGTGTCGGGTGCCGGGGGCGCCCAAACGATGGCCGAGCAGTTCCTCAGGCACGAGCCCGCCCTCGACATCCTGGTCAACAACGCCGGCGCAGCCTGGGGCGAGAAGTTCTCCAGCTTCCCCGAGAGCGGCTGGGACAAGGTGATGAACCTGAACGTGAAGACCCCGTTCTTCCTCACCCAGGCGCTGCATGAGGCCCTGAAGGTCCGTGCGACCCAGGACAAGCCGAGCAAGGTGATCAACATCGCCAGCATCGACGGCGTGTCGGTCAACATGATGGAGACCTATTCCTACGCCGCCAGCAAGGCCGGCCTGATCCACCTGACCAAGCGCTTGGCCATGCGGCTGATCGAGGACAACATCGTCGTCAACGCGATCGCCCCCGGCGCCTTCGCCAGCGACATGAACCGGGACGCCCGTGACCACGCCGACGAGATCTCCAAGGTGATCCCCTCGCGCCGTATCGGCGCCAAGGCAGACATGGCCGGCACCGCCGTCTACCTCGCGTCGCGTGCCGGCGACTACGTGGTCGGCGGCACGCTGGTGGTCGACGGCGGCATGGCCTGGAAGCGCGGTTAGCGTCCTACTCGGCGATGTGAAAGCCGAACACCTGCCCTTCGGCCGGCATCTGACCGGCGCGAACGCCTCCGCCACGCTCGTAATCGATCCGGCGCCCCGCCTCGTAGTCGGTATCCGCCGCCTCGGCGGTCCCGATGACGCGGCCCTCGACCACCTGCCTGTCAAAGACGAACGGCAGTCCGACGGCATTCAGGCTCGACGGACGATCCATCACCTGGAAATGCAGATGCGGCGCCGTCGTGCTGCCGCTGTTTCCGACGGAGCCGATCCTAGCGCCGGCCGCTACCCTGTTCCCGGCGCGGACCGATGGCGGGATGCTGCCGGTCTTGAGATGCGCATAAAGGACATAGCGGGCATCGCCGACTTTCTCGATGACGTGATTTCCGGCCGCGTTTTCCACCGTCACGCCCAACGGCGGCCCAGGAACCTGCTCCGGCAGCCCGTCGACCGCCTCGACCACTTCGCCGTCCGCCGCCGCCAGCACCGGCGCGCCAAAGAACGGCCAGGACCTCAAATCCTTCACCGGCCCGGTGCAGCAATCCTGTCTCGCTGAAATCTGCACGAAATCGATCGCAAACTGTTCCGGCATCCGCAAGGCGCCGTTGATCGGCAGTGTGGCACCACGGTGCGGGCTGATCACCGAACAGCAGCCATTCCCGTCCCACCAGCCCGGTCCCGTCAGAGGTGGCGCGAGCGCCACCGGCGGCTCGCAGCTCACCGGGATCGGATCGGTCCGTTCCAGCAACGGACCGCTGCGACCCGCCAGCGTCACGGTCAGCGCGACGGCAAGCAGCCGTGGCACGTCGGTCACGCTCGCGTAACCGACGTCGAAGAACATCGTGCCCGACGTGCCGCCTTCCATCGCCTTGAAGTCCACCTGCTTGGCGGTTCGCGCTCCGGTTTGCGTGGCCGGATCGAACAATCGCACCATGCCCTCGATGGCGTTGCCGTTCACGTCGAACACCCGGTTGACCCCGGTCGGCGCGAAGCCTGCAAGCGGATCGACCGGCACCACCGATGTGAGCGCCGCCCTGTTCCTGCCGACGTTGGTGACCTGGGCTGCGAAGGCGAGATGCACCAGGCCGTCGGTCGCCGGAACCGGCTCGATCTCGTCCTGCAGGACATGCAGCGTCACCGGCGTGACCGCCGTCTGCGGCACTCCGGCGCCGGGGAGAACCGCCGGGCACGATTGCGCGCGTGCCGCCTCCGCGCCAAGCAGGACGATCCCCGCCAGGACGACCCGCTTCATGGCAGCGTCGGTCCGAGCAACAGCACCATGCGACATTCTACGCCAGCCGGTTGGAAGTCCAGCTTGACGCTGCCGTTCAACGGCAAGCCCATCCGGAACAGCTTGGAGCCGAATCCACCCCGCACCGGCGGCTCGACAGCCGGGCCGCCCCGCTCCAGCCAGATGATCTCGACCCGGGGACCGTCGGGTCCGGCCAGGTCGGCGGTCCAGGTCACAGCCACCCGGCCGCCTGCGACCGACAGCGATCCGTGCTTGACGGCGTTGGTGGCAAGCTCGTGCAAGGCCAGGCTGACCGCGATGACCAGGTTCGACGGCAACAGCACGCGAACGCCTGCGAGCGTCATCCGGCCCGGCTCGGTGTCGAACGGTTCCAGCACGCCCGCGATCACCTCTCGCAGTTCGGCGTCGCGCCAGTCGGTCCGCATCAGCATGTCGTGCGATCGCGCCATCACCAGCAGCCGCGAGTCGAACGCCACCTGGAAATCCTGCACGCTCGACGCATACCGTCGTGTCGAATGCGCCATCGCCTGAACGACCGTGAAGGTGTTCTTGATCCGATGGTTCATCTCGGCCATCAGCATTCGCCGATGCTCAAGCTCGGCATGAGCCTCGGTCTCGTCACGCAGAATGTTCAGAAATCCTGGCCGCGCCCCGATCGGCGTCATCACGCCGGTCAGCCAAACCCGCGTCCCATCTTGCCTGAGATGCCAGCGCTCATGGGCGGCGCTCCCGGTTTCGATCGTCCGGCGCATCAGCGAGGACAGCCAACCGATGTCACGGTCCGTCGGCTCGAGCAGAATGTCGGCCGAGCGGCCCAGGATGTCGTCGCTCCGGTAGCCCAGGACCTGCTCCGCCCCGGTGCTCCAGCCCGTCAAGGTCCCATCAGGGCTCAGCACCATGATCGCGTGCTTGATCGCACTGTCGACGATCAGTCGAGACAGCGATACGCTGTCGATCGCCGCCTGCGCCGCCTGCCCGGACGAATCGACGTTGCCGGCCGTCATTCTCGAACCTTTTACGTCGGGCAGTCACCGGTATCATAATTAAAACGTTTTTGTCAAGAAACGTAACCGTTCAGGACGACGCATGTCGCAGCGATGTTTCGGTGACCTCCAGATTCTCCTCCAGCGCCCGTTGCGGCGTGCGGAGTCGAGATCGACATTCGTATTTGGATTGAAGACTTCGAAAAATGCCGGAACCCGATCCGGCTCGCCTCCGTCCGAAACGCGCTGTAAGCCTCCAGGGTCGCCATGACGATCGCCCTGATCCTGTCGAAATACTCGTGTCGTGCACGGACCTGCCATCCTGATCCAGCCGCCCATGTCGGCGTCTTCGCATCGGCAATCATGAAGTCGCCGTGCGTATTGCCGCGCGAATGTTGCGCAGCTTGCGCCTCTGTCGATCCGGCGCGACGTCGGTTCAATCGTGGTCTATGTCGCGGCCAGGATACTCAGCCTCACGCGTCTCAGTCGCCGTGATGGCGGAGCGCACCGTCCTCGACCCGCAAGGGATCGGTGACGGTGCGTCCCCTGTCGACCTCCTACTCTCCCCCGAGATTGATCGCGTACGCCGTCTCGCCATGCACCGCGTCGTCGCCCACCCGAAGCATCGCCTCGTTCATACGCAGTGGCACGAAGATCGAGATCACCTTTAGGATGATGAACGTCATCACGACGTTGAAGACGATGATGAACGCCGCTCCCTCGATCTGCAGGATGAGCTGATGCACGCCGCCGGTCACGCTGACGCCCGGGGCGTCCTTGTCGGTTCCGATATATTCCAGCATGTTCGGCGAAGCCAGGATGCCGGTCAGCAGCCCGCCCACTACGGCGGCGACGCCATGGGTCGAGAACACGCCCAGCGTGTCGTCGACGCGCAGCATCAGCCTGGTCTTCTGGAACCGGTTCATGCTGTACCAGGGAATGATCCCGGCGAAGATCCCGATGATGATCGCCCCATAACCGTTCACGAAGCCCGCTGCCGGCGTGATCGCCACCAGGCCGGAGATCATCCCGTTGACCGCGCCGATGATCGACGGCTTGCCGTAGGCCATCTTGTCGATCAGCGACCACACCAGCAGCGCGACGGCAGTCGCTACGTTGGTGTTCAGCACCGCTCCGCCGGCGTCGGCGTTGGCGAAGTAGGGATCGCCGCCGTTGAAGCCGTTCCAGCCGAGCCAGAGAATCCCCGCACCCACCAGCGTCACCAGCAGGCTGTTGGGCGGGAAATTGTCCCGGTCCGCCTTCAATCGCGGCCCGACCAGGGCAGCCGCCGTGAAGCCGGAAGCGGCGGCGGCGAGGTGGATGACGTAGCCACCCGAGAAGTCCTGCACGCCCAGCACCGACAGCCAGCCGCCGCCCCAGATGCTGAACGCGCCCACCGTGTAGACCAGCGTCATCCACACCGGACAGAAGATCACCCAGGCGGTGAAGTTCATCCGCCCCAGCACCGCCCCGCCCAGGATGATGACCGTGATCGCCGCAAACACGAACTGGAAGAAGATGAGTGTCGCCATCGGGAACGCCAGCGCCGGCATGCCCGAGGCGGCTGCCGGAATGATCGCCTGCCCGAGCATGAAGTTCGCGCTGCCGACCGGGAACGGGTGCCCCAGGAACGGAAACCATTGCGGACCGAACGCCATGTTGTAGTCGAACAGCACCCAGACCACGAGCACCGACGCAAACGCATACATCGCCATGAAGGCCGAATTGATCGCCCATTTCTGCTTCACGATGCCGCCGTAGAGCACCATCAGGCCCGGGATGCTCTGCAGCCCGACGAACGTCGCTGCCGCCAATTGCCAGGCGTTGTCGCCCGAATCGAGCCACTTTGGTGACGGTAGGATCATCGCCTTCTCCAACCTGTTTCGGCCAAACGCGCGTTGTCGTTCCAGACGGCCAATGACGCCTGCGGCAGAAGCCCAGCGCGCGATGCCCGTCACAATTTGAGACGATGCAAGAACTATGCGTGGCAGGGTCACTGCGCGACATCGCGTCTCCAAAACGTGCAAAGCTGCCACACCCGCCCTTCAAATTGCGCTCTCTCCGGATCAAGCTGCGGCAATGTCGCACCGACCTCTGGCAGCCCTCCTCGCCGTCTTGACCGCATGGCCCGCGCACGCCGGGACGCCGGCGGCCAACGTCACCTGCACCAACACCTTCAGTCGAGCGACCTGGCGAATCGCGATCGACTATTCGCGCGCTACGGTCGACACCTACCCGGCCCGAATCACGCCCGGCATCATCGCCTGGCACGACCTCCATGACGGCTTCCGCTACCGCCTCGACCGCGCGTCGGGCGAATTGACAGCGGTCGCCGCCTCCAGCACCGGCGGCTATTTCCTCCACGACCGCTGCGACCTGAAGCGCTGACCCATGCCATGAGCGGCGAGTGCACGGTCCCGCTCGTCAGCATCGGCTTCGCCTCCGAGACCGGGCCGCGGGAACGCAACGAGGATTTCGTCGGCAGTGTGCTCGGCGCTCCCCCGCCGGCCGAACGCCGCGACGTCGCCGCCATCGTCGCCGACGGCATCGGCGGCGCCAGGGGCGGTCGCGTCGCCGCCGAGACCGCCGTCCGTTTCTTTCTCGACGGTCTTGGCGAGGTTCCCGAGACGATGGAAATCCGCCGCGCCGCCGCCCGCATCATCGATGCCCTGAACGCCTGGCTCCACGCCCAGGGCCGTCAGGACCCGGCGCTGGCCGGCATGGGCTGCACCTTCACCGCGCTCGTCCTGCGTGGCCGCCACGCCCACATCCTTCACGTCGGCGACACCCGCGCCTACCGCCTGAGCGGCGACCGCCTGACCCGTCTGACCGTCGACCATGTCCGTGAGGGCGATCGCTCCCTGCTGACCCGCGCGCTGGGCATCGAGGCCGATGCCCGGCTCGACTACGCGACCCAACCGATGGCGCTGCACGACCGCTTCCTGCTCTGCACCGACGGCGTGCACGGCGTGCTCACCGACGCGACCATCGCCGAGATCCTGCGCACCCGTTCCGCCCCCGCCGACACCGCCCGCGCGCTCGTCGCCGCCGCGCATGACGCCGGCGGCACCGACAACGCAACCGCGCTGATGCTCGACGTCGTCGGCCTGCCGACCGCCCGGGCGGCCGAGATCGGCAGCCTGCGCCGCCTGCCCCTGATCCCCACGCCCAACACCGGCGACGTCGTGGACGGCTTCACCCTCGACGCGCTGATCTCCGACGGCCCATCGAGCCGCCTGTTTGCGGCCACCGACCGGGTCGACGGCGGCGCGCTGGCCCTGAAGTTCCCCAAGCCATCCGTGGGCGCCGTCGGGCTTCACCACGACGCCTTCGTTCGCGAGGCCTGGGCCGGCCGCCAGGTCAGCAGTCCCGGAGTGGTCCGGATCATCGAGCTGCCGCCAGGCCGGCAGACCTGCCTCTACACGAGCATGCAGCTCTATGACGGCGAGCTGCTCGCCCGGCGCATCGATCGCAGGCCCGCGATGACCCTGGAGGAGGCAACAAGCATCGCGATCCGGCTCGCGCGAGCCGCCGCCTCGCTGCATCGCGTCGGCATCATCCACCGCGACATCAAGCCCGACAACGTCATCCTGGAGGCCAACTCGCTCAAGCTGCTCGATCTCGGCTCGGTGCGCCTCCCCGGCCTGGAGGACGACCCTCCCACGGAAATCCCAGGCACGCCGGCCTACGTCGCGCCCGAAATGTTTGCGGGCGAACCAGGCAACCAGTCGACGGACCTCTACGCACTCGGCGTGACCATCTTCCAGGCCCTCACCGGCGAGTTTCCCTACGGCAATCTCGACGCCACCTCACGCCCTCGACAGGACCGCCCCGAGGACCTCACCCTGATCCGGCCCGATCTTCCGGCCTGGCTCCATACGGTGCTCGCCCGGGCGATCGCGATCGATCCCGCCGGCCGTCAGGCCGACATGACCGAGTTTGCGGCCGACCTGGAGGCCGCACCCGTGCACGCCATGCCCACGCCGCGTCGTCCGCCCACTCTCTACGAGCGTGCTCCGGTCCGGGTCTGGCAGGGAATTGCGGCTCTGCTCGCCTGCGCACTCCTGGCGTCGCTGGTCGTCAGATGAGGGATGCGCAACGACAGGTTTTCTGTTACCGGACACGGCGACAGGAGAGGAAATCTCGAGAACATGGATAAAACCGTTGCCGGCCTGATCGGAGCGGTGGCCGCCTTGTCGGCCGCGCCGTCACAGGCCGCCTCTCCAGCTCCGCAGTCGATCGAGGCGGCGATGCAAGCGGCGTCGTATGCCGACCTGCTCAAGCCGATCCCCAACGCCCGGCAGTTGCTGGACTCCTCCCAAGGCGAGGCCGGAGTGCAGACGGTGCAATTGGTCGTCGTGCAGCCCCATCACCACCACTACCATCACCGCCGCCACCACTATCATCACCATCACCACCACCACAGCCAGGACTGACCGGACCGGTCATTCCTTGACCGCCCTGGCCGCCGCGTGAATGCGGCGGTAGGTGCCGTCGAACACCGTGTTGGTCCGTGACGTCCATTGCGTGTCTGCCGACAGGGTGCGCCGGCTGGCATGGATGCGCTGGGCCTGCAGCTCCCGCTCCGCCGCTTCCTCATCGGACATCGCAACGAGATCGATGCGGTCTTCTGCCGCAACGATCGTCACCAGCATGAACGGTTCGCCCGGCCGGAACACGTGCGTCTGTCCCGCCGCCGGTGCCTTGAACACCACGAAGAAGATCATCGGCCACCAGTGCCGGATGACCGCCGGCACCGCGATCGGCACCGTGCCCGTCGTGTCGGTGTAGAATCGCGGGTGCGTCTCGACCTTGACGGCAAATTCGGCCTCCACCTTCAAATCGAGCAGGATCCGATACGTGTAATATTCATCGCCGAAACTCCGGAACGGCGGCCGCTCGTCCCCGAACGCCCCCTCGAACAACATCTCGCCGTCTTGAACGCTGACCCGCAACTCGTCGCCGAACGGATAGGGCAGCTCGATGCCTGCCCTGGCCGCCTCGGAAAACGGGACGCAATGCCAGGGATACTCCTGCGAACCGTCCGCCCGCGGCTCCGGCTGGCCCGCCCAGCCAGGTATTTCGAGCCTGGTCCGGCGAGGACGCAGGTTCTGATCCACCGTTCGATACTTCACCACCGTCATGGCGTCGCAATGTCCTCAGCTACGAGGGGCCAGGGTAACGCCCCAGACCGCTCTACGACCGGGAGTCTCCATGGATAGCATCGCACCGACGGCCGGCGCCACGGACGCCCCTCAGCTTCCCAAGACACCGATCGGTATCGACGGTCTCGACGATCTCACCCTCGGTGGGCTGCCGACCGGACGGCCAACCTTGCTGTGCGGCGACGCAGGCTGCGGCAAGACGCTGCTTGCGGCGACGTTCCTGGTCAACGGTGCCACGAAGTTCGGCGAGACCGGCGTGTTCATGAGCTTCGAGGAGCGGGCGGAAGACCTGGTCGCCAACGTCGCCTCCCTGGGCTACGAACTCGATCGCCTGGTCCGGGAACGGCGTCTCGCCATCGATCACGTCCGCGTCGAGCGGTCGGAAATCGAGCAGAGCGGCGACTACGACCTCGAAGGCCTGTTCGTCCGCCTCGGTCACGCGATCGACAGCGTCGGGGCTCGGCGCGTGGTGCTCGACACCATCGAGGCCCTGTTCTCCGGCCTCGCAGACACCACGATCCTGCGCGCCGAACTCAGACGGCTCTTCGGATGGCTCAAGGACCGTGGCGTCACTGCGATCATCACCGCCGAGCGCGGCGAGGGACAGCTCACACGTTACGGCATCGAGGAGTATGTCTCCGACTGCGTCATCCTGCTCGACAACCGGGTCCAGGACCAGATCACCACCAGGCGCCTGCGCGTGGTCAAGTATCGCGGCTCCGCCCACGGCACCAACGAATACCCGTTCCTGATCGATGCGGAGGGGATCAGCGTCATGCCGATCACCTCGGCGGGGCTGGGACACCGCATCTCGGAGGAAGCCGTCCCGACCGGCGTTACGGACCTCGACGCCATGCTCGGCATCGGCGGCTTCTACCGGGGATCGAGCGTGCTGATCTCCGGTCTTGCGGGTACGGGCAAATCGACGTTCGCGGCGGCCTTCGTAGCCTGTGCCTGCGATCGCGGCGAGCGCTGCCTCTACTTCGCCTTCGAGGAATCGCCCGACCAGGTCGTGCGCAACATGCGATCGGTCGGCATCGACCTCGCCCGTCATCGGGAGGCGGCTCTGCTGCGCTTCGAGGCCACCCGCCCGAGTCTTTACGGCTTCGAGATGCATCTCGCGCGCATGAATCGCGACATCGAGCGTTTCGAGCCGTCCATCCTCGTCGTCGACCCGATCTCCGCGTTCCGCGGGCCGTCGGCCGAGATCCACGCGACGCTGATCCGCCTCGCCGACATCTGCAAGACCAGGGGCGTCACCGCGCTGTTCACCAGCCTGTCGGGTTCGGGCTTTGGCATGGACGAGAGCGAGCGCGGCATTTCTTCGCTGATGGACACCTGGATCTCGCTCAATGACGTCGAGGCCAACGGCGAGCGCAACCGCGCGCTCTACCTGCTCAAATCGCGTGGCATGAGCCACTCCAATCAGACCCGCGAGTACCGGTTGACCAACCACGGCGTCGAACTGATCGAGGCCTATGTCGGTCCGGACGGCGTGCTGACCGGGACCGCGCGGCTCACGCAGGAGGCGCGCGAGCGTCAGGACGAGCTGGCCAGACGCCAGGAGACCGAGCGGCGGCGGCGGCAAGTCGCGCGCAAACGCGCCGCCATGGAACGTGAAACAGCCGAGATGCGCGCCGCGATCGATGCCGAAGAGGCCGAAATCGCAACCTTGATCGAGCAGGAAGAGGCGCGCGAGAGGTCGTTTGACGCCGACCGGACGAGAATGGCCACCCTTCGCGGAACCCGTCCATGAGTGCGGACGATGCCGGCACCTACAATCTGCGTCTCTACGTCGCCGGGCAGACGCCCAAGTCGCTGGCCGCGATCGCCAACCTCAATCGGATTTGCGAGGAGTACCTCGCGGGACGCTACACGATCGAAGTCGTCGACCTTCTGCTCACGCCGCAACTCGCCGCCGGCGATCAGATCGTCGCTCTGCCGACGCTGGTCAGGCATCTGCCTCCGCCGCTCAAGCGGATCATCGGCAACCTCTCCGATACCGAGAAGGTTCTGGTCGGGCTGGACATCCGTCCCGGGAGCAAGGCGAGATGACCGAGGTCAAGGACGGCAGCCGCCCCGCCCCCGGCTTCTACAGGCTGCGCCTCTTCATCACCGGATCGACGGCGCGCTCGACCCGCGCCATCGAGAACATGCGCCGGATCTGCGAGGAGAACCTCAAGGGGCAGTATGAGCTCGAGGTCATCGACGTCTACCAGGACCCGGAGGCGACCAGGGACCTGCAGATCATCGCGACACCCACGCTGGTCAAGCTGCTCCCCGAGCCGCTCCGGCGCATCATCGGCGACCTGTCCGACGAGGAACGTGTCCTCGCAGGCCTCGACCTCGCCACGACCACGGGCTCGGATCGATCCGGCACGTGAGCGAGACGTCAACGCCGCGCGTCCAGGCCGTCCCGATCGAAGACCTGCCGATCGCCGAGCTGCGGGCCCGTCTGATCGAGGCCGAGGAAACCCTGGCTGCCATACGCAACGGCGACGTCGATGCGGTCGTGGTCGGCGGCCCGTCGGGCCAGCTCGTCTACACGCTGGAGAACGCGGACCGTCCATACCGGGTGCTGATCGAGCAGATGCAGGAGGGTGCCGTCACCCTCGGCACGGACGGCACGATCCTCTACTCGAACCAGCGTTTCGCCACCATTGCAGGCGAGCGCCGGGAAGCGTTGATCGGTTGTCCGGTAACCCGCTTCTTCGTCGGCGCCGACCGCGATGCGCTGCATCGCATGTTGTCGCCCTCCGGACCGGTCGGTGACGGCGAGCTCACGCTGCGCGCCATCGACGGGACCGAGGTCCCGGTCAACGTCTCCCTGGTCGAACTCCCGGTCGAAGTGGGTATGCCGCGCGTGGTGTGCGGGGTGGTGACCGACCTCACCCACAACCGCCGCCGCGGTCACGAGCTGGCAGCAGCGAACGCGCGACTGGCCGCGGAGATCGAGGAACGCCGTCTGGCCGAAGAGAGTCTGCAGCTCGCGCTCGATGCGGCGGGCATGGGCAACTGGCAGCTCGACCTGGCCACCGGCGCCTTACGGCGATCCCTGCGCCACGACCAGATCTTCGGCTACGGGCAGGGTGCCTCCGAATGGACGTTGGCGAAGGCTTTGGAGCACTTCGTTCCCGAGGACCGCTACGCCGTCACCGAGGCGTTCGCTCGGGCCGAAACGCTGGGCTCGCTCTATGTCGAGAAGCGCATCAAGCGGGCCGGCGACGGCGAGATCCGCTGGCTGCGCGTCGAAGGCCGCGCCTACGTGGCGGGCCAGCAGCCGGCCCGCATCGCAGGCGTCGTCACCGACGTCACCGACCGCCACCTGATCGAGGAGCAGCTCCGCCAGTCACAGAAGATGGAGGCGGTCGGCCAACTGACGGGTGGCCTCGCGCATGACTTCAACAACCTTCTCACCGGCATCATCGGCAGTCTCGAGCTGCTCCAGACCCGCATCGCCCAGGGCCGCAGCGCCGATATCGAGCGCTATGTTGCGGCAGCGCAGGGTGCCTCCAAGCGCGCGGCTTCGCTGACCCACCGGTTGCTCGCCTTCTCCCGCCGGCAGACGCTGGAACCGAAGGCGACCGCGGTCAACCAACTCGTCACGGGCATGGAGGATCTGATCCGCCGCACGATCGGGCCGGCCGTCACCCTCGAAGTCGTCACCGCAGGCGGGTTGTGGAACACGCTGGTCGATCCCAACCAGCTTGAGAACGCCCTGCTCAACCTCGCGATCAACGCCCGCGACGCGATGCCGGACGGCGGTCGGCTGACCATCGAGACCGGCAACAAGTGGCTCGACGAACGAAGCGCGCAGGAACGGGATTTGCCACCTGGACAGTACGTTTCGCTCTGCGTCAGCGATACCGGCGTCGGGATGGCGCGCGAGGTGATCGAGCGGGCCTTCGACCCGTTCTTCACCACCAAGCCGCTCGGCATGGGAACCGGCCTGGGCCTCTCCATGATCTACGGTTTCGCCCGTCAGTCCGGCGGCCAGGTGCGCATCTATTCGGAGGTCGGCAGCGGCACGATGGTCTGCCTCTATCTACCCCGGCATCAGGGACGGGAGGACGCACGCGAGGCGCTCCAGGTCGGTCAGGCGCCGGTTGCCAAGCAGGGCGAGACGGTCCTGGTGATCGACGACGAGCCCACGGTCCGGATGCTTGTCGCTGAAATCCTCGAGGATTGCGGCTACAACGCCATCGAGGCGGCCGACGGGATCGCCGGCCTGAAAATCCTGGCATCCGACGCGAGGATCGACCTCCTCATCACCGACGTCGGGCTTCCCGGCGGCATGAACGGCAGGCAGGTCGCAGACGCGGGGCGCGTCGCGCGTCCGGGGCTGAAGGTGCTGTTCATCACCGGATATGCCGAGAACGCGGTGCTCAGCCACGGCCATCTGGAGCCTGGCATGCATGTGCTGACGAAACCCTTTTCGATGGACGCGCTCGCCCGCCGCATCAAGGACCTGGTCACGGCTTGAGGCCATGGGCTCGCCCCCTGAACCCGATCGATAGGCGTCAGACGTCGACTGGAACAGAGCCTCGCTCAGCAAGAGCCGAGGGACCGTGGTGTGCAAAAGGAGAGCGGGGGTCTGCCCCGCACCCCGCCAAAGGCCGGGCCTTTGGAAACCCGCCCTCGGCGACGTTCGTGTGATCTGCACGCTGCGCAGCACCGCGCCGGTCGCGGCGTCCAGGGCCACCCCGGCCATGTGGCGTAACCACGCGCGGTGATAGCAGCCGACATCTCAAGTCTGCGAGTGTCACGAGCGCCGCACAGGAGACGCAGGCGGACTGGCCGGTCCCGCCGGGCTTGCAGAGCGGTGCGCATCATGGGCGCCTCGACCGACTTGACGACCGGGACTTTCCGCATTGGAGTTCTCCCGTCCGGTTGAAACGGGATCGATCATCGTCGTGCATCAGCACGTCTCTTGACGTGACGGCGCGTCCCAGACTTCGACCCAGGCCAGGTTGCGCCGGCGCCATCCAGAGGGATTCCCCCGTGCTGCCACCACACTCCTCACCCGATCCGCCACCGCTGATCGTGACCGTCACCATGAACCCGACCATCGACGTCGCGGCCCAGGCACAGAGCGTCCGGCCAACCCACAAGCTCCGCACCTTCGCCGAGCGGCAGGACCCGGGCGGCGGCGGCATCAACGTCGCCCGCGTCATCCACGCCCTCGGCGGTCGCAGCCAGGCGCTCGTGCTCGCGGGCGGTTCGTCCGGCCGCCTGCTCGAAGAGCTGCTCGACGAGGCCGGCCTCCATCGCCGCACCGTGCCCATCGCCGGCCGCACCCGCACCAGCCACACCGTCGTCGACGCCTCGAACGGCAACGAATACCGCTTCATCGCTCAGGGTCCGACGGTCACGGAAGTCGAGTGGACCGCCATGCTCGACGCCGCCGCCGCCGTCCAAGCCGGCTGGCTGATCGCGAGCGGCAGTCTCCCGCCCGGCGTCCCGGAGGATTTCTATGCCCGCCTCGCCGAAAGCTCACATCGACGGGGCATTCGTTTCGTCCTCGACACCTCGGGCCCCGCTCTTCGCACCGGCCTCGCCGGCGGCCATGTCGAGCTGGTCAAGTCGAGCCTGACCGAACTCGAGAGCGTCGCCGGCCGCCGGCTCCCCGACCATGCCGCGCAGGAACTCGCCGCCGCCGAGATCGTGCGCAGTGGTCGCGCCCGCCTTGTCGCCCTCACGCTCGGCGAGAACGGCGCCGTCCTCGTCTCGGAGGCCGGCGTGCTCCGGCTCCCGGCGCTCGAGGTGATCGTCAACGGCACGGTGGGCGCCGGCGACAGCTTCCTTGCCGGCATGGTCATGGCGCTCGCGGTCGGCCGCGACCCTGACGATGCGTTCGCCTGGGGGATCGCCGCCGGCGCCGCCTCCGTCACCGCCCCGGGCACCGCCAACCCGGACTGGATGACGGTCGAACGCCTCCGCGGCCTGATCCTCGTCGCCCAGGCAACCTGACGAACCAGCCTCCCTTCAGTCCGTCCCCATCACCAGCCCCTCGATATCGTGCTTCTGGGTGATCGGCTGCAGTTCATCGACGACGCGGCACACGAGGTGCGCGCGCGCTCGCTCCGGCAACGATCGGGCGAATGCCCGGGTGATTGTCATGTCGTGCAGCGCCGCGTGTCCCGCGCCTGGCGCATCGACGCCCAGCACCAGCACCGGGCGCGCGACCGGCGACGGGTGCGCCGTCCCCCGATGCACCGTCAGTGCCGACCGGCAGGACACGTCTCCCGCGCGCGGGTATTTGCGCACTCCGCGCTCTGCGTAACGTGACCACGCCGCGGCGTCCGGAAACATCTCGTGCCGCCAGGCCCGCCCGTCGTCCCACTGCGTCCCCGGTGCCACCTCGAACGGCCCCATGTCGGACGTGACGTCCACCCCCGAGAGGTTGAAGGCCAGCGATGTGATGCGCCGCCCCTCGTAGGTCTCGGGCGGCGACGGGAAATCCCGGTGCCAAGGCTGGTTGCGAGCGCCCTGGAACGGCACATCGAACCCGATTTCGACGATCTGGTAGTCGGGGCCGAGCACGAGCTCGCTCATGCCGGCAATCCAGGGATGCGTCACCAGGTCCACGAACCCGCCGATCGCCTCCGGATGCACCTCCACATACCATCGGCGTGGCCCGCGTCCGACCGCGCCGCCGGGGCGCTGGATCGCCTCCCAGAACGCAGCCATCATGTTCTCGCGCATCCGCTCCGCCCACTCCGGGGAGAACGCCCCCTGCCGCGCTACCACACCGTCGCGCTGGAGAGTCTCGAGGTCCGCGTCCACCTGGGGTGCCGCGCCTAGGCCGCGTTCTCGCGTGCGATCTGCCGCTTGAGCGCGTCGATGAGCGCCTCGACACTGCCGCCATGCCGGTCGAGATAGGCGAGGTAGTCGCCCCGCTGCGTCGTCCGCAGGCTGGTCCCCTCGGCGACGACGTCGACCACCTTGCGGCCGCCACCCACCTGGTTGATCACCCAGTCGACCTGTGCCGGCTCTTCGTTGGGCCGGTAGATCGTCGTCCCCACGTGCTCGCCATCCGGCTGGCGCGAGCTGTCGCCCACGGTAAATCGCACCCCGCGATAACCGCCCAGATGCCCGAGGATGCTGTTGAGCAGCACGCTGTGAAACAGCGAGACATATTCCTGCCGCTCCGCCGGCGTCGCGACCCGGACATAGCGCCCAAGGCAGAAGATCGCGATCTGATCGACCGCGATGTTCTGGTCGAGAATCGGCTGCAACTGCCCCCGCTTGGAAGCAGCCGCTCCGGGTGCGTTCACCACGTCGACCAGTTGGCCACCGAGCGTGCGAACGAATTCCGCCGCGCCGCCGGACTGGGCGCGAGCGCCGGCGAGAGGCAGAGAGAACAGGGTCGCCGCCGCGGCGAGGCCAAGGCAACGTCTGCGATCAAGAAATATCAGCATGAACCCGGGCTTACTCCGTCGCGCTCAGCCGATCAACGCGCGTACCAGTCCGGCGGGGTGAACCCGGTTTCCTCGCGAAGGTGCTGCAGGTCGCTCACGTCGCGCTGTTGGTAGGCGCTTCGTATGGTCGCGTAAGGATCGAGCGAGGTCTTCTGCAGCTCGTCGAGGTCGTGCAGCACCATCGAGCGAGCGTCGATCGCACTCAGCCCATACTCCGCGTAGTTGAACGTGAGCAGTCCATATCCACGCGGCACGTAGGTGTAGGGGGACAGGGCGACGTCGACGCCCCTCCCAATTCCGTTGCGGACGTTGCTCGGCCCGAGGACCGGCAGGAACAGATACGGCCCCGACGGAATGCCCCAGCTCGCGAGCGTGAGACCGCCGTTCGAATCCGGCTCCTTGTAGCCGATCTGCGATGCCACATCGAACAACCCGCCAATGCCCGCCGTCGAGTTGACCGCGAACCGCACCAGGCTGGATCCGGCCCGGCGTGGCTTGGCTTCCAGGATCGAGTTGAAGAACGTCACCGGCTCGCCGATGTTGCCCAGCAGATTGTGCACCGCGCTGCGAACCGGCCGCGGAAATACGAACACGTAAGCCTGCGCCACCGGCTTGAGCGTGTATTTGTCGATCGTGAGGCTGACCCCGTAGAAGAACCGGTTCGTCGGCTCATACGGGTCGTTGTTGGCCTTGAAGTCCGCCACCGCTTCCGGATCGGACGCAGGCGGCGGCTTGGCGCAGCCGGAAGCGGCGACCGCCAGCATCGTCAGGACAAGCGCCGCCCAGCGTCGGCTTAGGTGCAACGGCTGATCGGCGTGCATCGGGACCCCGCAACAGTGCCGCCCCACGCGAGGCAGCTCCCGAACGTCCAACATCGACGGCGCCTGCGCAACGTCCCGGACCCGAACCGCCGCCGAACTCGTCTCGATCGTGACTTGCGCGTGGCCCGCTTGATACACCTCCTCAGACAGGGATCAGCCCCGAGACCCGACCGGAGACGATCAGTGGACCAGAGCTTGTCGCCGGCCGAAACGCCCGGCACACCTCCCACCTTGAAGAGATGGCTGACCGGCCCGCGCGTTCCGGTGCTCCCCAATCTTGACTGCGGCCCGGGGCCGAAACTCAGCTTCGAGTTCTTCCCACCCCGCACCGAGCCGCTCGAAACCCAGCTCTGGGTCGCCATCCGTCGTCTCGAGGTGCTCTGTCCGACCTTCGTCTCCGTCACCTACGGCGCCGGCGGCTCGACCCAGGCGCGCACCTTCGCCACCGTCAGCCGCATTCTCGCCGAAACCCGCCTGCGGCCCGCCGTACATCTGACCTGCGTCGGCGCCAGCCGCGGCGCCGTCGACGACATCGCCGCCCGTTACTGGGAAGCGGGCGCTCGCCACATCGTCGCCCTCCGCGGCGACGCGCCCGATCGCGCCGGGGCTTTTCAGCCGCACCCCGACGGCTATCGCAACGCCGCCGAACTGGTCGCCGGCCTCCGGCGCGTGGCCGATTTCGAGATCTCGGTCGCCGCCTACCCGGAAGGCCATCCCGACGCGGCGAGCCCGCAAGCCGACCTCGACAATCTCAAGCGCAAGCTCGACGCCGGCGCCGTCCGCGCCATCACCCAGCTCTTCTTCGACACCGACACCTTCCTGCGCTTCCTCGACCGCTGCCTCGCCGCCGGCATCACCGCCCCCGTCGTCCCCGGCATCCTGCCGATCGCCAACCTGACCAAGGCGCGCCGCTTCTGCGAGAGCTGCGGCGCCACCGTGCCGACATGGCTCACCGCGCTGTTCGAGGGGCTGGACGAGGAGGAGGAAACCCGCCGCCTGCTCGGCGCCGTCGTCGCCGCCGAGCAGGTCCGCATCCTGCAGGCCAACGGCGTCGACGAGTTCCATTTCTACACCATGAACCGGCCGGACCTGACCTACGCCGTCGCGCGAATTCTGGGAGCGAGGCCAGCCAGCAAGTAAGCAAGGCAAGGGCGCTGCCCTTGACCCGCCAAGGG
>CAXTSH010000050.1:0-23806 GCA_964246925.1 uncultured Acetobacteraceae bacterium
CCCCCCCCCCCCCCCCCCCCCCCCCCCCCCCCCCCCCCCCCCCCCCCCCCCCCCTGCTTCGCGGCACGTCTCCGTGCCGAGACCGGGCGCGTGGTGCCGGATGCCGATCCGGCCGACGGCGGCGCGCTGGCGCGCGTGCTGCTGCTGCTCGAGCGGCCAGGGCTCGCGGTCGGGAGCGGGTTTGTCTCGCGCGACAATGCGACGCCGACGGCCCGGAACATACGGCGCTTCAGCGAGGCGGCAGGCCTGAAGCGGTCCTCGACGCTGATCTGGAACGTGGTGCCTTGGCTCGACGAGGGAGCACTGCGCAACCAGGCGCCGCGGGCCGGCGAGATCAGGGCTGGGTTGGCCTGGTTGCCGGCGCTCCTCGATCAACTGCCGGTGCTCGAGGTGGTCATCCTGGCGGGGCGGGTGGCAGGGCTGGCGGCCAGGACCGTGCGGGCGGCTCGACCGGCGGTCGCGGTGATGACGATGCCGCATCCAAGCCCGACCTTCGTGTGCACCGATCCGGGCGTCGGCGCGCGGATCGTGGCCTGCCTGGCGCAGGCGGCAGCCAACGTGCGCGAAACGTCATGCCCGGCCGGGCAACTTCGGCAATCGAAGGCTGTTCCAACGACCAAGACAACCACAGGAGTGTCGCATGTCGGTTCCGGATAGTCTGAAGTCGCTTTACGCGGACGAAATGAAGGATTTGTGGTCGGCAAACGATCAGATGGCACGTGCTGTCAAGACGCTGGCCGGGCAGGCCGCAGATCCGAAGCTCAAGCAGATGCTGGAGAAGTCGGTTGACGGGATCGGCCAGCATACGGCGTCGTTGAAGACGCTGATCGAGGAAAGCTCGGACGAGGTCGAGCCTGAGCATTGCAAGGGAATGGAAGGGCTGGTGCAGGAAGCGCTCAAGCACGGGGTGAAGGAAGCGCCGACCGACGGGAAGCTTCGGGATATCGCGATCATCACCCAGTATCAGCGGATGTCGCATTACGGGATCACGGGCTTCGGCTCGGTGGCGACGCTTGCCGAGGCGCTCGGCGAGAAGGAACACGTCTCGACGCTCAAGAAGATCGTCTCGGATATCTACAAGGCCGACGAGTATTCGAGCCATCTGGGCGAAGTGGCAGCCAAGGCCGCCGCCTAGTCGTTGACACCGGGCGGAGCCGTGCTTCGCCCGGGCGGCCGGCGCGTCGTGCTGGTGCTCGGCATGCATCGATGCGGCACGTCGGCGATGACCCATGCCGTCGGACGGCTCGGGGCCGCGCTCCCCAGGACGCTGATGCCGCCTTCGGCCGGCAACCCGCTTGGTTTTTGGGAATCGTCGGTCGTGGTGGGTGTCAACGATGCGATCCTGCAGGCGGGTGGCTCGAACTGGGCTGACTGGAGACGGTTCGAGTCCGGACGGTTGAGCGATCGGGACTATGCCCGTCTGGAGCCGCTCATGACGGCCTGCATCGCCGACGAGTTCGGCGATGCCCCGCTCTTTGTCGTCAAGGATCCGCGGCTGTCTCGATTGCTGCCGATCTGGATGCCGGTGCTGGCGCGGCAGGGTATCGAGACGTGCGCGCTGATTGCATTCCGCCATCCCGGTGCGGTCGCGCGATCGCTGGAGGCGCGCGATGGGCTGAGCCACGCGTTGTCCTCGTTGCTCTGGCTGCGACACCTGCTGGATGCGGAGCGCGACACGCGTGGCATCGATCGGGCTTTCGTCTCGTTCGAGAGATTCCTCAAGGATTGGCGCGGCACCCTTGTCCGGGCGGGCGAGCGCCTCGGGGTAGATTGGCCGCACGCGCCGTCGTCGGTCACAGATGATGTCGTCCAGGACAGGCCAACGGTCAGCGAGACCGGGCCGGAGGCCGGGTCGGCTTATGCGGAGGTCTGGTGCCGGCATGCCTGGGCGGCGTTGCGCGGGCTCGAAGCGGGCGACCAGGCGGCGTCCGGAGCGCTCGACCGGGTTCGCGGGCAGTTCGAGGATGGATGCCGGTTGTTTTCGGCGGTCAGCCCGGGAAAACGGGCGGGCGCCTCCCGGCCGGCGTTGCGCGAGGTCACGTTGTGCGCGGCCGACAGCGCGCGGCTGGCGCTGACCGAGCGGGCGCTCGCGCTGTCGGCGAGGAGCTGTGATTTCGGAGCGGTCATGCTGCTGTCCGACCAGGAAGCGGCCGCGATGCCCGCGCGGACGATCGCGCCACTGACGACGCTCGATGACTATTCCTTCTTCGTGATCAAGCGGCTGGTGGAGCATGTGCAGACCAGTCACGTGCTGGTCACGCAATGGGACGGATTTGTGGTGCAGCCGAGTGCGTGGGAGCCTGGTTTCCTGGCGTTCGACTATGTCGGCGCGCGCTGGTGGTGGCAGGCGACGGGAACGGATGTGGGGAACGGCGGGTTTTCGTTGCGGTCGCGCCGGCTGCTGGATGCGCTGCAGGATGCGCGCTTCGAGCCGCAGCCCGGTGTCGCGGAAGACGAGCTGATCTGCCGGCGTTGGCGTCCGACCCTCGAGCGGGATTACGGGATACGGTTCGCTTCCGCGGCGGTGGCGGCGCGCTTCTCGTACGAGCACGCCCGGACGGCAGACGGGACGTTCGGGTTCCACGGACTGTTCAACTTCTGGCGGCATCTCGACGACGGCGCCTTGGCAGAGATCGTGCCGTTGCTGCCCCGCGACGTGCTCGAGGGGCACCGCATGGCCGAGCTCGTTGCGCAATGTGTGCTCAACGGCCGGGACGAAGCATCACGCGTGCTGGTCACCATTTGGGAACGCCTCGTTCCGGCCGATCGGGTTCGGGCATCGCTCGCCTCCGTGTTGCGACCCGAACTGTTGAAGCGCGTCAGCCTTTGACCGTCCGGTTGAGCGTGCCTGCCGCGGTCAGATGACACCGACCAGGAGGAGCACGATGAGGATGATGACGATCAAACCGATGCCGCCGCCATAACCGTAGCCGGTCCAGCCGCCGAACCCGTATCCGGCTCCGCCGCCGAACAGCAGGAGGAGAATGAGAATGATGATGAGGAGCCGCATGATGCCTTCCTTCAGGTCGTTTCTTCTCGACAAACCGATTGTCTGCGCCGCCCGCCGCCAGGGCAAGTGACTGGCCTGCCAGGGCGGGAGGCGTGGCTCCGATGGCGCGTCTGAAACGATCGACAAGGGCCGCAAACGGTGAGACAAGGGCGTCGTTTGGCGACCTGTGTTCCTAGCGTAGGGTTTGTCGATGTCGGCCAACACCAATTCCGCTCGGTGGGTCGCTCCGGTCAGCGGTGACGCTCACGTCCGATTTGCTCTGGTCAGACATGAGGAGAGACTTTTCTCCTACACGGAACTGCTGGCGCACACGCCTCGCCGGCAGGCTTTTCTAGCGCTGCAGTCGGGTGCCACGTCGCCCCAGGAGTGGTGGGACCTGCTCCTGGCCCGATGGCCGGCGGTGGCTCTCCTCGCGGTGGGCCGCTGTCAGCCGCGAGACGGAGAAATCCTGGATTTGTTCGTCGTCAGACACGAAGGATCGGCGTGAACGCCTGAGCACCGGCCTATGGCTCGGTAGTTGCTTGGTAGGCTCAGGAGGGTCATGCCCATGTCGTCTGCACCGTTCCCGGCCAGTTCGGTCCTGCAGGCCTGTCGCGACGCCGGTGCGGAGGTTCGGACCAGGTCGCAATCGGAACCGCCCGGTGCAGGCGACGCGCTCGCCCGGATCGGTGTTCTACAGACGCTCGCCGAGAAGGTGATCGAACACGCCAACCAGGATCTCCACGCGACCGTGAGCGTGAGCGCCGACGACCTTGCGCTGATCGCCCGTCATCTCAAGTTTGATGGACCACCGCCGCTGGCTGCTCTGACAGGCTGAAGGTCGTATCGACCGAAATAGTAAGTGACCGAGATCGACGTCGATTTTGCATCCGCCATTTGGCTTAGGCCGTAGAGGTGTTGCAACACATCTTTGGCTGATGGGATGGACAAGAAAGATACCGGGTTCGGATCAACAACCGTTCAACTTTCGTCAGGATTAGCAAGGCTGATCGGCATGCTCGGCGCTGCCGTCTCGTCGGATCTGCGAAAGCTTCAAGAGCGATTGAGAGAATTCAATCAGGCTGCACAGGCCGATCATCCGGTCGTGATCGTCTCGACGCCGCACGAGCAGCCTCTCTTCGAGGTGAACGAGCCGGAGCACGATCGGCTGCCGCGCGGTTCAGAGCCGACGTCGCGTTAGCTCGGCTTTTGATGCCCGATCATGGTCCAGACACTCCAAAGTGGTTGGATGGGGAAAAGTCCGTGGCGGGCGGCGCTCGTCCGGTCACGTCGCAGGCGGCGACCGCCAATGCACAAACCATGAGCACGGCGGCGGGAAACGTCATCGGGGCCGGTGGGGTTAGAAGGCTTCGCGATAGAGAGCGAGTGCGTCGGCCTCGGTGACCTCGACCGGGTTGTTGACCAGCAATCGGGCGTGTTTCATGGCGTCCGACGCCAGCAACGAAAGCATGTTCTCCGTCACTCCCACGTCCCTCAGACGTCGCGGGGCGCCGCTTTCGTCGATCAGGCGCTCGACCGCCGCGACGAAGTCCTGTGACCGGCTTCGTGCGTCGCCTCGACCTGGCCCGAGCAGGACGCCGCCGAGCTCGGCGTAGAGGCCGGAGGTGGAACGCTCGTTGAAGCGAAGGACCGGGCCCAGCATCAGTGCGTTCGAGAGCCCGTGCGGGACGTGATAGTGGCCGCCGAGCGGGTAAGCCAGGGCGTGCACCGCGGCGACCGGCGCATTGGCGAACGCCTGCCCGGCCAGCATTGCGCCGAGCATCATCGCTTCCCTCGCCGGCCGGTCATGGCCGTCCCGGCACGCGGTGAGGAGGTTGGCGCTCAGAAGGGCAAGCGCGTTGCGGGCGAGGACGTCCGAGACGGGGTTCTTCTTCTGGCGGCTGGTGTAGGCCTCGATCGCGTGCACCATCGCGTCGATGCCGGTCGCCGCGGTGTGCGCTGCCGGCAGGCCGAGGGTGAGCGAGGCGTCGAGCAGCGCGAAGTCGCAGAACAGGACAGGCGACACCACGCCCAGCTTGGTTGTCTCGCCGGTCGTGACCACGCTGATGTTGGTGACCTCCGATCCGGTGCCGGAAGTGGTCGGCGCCAGCACCAGCGGCAGCCGGGAGCCTTGTACCCGGTCGATCCCGTACATCTCCGTGAGTGGCTGGCCGGACACGGCGAGCACGGCACAGAGCTTGGCGACGTCGAGCGAGGATCCGCCGCCGAGCCCGATGACGAGTTGCGCACCGGTCTGCCTGGCGCGTGCGGCACAGCGTTCGACGACCGCCTCCGGGGGATCGGCGACCACCTCGTCGAAGACGGTCACGTCGGCGCCCGCCAGGCTGGCGAGGACGGGTTCCAGCACGCCCGCCCGTACCAGTCCGGTGTCGGTCACCAGCAGGATGCGATCGCGCGCGAGACCGTCGAGCAAGGTGCCGAGCCGCCCGGCACCACCCCATTCCACTCGCAGACGCGGCACGGTCCGGAACTCGAATGGTGTCATGGGAGTGCTCATGGACAGATGTGGTTGGCGAGCCCTGGTGGATTCGAACCACCGACCCACAGCTTAGAAGGCTGTTGCTCTATCCAACTGAGCTAAGGGCCCGCGGGCAGTCAATGCGTCCAGTTGCCTATGCGGCTGAACTTGAAATTGTCGGCGTAGGCTTTCGGTTTGACGATGCGGTCGGGAACGATCTCGATCTCGTAGGAGAGGTCCTCGCGCCTGGCGTAGGCCTCGGCTTCCTCGCGGCTGTCGAACTTGAGGCGGAGCTGGCTGCGCATGTCGCCGCTGCCCCACCAGCCCATGATCGGGTCGGCCCGCTTGGGTTCGGTGCGCTCCCACTCGAGGATCCAGCCATCTTCCTTGGCGTGTCCGGACTGCATCGCCGACTTTCGCTGCTTGAAGATGCGTGCGCGTAGCGCCATCGCCGTTCTCCCGTGGTCGGGGCGGCCGGACTCGAACCGGCGGCCTCGTGTACCCAAAACACGCGCGCTACCAGGCTGCGCCACGCCCCGTCCGCGCCGGAAGCTATGAGTGGTGCCGGTTCAGCGCAAGCGCCGCGCGCAGGTTGCCGTCGTGGGCGTGAAGGGCCGCGCTGGCGTCCGCTGGGCTGAGGCCGGTGGCGATCAGGATGGCCAGCTTGATGTGGCCATGCGCACCCGCGAGCGCGGCGGCGGCGTCGCTCTCCGTGGTGCCGGTCAGCTCTGCCACCATGCGCGTGGCGCGGGCGCGCAGCTTGCGGTTGGTAGCCCGCATATCGACCATGCGGCCGCGCCAGGTGCGCTGCAGGCCGACCATGATGCCGGTGGAGAGAAGGTTGAGTGCCACCTTCTGGGCGGTGCCGGCCTTCATTCGGGTCGAGCCGGCGATGGGCTCCGCGCCGGTGGCAATGAGGATGGGATGCGCGGCCGCCGCCAGCAGCGGCGTCGCCGGGCTGTTGGCGATGCCGATGGTCAGCGCGCCGGCGGCTCGGGCGGCGACGATGGCGGCGACCGTGAAGCGGGTGGCGCCGCTGGCGGCGAGCGCGATCAGGACGTCGGCGGGGCCGATCCGTTGGCGGGCGACGGCGCCGGTCGCCGCGGCCTCGTCGTCCTCGGCGTCCTCGCGGGCGCGGGTGAGCGCGCTCTGGCCTCCGGCGGGCAGGAGCAGGAGGCGCTCGTCCGGCCAGTCGAAGGTGGGGGCGAGCTCGGCACCGTCGCCGGCACCGAGCCGGGCCGAAGTGCCGGCGCCGGCGTAGACGAGGCGGCCGTTCGGATGCTGGCGCAGGCGGTCGGTGGCCGCCGCGGTCGCCTCGGCGAGTGCGGGAAGAGCCGGGTGGAGCGCTGCGACGGCGGCGAGCTGGCCTTCCCAGAGGGCGTGCAGGAGGGTGGCGACGGGCCAGGTATCGAGCGCGTCAGACCGGGGATCAGGTGCTTCGGTGGCGGAAGGCTCGGTCGCGTTCAAATGGCCTGGTCGCCGGTTCTGGGGTCGGTGGTCAGCACCTGGGTGCTAAAGCGGGCGAAGAAGGCGAAGGTGCGCCCAGTGCCGTAGCGGATGAACAGCGCGCCGTCGCCGTTGACGCGGTTGTCGTCTGCGAAGCCGCCGGAGTTGCCCTGCATCATGTGGAGGTCGTGAACGCCGCGCTCAGGGGAGAAGTTGAAGGTCTGGTCGGCGCCGGGATCGTCGAAGAAATCGCCGAAGGCGACGAGGACGGCGTCGGGATCAGCCTTGGCGGCTTCGATGCGGGCGTCGAAGTCAGGGGTCAGGGTGGCGCCAGGGCCGTCGGGCGGGATCTGCACCATGCTGGAGAGGTCGAACAGATTGTCGCGCAGATAGTCGAGGCCGAGGCCGTTCGGGCCGGTGGCGAGCGAGTGGAAACCTTTCGGGCCGGCGGCGAGCGACGGGATGTCGCGCTTGGTGGAACTGGCGAAGTTGTCGGTCAGGAAGGCCACGACGTCGCTGCCGGTCTCGGAGCGGACGTTGACCGCGACGCGGAAATCGCCGTTGCCGCCGACCCGGATCTCGTAGTGGGGCGAGCGTCCAGCGTCCTCGCGGCCGTCGAGGACGGTGCCGACGAGGACGCCGTAGGTGGGGGAGGGTCGGCGTCGATCGTCGTTCATGGCGTGCTCCTGTCCGGGGCTGGCTGGCGGGCGAGCGGCGGAACGAAGAGCGGCGCCGTGTCCCACGGAAACAGGATCCAGGTGTCTTGAGGAACTTCCACGACGAAAGTGTCGGTGGCGGGGCGTCCCTCCGGTTTGGCGTAGAGGCAAGCGAAGTGGGCGCGTGGCAGATGGCGGCGGACGAGACCGGCGGTGAGGCCGGAGTCGACAAGGTCGTCGACGATGAGGAAGCCGTCACCGCCGTTGGCCTCGGAGGCCGGCTTGACGATTTCGGGCGGGTGGCGGGTCTCGTCGGCGTAGGCGACGACGGAGACGGTCTCGACGACGCGGCACTCGAGCTCGCGGGCAACGATGGCGGCGGGGATCATGCCGCCGCGGGTGACGGCGACGATGCCGCGAAACGGGGCGAGCGGCATCAGGTGGGTGGCCAGCAGGCGGGCATCGCGGTGGAGCTGGTCCCAGGTGACGGTGGCGTAGCTGACCGGCTTGGAAGGAGGTGGCATCAGTACAGGCGGCCGCCGTCGGGAACTTGAAAATCGGGGCGGATGAGGACGACTTCGCCGAACTCGTCGGGCAGGCCGAGGGTCAGGACCTCGCTGCTGAAGGGTCCGATCTGGCGCGGCGGCAGGTTGGCGACGACGAGGACCTGACGGCCGATGAGCTGGTCGGGCCTGTAGTGGCGGGTGATCTGGGCCGACGAGTGGCGAGTGCCGAGCGGGCCGAGGTCGATGATGAGTTTGAGCGACGGACGGCGGGCCTCGGGGAAGGGCTCGGCGTCGAGGATGGTGCCGACGCGGATGTCGAGGCGGGCGAAGTCGTCGATGGTGGCGTCTGGCATGGGAGGAGTGTTGCCGGGTTGGCGCGGCGTTGCCAAGCGGGGTGGGGTTGGGGCGTGAACTTGAAATTGGCGGTGGTCGACCGGACAAGATCGCAGGTCACGGGGCGGCCGCAGCTTGGGCGAGTTTGCGGTCGAGGGTGACGAGTTCGGCATTGAGGTGGCGGGCGAGCCAGAGATAGGTTGCGTCGTAGGCGGTCAGGCCGGTTCGCGCGGCGAGGTGGAGGGCGGCGTCGTGGTCGACGGGGCGCTCATCGATGGCCCACCGGCGACGAAGACGGAAGGCGGCGGCGAACTTGTCGGCTGAGTCCGGATGTCGGCGAGACTTCTTCAAACAGATGTTGGCCAGCTCCAACGAGATGAAGTCGGGTGCGGCGAGGCGGACGCCGGTCAGGCGTTCGGCTACGCCATCCGCCTCGGGTTCCCCGAAAAGGATCGCGGCGAGAGCCGAGGCGTCGACAACCCTAATCTCGGCCGTGATCGCTGTCGCGATCGGCACGGATCATTTCGACCGACTCCGAAGGCGAGCTCAAACCGAGCTTGCGGACCTCCTCGAGGATTTCCATGGGCGTGAGGCGACGCTCGTCCTCGCCGGCGGCAGCGGTGATGATGGCCATCAGCTCACCCTGCAGCGAGCGATGATTGCGCTGGGCGCGCTGACGCAGGCGGTCGACGACCTGGTCGGGGGCGTTCTTGACAGAAAGATTGACTGACATCGTGGTGGTTCTGATCTGGAGTTGATTTGGAGCTTATAGTTATGGAGGAGTGGTGGTGTCCAGAGGCGAAGCCTTTGGCGGGGTTCGGGGCGGCGCCTCGTGCTTGCTTTGGGTTCGTTCGGTGGGTAGAACGCCGCTGCTTGCTGGTCGGGCGTAGCTCAGCGGTAGAGCAACCGGCTGTTGAAGACTTTGACACTTCGGCGGGAAACCGTCGTCGATCTTCGGGTGAATTCGGCGAAATCCGATCGTCGCGCGTGCGACAAGGGCAACGCCGAGCCAAGCCGGACGCAGGGCCACGCCAATCCGGGCGATCGGGGCGTGTGGCGTCCGGACGGTGTAGAGACTAGGCGGTGAGGAGCCCTTCCGATAACCCGCCCTCGAGCGCCCGACACCCTAGCGGCCCGCTTCCTTCAAGCGGGTGTCGTGGGTGAAGACATAGTCCGACACCGCCAGGAATGGCGGACACCGGTGAACCGGTTGGTCGTAGGTTCGAATCCTACCGCCCGAGCCACAAGCATCCTTTGATGACAATACGGCGGCGCCACGCGGTTGCCGCCTTCGGGGCTGCCGCCGGCGCGGCCGTCCTGGCACCGCGTCACGCGCGGGGGGCGGGCGCGCCGGTGCGGCTGGCCTGGCCGCGCGGGGCGGTGGCCGACCTGGCGGTCACGATCGCGAACGATCTTGGGTTGTTCGCGCAATATGGTCTGGCGGTAACGCTGGTCGAGGCGGCCCCGAGCGGCCTTGATCTGGCCGGACGGCTGGCTTCGGGAGAAGAGGACGCCGCGGTCGGGCCGGTGTTGCTGCTGCTCGAGCCGTTGCGCCAAGGTCTGGATGCGAAGCTCACGACAGGGCTCGGCGGCGGCGGCTTGCGGCTGCTGGCGGAGAAACGGTCCGGGCTGCGACACATCGAGGACATCAAGCACAAGCGGATCGGTGTCGCCGACGCTCGCGGCCAGGCGCGGCTGTTCTTCTCCATCATGATGCGGCGTAAGGGCGTCGACCCGCTCAAGGACGTGGAGTGGTTGGTCATCGAGCCGGCGGAACAGGAGGGTGCCATCCGCGCGGGACGGGTCGACGCGGTGGCAGCGGCCGATCCGCAGGCGTTCTATCTGCTGCGAGCGCTGCAGGCGGTTGAGATCGCGACCAATCTCTCGGGCAGCTACCGCCAGAGGGTGGCGAACGTGCTGGCGTGCGGCGGGCGGATGCTGCGCGACCGTCGCGACCAGGCGGTGTCGCTGACCCGCGCTTTGAGGCAGGCCGCCTGGTGGCCGCGCGGGCACGCGCACGAGGCCGCCATGATGATCGCGGGGTGGGCAACGCGTCTGGATGAGGCCGATCGGACGGCGATGGTGAGGTCGGAGACGATTGGCGAGACGACGAGCGGCAGGGCACTGGTGGACGACCTGGCCGAATATGCCGACGAACTCCGTCTGTTGGGCCTATTTCCATACGCTCTGAATGCGGAGGTTTTCGCGCGTGGCGTTTGCGACGATGTTTTGGGGAAGTCGTAGGTTACCACACTCAAGCGTTGGATGATTTCCGAATGCCCTTCCGTGTTTGGTGGTTTGCGCCCATATAGGGCTCCGCGAAGCGAGGGGCATGATGGGTCTGCTGACGAGCATCACGGACGTCCGATCGAGAGAGACGTTCGATGTCGATGGTGCGTTCTCGCGGCTTGCGGGATCGGGACTGGAGGGTGAGCGTCTGCTCGACCTCGCGATCGGCGAAGGTGTATCGGGCCGGACGGCAGTGGTCTCGTCATTCGGGGCCGAAGCGGTGGTGTTGCTCGCCCTCGTCGCGGCGATTGATCCGTGCCTGCCCGTGCTGTTCCTGCAGACCGATCGCCATTTTCCGGAGACGCTCGCCTATCGCGACGCGGTGGTCGACTTTCTTGGCCTGCGGGATGTCCGGGATCTGACGCCCGATCCGGCGGAGGCGGAGGCATTGGACCCGAGCGGCGACCTCTGGTGGTTCGATCCGGACGCGTGCTGCGACCTGCGTAAGGTTCGGCCGCTCGACCGGGCGCTGGAGGGTTTCGACTGCTGGATCACCGGCCGCAAGCGCCACCAGGCGCAGACGCGTGAACATCTGCCCGAGGTCGAGCTGGAAGGCGGACGGATCAAGCTCAATCCGCTGGCGGGCTGGGACGCAGAACGGGCGGCACGGGCGATTGCGACCTGGGGGCTGCCGCCGCACCCTCTGGTCGCGCGCGGCTATCGTTCGATCGGGTGCGCGAACTGCACGCGCGCGGTCGCGACCGGCGAGGGTGATCGGGCCGGAAGGTGGTCTGGCTCTTGCAAGACGGAGTGCGGGATACACCGGGTCGGCTGAGCGACGTTCCGTTACCAGATGGAGAGTTGTGTCGCGCGATCAGGTCCCGTAGCCGAAATGCCAAACCAGGCGGGATCGGCTGACAGTGGATAAGCTAGACGAACTCGAGAGCCAAAGCGTTTTCATCTTGCGCGAAGCCTACCGGCGGCTCAAGCCGCTCGGCATGCTGTGGTCGCTGGGCAAGGACAGCAACGTCATGCTGTGGCTGGCCCGGAAGGCGTTTCTCGGGCGGGTGCCGTTCCCGGTTATGCATGTCGATACCGGAAAGAAATTCCGGGAAATGTATGAGTTTAGAGAGACATACGCCAAGGCTTGGGACCTTGATCTGATCGTGGGCGGATGTCCGCCGATCGAGGAGATCGATCCGACGCTGCCGCCGGCGGCGCGGTCGGCGGCGCGCAAGACGGCGGGGTTGTCGCGGCTGATCGAGGAGCGGCAACTGGCAGGCGTGATCGCCGGAATACGGCGCGACGAGCAGGCCACACGCGCGAAAGAGCGGGTGTTCAGTCCGCGCGGGGCGAGCAATCGCTGGGACACGCGCAACCAGCCGCCGGAGTTCTGGGGACAGTTCGTGGTGCCGTTCGAGAAGGGGGCGCATGTGCGCGTGCACCCGCTGCTGGCGTGGACGGAACTGGATGTGTGGCGATACATCGAGCGCGAGGCGATCCCGGTGGTGGACCTGTATTTCTCGCGTGACGGAATGCGCTATCGATCGTTGGGAGACCAGGACATCACGCTGCCGGTTCCCAGCCAGGCGTCCACGATCGCCGAGGTGATTGCGGAGTTGCGCGACACGCGGGTCTCGGAGCGGTCCGGACGGGCGATGGACAGCGAGACGGAGGACGCTTTCGAGCGGCTTCGCGTGGCGGGGTATCTATGATCCTGGAGATGACGGCGCCGCCGCGGCCGGTGGTGGACGATCTGAGCCCGACCCCGATCGTGATCGTGGGCCACGTCGACCATGGCAAATCGACGTTGATCGGGCGGCTGCTGCACGACAGCGGCAGCTTGCCGGAAGGCCGGCTTGAGGCGGCACGGGCGTCGAGCCGGTCGCGCGGGCTGGAGATCGAGTGGTCGTTCCTGCTCGACAGCCTGCAGGCCGAGCGCGACCAGGGGGTCACGATCGACGCCACGCGATTGCCGTTCGATCTCGACGGCCGGCCGTTCGTGATCATCGATGCGCCCGGGCACCGGCAGTTCCTGCGCAACATGGTGACGGGTGCGGCGGGTGCGGCGGCGGCCGTGCTGGTGATCGACGTCACCGAGGGAGTTCAGGAGCAGACGCATCGTCATGCCTTGATGCTGCGGCTGATCGGGGTGCGGCACGTCATCGTGCTGATGAACAAGGCCGACCTGCTCGGTTATGATCAGGCTAGGATCGAGGCGGTTGGGACGGCGATCGGGCGAGTTCTCGGCTCCATGGGGATGGATGTGTCGGCGCTGATCCCGGCCTCGGCTCGACACGGCGACAACGTGGCGTCCCGGTCCGCCCATCTGCGGTGGTATCGGGGGCCGACGCTCCTCGAGGCGCTCCAGGCCGTGCCGAACCTCCCGACTCAGGTGAACCGGCCGTTCCGGCTGCCGGTGCAGGATGTCTACCGTGATGGAGACGTCCGGATCGTGGTCGGGCGGATCGAGGCGGGCCGGATCGCGGTCGGCGACGAGGTCTGCGTCGGCGAGGCGGAGACGCCGGCGCGGGTGGCGCAGATCGTTCGGTGGTCGACGCAGCCGGCGCCCGAGCGTCGGGAAGCGGCGGCGGGGGAGTCGACGGCGCTGGTGCTCGAGCCGCAGGTGGTGGTCGAGCGTGGCGACATGATCTTCCGGCCCGACGAGCGGCCGCTGCGGGCCTCGCGCCTGCGGGCGCGGCTGTTCTGGCTGCGGCCAGAGACGTTGCGTGTGGGTGAGAGCTTCCGGCTTCGGCTGGCGACTGCGGAGTATGCGGTCACGGTGACGGCGATCGAGAACGTCGTGCAGATCGACGATCTGAGCGAGCAGTCAGCACCCGAAGTGCCCCCGGAAGGGTTCGCCGAGGTGGTGCTGGCGGCGCCGCAGGGGATCATGTTCGATGTGTTCGAGCCGGGTGGGCGTGGCGGGCGAGGGGTTCTGGTCGATTCCTATGGCCGGATCGTGGGCGGCGCGCCCCTGCTCGGGCCGGCGGCAATCGACGGGGCGCACGCGATCCACCCGGTCGACAGCGCGGTCACGCCGCTGGACCGGGCACGTGCGCGCGGTCACGCGGGCGGCGTGTTCTGGATGACGGGGCTGCCGGGGGCGGGCAAGAGCACGCTGGCGCGGGCGTCGGAAAGTCTGCTGTTCTCGCGCGGCACGGACGTGATGGTGCTGGACGGCGACACCCTGCGGTCGCGGTTGAACAGCGACCTCGGGTTCTCCGACGCCGACCGGACGGAGAACATCCGACGCACCGCGTCGGTCGCACGCTTGATGGCGGATGCTGGGCTGGTGGTGCTGGTGGCGCTGATCTCGCCGCTGGCGTCGCAGCGGGCGATGGCGCGCGAGATCGTGGGAGAGGCATTTCAGGAGGTGTTCGTCGCGGCGGACGCGAGCGTGTGCGAGCATCGCGACCCCAAGGGCCACTACGCGGCGGCGCGAGCCGGCCGTTTGCCGGGCTTCACCGGCGTGGACGGGGGTTACGAGATCCCGCAAGCACCTGCGCTCACGGTCGAGACCACGACGCGTCCGATCGCAGCCTGTGCAGAGGCGCTCACGCTGTTCATCGAGGCGGCCACGGCCTCGACGGAGCCGGGAGTGCAGCGTCGGATACGGTAACGGACGGGGCAGCATGGCGGCGATCGCGATCGTTGGGGCGGGATTTAGCGGCACGCTCGTCGCATTGCATCTGCTGCGTCTGACCCCGGCCTGGACCAGGATCGTGCTGATCGAGCGGAATGCCCAGTTCGGCAAGGGACAGGCCTATGGAACCGGGAATGCGAGCCACCTGCTGAACGTGCCGGCGGGGCGCATGAGCGCGTTCCACGACCGGCCGGACGACTTCATCGCCTGGTTGCGGCGGCAGCACGCGGCGGCGGGCGGCGAGGCGTGCGGTCCGTGTCCGCAGGCGGACACGTTCGTGCCGCGGCGGGATTTCGGGGCTTACGTCAGATACCTGCTCAACGAGGAGCTGAAACGACCGGAGCTGGGGGATCGGCTCGATCTGGTGCGCGGCGACGTGCGCGACATCGACGCCGAGAGTCAACCGATCCGCCTTGAGCTGGATCGCGGGCGGGTGCTCCAGGCCGAGATGGTGGTGCTGGCGATGGGAAACTTCCCCCCTGAGCCTCCCGCGGTCGAGACGCCGGATTTCTACGACAGCGCTTTCTATCGGGCGGATCCCTGGGCGGCGGATGCTCTGGTCGGGCTCAGCCCGTCCGATCCGGTGTTGCTGGTCGGGACCGGCCTGACGACGGTCGACGCAGTGGTCACGCTGCTCGATGCGGGTCATACGGGCCGGGTCCACGCGGTTTCGCGTCGCGGTCTGTTGCCGCTTCGGCACGGCGCACACGCGGGCGCGCGACCGGCGGCGCCGTTGTCGTATCCGACGTCGATTACGGCGCTGTCGCGCCTCCTTCGCCGGGAGGCGCGTGCGACGGACGAGTGGCACAAGGCGGTCGATGCGCTGCGGCCGTTCACGACCGATGTGTGGCAGTCGATGCAACCTGCCGACCGGCGGCGGTTCCTGCGCCATATGCGTCCGTGGTGGGATATTCATCGGCACCGGCTGGCACCGAGTGTGGCGGAGCGGGTCGATGGTGCGCGTGCGGCCGGGCAATTGGTGGTACGGGCGGGGCGGCTAAGGTCGCTTCGGGTGGTCGACGGCACCGTGCGCGTCCGGTTCCGGGCGCGTGGGCCGGCCGACCGGTTTGAGGAGCTTGAGGTGGCTCGGGTGGTGAACTGTGCCGGTCCGGGAGCGGATTACGACCGGATTGCACATCCGCTGGCACGTTCGCTGTTGCGCCGGGGGGTGGTGCGGCCCGATCCGCTTCGGCTGGGGCTAGACGTGACGGGCACGTGCGCGGTGATCGACGGCACGGGTGCGATTTCGCGCCGGCTGTTCGCGGTCGGACCGGTGACGAAGGGCCAGTTCTGGGAAATGACCGCGGTGCCCGACATTCGTCGCCAGTGCGAAGTGCTCGCGGCCCACCTGGCCGGGCTGGTGCGTCCGGTTCGCATCTTGGTCGAGGGATCTGGGGCATAAGACCCGAGCGGGGTCCAGGGCTGGCCCCTGGCCTTGCGCTCGTTGTTGCTGCTAATTTTCGCAGCTTCGCGAGAGTGACGGAACGGTAGACGTAGTCGGCTCAAAATCGACCGCCGCAAGGCGTGGGGGTTCGAATCCCCCCTCTCGCACCAGTGTGTGGATGGATTGGGATGCTCGCCGTGGCGATGCCTGAGTTGAGGCCGGCGAGGCCGTTCTTCTCGTCTGGCCCTTGCGCGAAGCGGCCGGGATGGTCGCTCGCGGCTTTGGAGGGCGCGCTGGTCGGACGGAGCCATCGGTCGGGTCCGGGACGGGCGGCGCTGGCGGAGGTGATCGCGAGGTCCCGGGCGCTGCTCGGCGTGCCGGAGGGCTGGCGGGTCGGGATCGTGCCGGGATCGGACACGGGCGCGGTGGAACTGGCGCTGTGGTCGCTGGTCGGCGACCGGCGCGGCGTCGACGTGCTGGCGTTCGAGAGCTTCTCGCGGGCCTGGGCCCATGATCTGGCCGGAGAGTTGCGCCCGGCGGCCGGAGTTCGGGTGCTGGAAGCGGAGTATGGCCGGCTGCCCGAACTGGGCGCGGTCGATTGGTCCCGCGACGTGGTGTTCGCGTGGAACGGCACGACGTCGGGGGTGCGGATGCCGGACGCGGACTGGATCGCGCGCGACCGGACGGGCCTTGCGATCTGCGACGCGACGTCGGCGGCATTCGCGATGGCGCTGCCGTGGGACCGGCTCGATGTGGTGACGTGGTCCTGGCAGAAGGCGCTGGGCGGAGAGGCGGCGCACGGCATGATTGCGCTGTCGCCCGCTGCCTGCGAGCGGCTGGTGGCGGAGCCGCCGCCCCGGGGATTGCCCAAGCTGTTCCGGCTGGTCTCGGACGGGCGGCTGATCGAGGGCGTGTTCTCCGGCGATACGATCAATACGCCGTCGATGCTGTGCGTCGAGGATGCGCTTGACGGGCTGCGCTGGGCGGAGCGGATCGGCGGGCTGCCGGCGCTGATCGAGCGGAGCGAGGCGAATTTGCGGGTTGTTACGGATTGGCTGGTGCGGTCCGAGTGGGCGGTCTTTCTCGCGCGCGATCCGGCGATCCGGTCGAGCACCTCGATCTGTCTTGAACTGGGTGGGCGGTTTGGCGGCCGGGACACGTCGGCAAGACGCCGGTTGACGGCAAGGGCGGCGGCGCGGCTGGACGGGCTTGGTGTGGGTTTCGATCTGGCGGCGTATCGGGAGGCTCCGCCGGGCTTCCGGGTCTGGGGAGGTGCGACGGTCGAGGCGGGGGATGTTGCCGCCCTGCTGCCCTGGCTCGACTGGGCGGTCGCGGATGCGGAGGCGCTCGGGTGAGCGGGGCACTGCTGCCTTCCGGTTTCAGGGACCTGCTGCCGCCGGAGGCGGAGGCGGAGGCCGACGCGGTGTCGCGGATCGGCCGGGTGTTCGCGGGGCACGGCTACCAACGGGTCGAGCCGCCGCTGCTGGAGTTCGAGGAGACGTTGCTGTCCGGTTCAGGGGCGGCGGTCGCGGAGGCGACCTTCCGGATGATCGATCCGGACAGCCATCGGATGATGGGTCTGCGGCCGGACATGACGCCCCAGGTGGCACGGATCGCAGCGACGCGCCTGGCGGACGCGCCGAGGCCGCTGCGGCTCGCCTATGCGGGACCGTGCGTGACGCTGAGGCGTGGGCAGCTGACGGCGGACCGGCAGATCCCGCAGGCGGGCATCGAGCTGATCGGCGTCGATCAGCCGGAGGCGGACGCGGAGATCGTTGCGATCGGGGCGGAGGCGACGACCGAACTCGGACTGCAGCGGGCGAGCTTCGACCTGACGATGCCGAAGCTGGCGCCCTCTCTAGTGCAGGAAGCGGGGATCGGGGAGACGGATCGCGAGACTTTGCTGCGGGCGCTCGACAGGAAGGATGCGGCGGCAGTACGGCGTCATGGCGGGCGAATGGCCGAGACGCTGTCCCGGTTGCTGTTGGCGGCCGGCCCGGCGTCCCGGGCGCTCGCCGCGCTGCAGGCGGTCGTGCTGCCCTCGGAGGCGCGCGCGATGTGCGAGCGGCTGGAGGCGACGGTCGCCGCGATCAGGGTCCGCGCGCCCGGGGCGGTTCTCACGATCGATCCGCTGGAGTTTCGCGGTTGGCGGTATCACACCGGGGTGTGCGTGACGGTTTACGTGGCCGGGCGGCATGAGGAGCTCGGACGCGGCGGTCGATATGGCGGCGGCGAGGCGGGCGAACCGGCCTGCGGGCTGACGCTGTTTCCGGCGGCATTGCTGCGCGCGATCCCCGCGCGCGCCGGGCGACGGCGGGTGTTTGTTCCATTGGGGAGCGAGCTCGCGGTGGCGGAAAGCCTGCGCCGCGACGGGTTTGCGACGGTGGCGGGACTGGAGAGCGGGACGGCGCTGGTGGAGGCGTCTCGGCTCGGGTGCACCCACGTGCTGCTGGACGGGCGTGCCGTCGCGGTGGAGGCGGCATGGCGAACGTGACGGTGATCGGCGCCCAGTGGGGCGACGAGGGCAAGGGCAAGATCGTCGACTGGCTGGCGAGCCGTGCGGACATCGTGGTCCGGTTTCAGGGCGGCCACAATGCAGGTCATACGCTGGTGGTCGGCAACCAGACCTACAAATTGTCGCTGCTGCCGAGCGGGCTGGTGCGCGGCAAGCTGGGCATCATCGGCAACGGCGTGGTGGTGGACCCGCAGGCGCTGCTCGACGAGATCGAGCGGCTGGCCGGGCAGGGGCTGGCGGTGACGCCTGACAATCTGCGGATTGCGGAGAACGCGACGCTGATCCTGCCGCTGCATGCGGCACTCGACCGGGCGCGCGAGACGGCGCGCGGCGAGCGCAGGATCGGAACGACGGGGCGGGGCATCGGGCCGGCCTACGAGGACAAGGTGGCGCGGCGGGCGATCCGGATGTGCGATCTGGCAGAGCCGGGAACGCTGGACGCCAAGCTCGACGAGATCCTGCTCCACCACAACACATTGCTGGCGGGGCTCGGGGCGGAGGTGTTCCGCAAGGAGGCCCTGCTCGCCTTCCTGCTGTCGGTGGGAGAGCGGCTGGCGCCGTTTCTCGAGCCGGTCTGGGAGCGGCTCGATGAGGCACGCCGGTCGGGCAAGCGCGTCCTGTTCGAGGGGGCGCAGGCGGTGATGCTGGACGTCGATCACGGGACCTATCCGTTCGTGACCAGCAGCAACACGGTGGCAGCCCAGGCGGCGACCGGGAGCGGGGTCGGCCCGGGAGCGGCGGGGTTCGTGCTCGGGATCGCCAAGGCCTACGCGACCCGGGTCGGGGCGGGGCCGTTTCCGACCGAGCTCGATGATGCGACAGGCCGGACGCTGGGCGAACGTGGGCACGAGTTTGGCACCGTCACGGGGCGGCCACGCCGGTGCGGGTGGTTCGATGCGGCGCTGGTGCGACAGGCGGTCAAGGTGGGCGGGATCCAGGGGCTGGCGCTGACCAAGCTCGATGTGCTGGACGGGATGGCGGACCTGCGCGTGTGTGTCGGCTACGAGGTGGACGGGGCTTTGCTGCGCCGGCTGCCGGCCGGCATGGCAAGCCAGGCGGCGGTGCGGCCGTGCTACGAGACGATCGAGGGCTGGAGCGGGTCGACGCGTGGCGCCAAGTCCTGGGCGGCGCTGCCGGCGCAGGCGGTCAAGTACGTGCGCCGGATCGAAGAGCTGACCGAAGTGCCAGTCACGCTGCTGTCGACGTCGCCGGAACGCGACGACACCATCCTGGTCAGGGATCCGTTCGAGGTCTGATCGGCGCCGTTAGTCGTTTCTTCATCGAGGACGGCGAGACTTGGTGAACACGGGTTGAGAAGCGCAGGCCAGGATGGCGAGCGGCAAGTCCGAAAACGATCGTTTTTTCGTCGAGGCGACGGCCGATCCGGCCTGTCCATACTCGCCGCTCGTGGCCGGCGCACGGAGAGCCCGCGAGAACGGCAGTATAGCCGCGACCTCTTGGCCGCTTGCAGCGCTGCCGGTTCAGCCTTCGATGCCGCCGCATCCGTGGCTCGACATGCTGTCGCGCATGTCGATACCGGGTGTGATCCTGCCGGCCGGACGGGTCACGATGCATGGGATCGACTGGATCCTTTGCCCCAGACCGCTCGGCGGGGCGATCAGCAAGGGTGACCTCGACGAACAGACGCTGATGAACAGGGTGGTGCGCCCGGTAGCCGCCATCCTCGAGAGAATGCAGGCCCAGCAATTGACGCATCGGGCGATCCGGGTCGAGAACCTGTTCGCCGGCGAGGACGGCGTCGAACTGGGTCCGTTCTGGCTGACCCCTCCAGCCAGCCTGCAGCCTGCGATCTACGAGACACCAGCCGCCGCGTCCTGCGTCCCGCAGGGGCGGGGTCCGGGAACGATCGCGGACGACGTCTACGCGCTCGGGGTGACGTTGCTCGCGCTTTACTTCGGCGAGACGCCATTGGCCGGCGTGCCGGAACCGGAGATCGTCGAGCGGAAGCTCTGGCAAGGGAGTTTCGCGGCATTGACGGACGGGCGGCGGATTCCGTTCGGGCTCGGTGAGATCATCGCGGCCATGCTGTCCGATCAGCCCTCGCAACGGCCGACGCCGGAGCGGCTTGCCCGGACTTCGACGCTCACGGCACCGGCCGCAAGCTCGCGCAAGCGGGTCAATGCCGCCATTCCGATGGTGCTGGCGGGTCGCGAAGTCTGGAATGCGCCGCAGCTCGCATTCCTGGCCGCAGAGCACCCGGACGCGGTGGCTCAGGCGCTCGAGTGCGGCCAGATCGACGCGTGGCTGCGACGCGGGCTGAACGAAGTGGTTCTTGCCGAACGGCTCGAGACGACCGTCCATCCGGGTGGGTTGCGGACGTCGATGGGCAGGAAACGCGACGTCGACCCGAACGCGCGTGCAGCCCTGCTGAGCCGGGTCGTGCGCATGCTCGACCCCGAAGCACCGCTCGTGTGGGACCGCTTGCGCTGCATGCCGGATGGCCTTCCGGGATTGCTGGCAGCGACCGGGAGTAGCCCGCTGGTGCCAAGGGCGAGCGTGGTTTCGCTGCTGGGAAGCGAGGCGCTTATCCTACGCGCCATGGACGAAGCGCCGGGTCCGAGGCGAGAGCTTGCGATCGCCGCGGCGCGCCGGGCGATGGCGGTGACGCGCAGCGAGGCGGCCATGCTCAAGCTCACCTACGAGCTCAATCCGTCCATGTCGTGCGCGTCGCCGATGCTGGCCCGCCATCCAGTTGCGGGGCTGGCTACTCTCCTGCCGTCGCTTGAGCGCGTGTGCGAGGGGTCGGGCGACGCCAGCATCCTTGACCAGCATCTGATGGCGTTCATCTCGGTGCGGCGAACGGCGGCTGGCCTGAAGTCGGTACGTTCAAACGATGCGCTTGCCGAACTGCGCCTCATCGCCTCGCTGTCGACGGATTTCAGAGCGGCTGGCCTGCCCAACCTTACGCGGCGGCTTGCGAGCCCCGTGCTGGCCGGCCTTCAGCAATGGCCTGGGATGTCGCGCCGCAATGTGCGTCGAGCCGCTCTAGAGCAGGCAATTGCCGACGGCGATCCTGCCGCGCTGCTGGCGGTCGCGGCCGACCAGGAAGCACTGGCTCGGGAGACAACGGCGCAGGCGGAGGCGCATGAACGCATCAAGACGTTGGAGGTGTTGAGGGACAAGCTGGCGACCGCCGGAGAGGAACGTGAGGCGATCGCGTTGCGCTTCGGCCGTGAAGGGGTGGCCGTGGTCGGGGCGGCGGCCTGTGCGGTCGCCCTCCTGATGCAGATGTTATCGTGAGCGCATCAGTGGCGCGGAAGCGGGCGATCCCGACCGGTTGGCTGGGTGGTCTTGGCTGCGGCGCCGTGATGATGATCGATCCGGCGACTGTACTGTTTCTGGTAACCCTGCTGGCGCCGTCGATCCTGGTGCGGATTTCGGACAATCGCCTGGAGCGCGCCGGGGCTCGAGCAGTGTTTCTCTGTAATGTCGCGGCGGCGATCGGTCCGGTGTGTCGCCTCTGGCACGATGTGCCGCCGAGCCTTGCGCGGGCCCTCGAGATGTTGTCAGGAATGTCCGCCGTGGCATGGGCGTGGCTCGCAGGCGGCCTGGGCTGGCTGGTCAGTGAGGCACTAATTTTTGGCGCCGGACGCTGGCTGGCACTACGGGACGCGCGAGCACAAGTTCGCCTGACAGAAGAAATCGACGTCCTGGTTGCTGAGTGGGGGACGCCTCCGAAAAAGTCGGGGACGTCCTCCTGACAACGCTCGACGGCTTCAGGCTGCCATCGCGACTACGCGACGCTCGGCAACCTGGGACTTCATGGATTTCTGCAACTTCTCGAAGGCCCGGACTTCGATCTGGCGGACCCGCTCGCGGGAGATATTGTATTGCTGTGAGAGCTCTTCGAGCGTGGTCGGATTGTCCTTCAGACGTCGCTCGATCAGGATGTGTCGCTCGCGGTCGTTCAATGTCTGCAAAGCGCTGCCGAGCAGGGCGCGACGTCCCGTGAGTTCTTCGTGTTGGGCAAGCGCCTGCTCCTGGCTTTCACCCTCGTCGACGAGCCAGTCCTGCCACTCACCCTCGCTGTCTGCCCGGACCGGCGCGTTGAGACTGTGATCCGGCGCCGCAAGCCGGCGGTTCATACTGATGACGTCCTGCTCCGGGACGTCTAGAGCCTTCGCGATCTTGCCGACCTGCTCCGGCTTCAGGTCGCCGTCTTCAATCGCCTGCATCTGACCCTTCAGACGACGCAGATTGAAGAACAACTTCTTCTGCGCAGCGGTCGTGCCCATCTTCACCAAAGACCAGCTGTGAAGGATGTACTCCTGGATCGCGGCGCGTATCCACCACATCGCATAGGTGGCGAGGCGGAACCCGCGATCAGGATCGAAGCGCTTGACGGCTTGCATCATGCCGACGTTGCCCTCGCTGATCAGCTCACCGATCGGCAGGCCATAGCCTCGATAGCCCATGGCAATCTTAGCCACGAGGCGTAGATGCGACGTGACGAGCTTGTGAGCGGCTTCGGTATCCTCATGATCGCGCCAGCGAAGGGAGAGGCTAAGTTCCTCCTCAGGCGCGAGCATCGGGAATTTGCGGATTTCTTGCAGGTAACGGGAGAGGTTGCCTTCCGGGGCAACGTTGATGATGCTGGCGGCCATGGTCGAAGGCTCCTTCTCGCCTGCGAGGCGCGGTCTTCTCCATCCATAAAGGCCTGGCAGAAGACCCGGTTTCGCAACGCAGCAATTGTTGGGCGCATAAAGCGGATCACATGCACTTGACGGCTTGCGTCCGAGTGGGAGGGTCGCTGCGGATTCCACCTCCTCGCTGCAGGAGATTGCATACCGGACCAAGCTAGTCCTGTCAAGAATTGTGCAGCGCGGTGGGCAGGCCGAGGTGCTCCAGCAGGATCACAAAATCGTTTGGGACGGGCGTCTCGAAACGCATGAAGCTGCCGGTCGACGGATGCCGAAATCCGAGAACCGACGCGTGCAGCGCCTGGCGTGGGAAGTCGAGGAGGCGCGTTCGAAGGCCGGGCTCGAGGGTGGTCGAGACGGCGGGGACGCGTCTGAGATAGACGGGATCGCCCACCAGCGGATGACCGGCTGCGGCGGCATGGACTCTGATCTGGTGGGTTCGGCCGGTCTCGAGCCGGCAGCGAAGGAGTGAAACGGCGACGCCGTGTCCGTCAAGCCGTTCGAAGGTCGTAGTGGCAACCTTGCCGCCGTGCGAGACGACCGCCATCCGCTTGCGATCGCGAGGATCGCGGCCGATGCGACCGGACCAGGTGCCGGCCGCGCTCAGGGGCGCACCCCAGACGAGGCCGAGGTAGGATCGCTCGAGATCATGGCTGGCGAAGTCGGCCGAGAGTAAACCCAGCGCGGCCTCGGTCTTGGCGACGACCATCACACCCGAGGTATCCTTGTCGAGGCGGTGAACGATGCCGGGCCTGCGCTCGCCGCCGATGCCGGGCAGCGCGTCGCCGCAGTGAGCGAGCAAGGCGTTGACCAGCGTCCCGCTTTCGTTCCCGGGTGCCGGGTGGGTCACCAGGCCGGCCGGCTTGTCGAGCACGATCAGGTGCTCGTCCTCGAAGAGGATGCGCAGCGGGAGGAATTCCGGGCTGGCCGGGCCGAACGCGTGGGTGGGAGTGCCACGAGAT